>JBJMLS010000110.1:0-3610 GCA_045805185.1 Bacteroidia bacterium | reverse complement strand
GTGGTACTGCTTTGCGTCCAGCCGTTCCCGAACTGGTTGTTGATCGTCCAGTCGGAATTGGGAACAATGATCGATTCAAAGCTTTCAGAATAAGGTCCGGTATAGGTGGCGGTATTGCTCACAACGGTAATGTAGCCGCTCTTATTGATCGTGTTGGAGCCAGTAACATTGGTAGCTGTGTACGTAACTGCATAAACTCCTGGAGTGCTGTAAGTAATGATCGGCATCGAATCCGTGGATGTGGAAGGTGTTCCACCCGGGAATGACCATTGCCAGGCAGTTACCGGCGCGTTTAAAGTACTGTCGAAGAACTGTACCGTTGAATTGGCGCAAACCACGCGTTTGTTGGAACGGAACTCAGCGCTTGGAGAACAGATCTGCGGATTGCGGATCCCGGTAAAAATTTTATTTGCTGGCGTGCAGAGGTTATTTCGCCCGTTTGTAGAAAGGTTCAATGTATTGTGCATTCTTTTGATCTGGCCATTGGTAAAATCAAGTGGACAGCTGGAATAATCCATTACGTTCTGAACGTTGGCATGATTGCTTGCATCGCAGCTGTTAGCGGAACCCTGGACAGGACAGGTACTAAAAAATCCCACAGTTATCGGTGTATCGTCTGTTACCCCGGTTCCGGCCGAACCGGCCGTCAGGACGTCATCTCCACAAGTTGTTCCCGGGTTATTATTGTTCCCAAATGTATGGGAGAGCCAGAGCCAGTGACCGATCTCATGCGCCAGTGAGCGCGCCTGAGTTCCTCCCAGGAATGCATAGTGGTAAACAATTGCATCCTGAGGTTGATTTGAATACAATCCTGGAAGATAAGTATAACCTACAATTGTCCCCCCCCCGGTACTCCCTCCTGGGGGTATGATTTGCCTTACAATATAAATGTTCAGGTATTTGGTAGGGTTCCACCTGTTGGTCCCTGTTCCTGAGTATGCATAATTACTGGTAACCCCCTGCTGCCAATCGGTATTCGCATCGTAATGCCTGATGATCCCGTTGGTACAGTTACCATTCGGATCTTTGGTAGCCAGTTGAAAGACTATATTATTGGCTCCCATTACGCCCGCAAAATACGGGTCAATGTTGGCCGTATCGGAAGTGGTTTTGGAATGCACCCTGTTCACCTCAGCTAATGCAGCATAAACCGCAGCATTGGAAATATTCTCTGCTCCGCCCTGGTGAAGGATATGAAATACAACTGGTATGGTATCCTTTGGATAAACGACATTGACCTGGTTAGGTCCCGCCATCTTCGAAAGATAGTCCTGTGAAAACTGAGCATCCTGTAAAGCTTTCTCATAACGCGCCTTAGCGCTTGGATCGCTGTCAAATACATGTTGCATGGCCTGGTCGGTATAACAAGGCTGAATTTGCTGCGCGTAAATGCCTGCTGAAAATGCAAGCGCTGATAATAAAGTAAATGTTTTTTTCATGTTAGCTGATCTGTTTATTTTTGAACAGGACCTTTAGACCCCATTTTTGACCAAATAAAGTTATAAAAAAAAAGCCCAAAATCCAAATGTGGTAAAGCGGCTAAATACCGGTACAAATGGTAAATTAGCTCAATGCGAGTTTCAGGTCGACAAGCAGGTCCTCAATGTCCTCCACGCCAACGCTCAGGCGCAGCAGGTTGTCCACCACTCCCACCCTTTCGCGTTCCGCTTTCGGAATTGAGGCATGGGTCATGGTTGCCGGGTGATTGATCAGTGATTCCACTCCGCCGAGTGATTCAGCCAGGGAAAATACTTTAAAGGAGGAGGCGATCCGGAAAGTATCTTCAATACTTTCATTCTTAAGAACAAAAGAGATCATTCCCCCGAAATCCCGCATTTGCTTTTTAGCAATGTCGTGGTTAGGGTGATCTGTAAAACCGGGCCAGTATACTTTTTCAATTTTCGGATGTGTCTTCAGGAACTCTGCTACTTTTCTTCCATTGGAACAATGCCTTTCCATCCGCAAATGCAAAGTTTTGATCCCGCGCATCACAAGGAAACTATCCATGGGTCCGGGTGTTGCCCCGCAGCTGTTGTGTATAAACGCAAGTTGTTCGTAAAGCTTGTCATCGTTCATCACCAGCGCTCCCATCACCACATCGCTATGCCCGCCAAGGTATTTGGTAACCGAGTGCATTACGATATCCGCTCCCAGCTCCAAAGGATTTTGCAGGTAGGGCGAGGCAAAGGTATTATCAACCGCAAGCATACTGCCGGCTTCCTTAGCGATCTTTGCACAGGCGGCGATATCAATGATCTGCATTGTTGGATTGGTAGGTGTTTCCACCCAGATCAATTTGGTATTGGCGTTCACATATTTTTTAATGTTCTCCGCGTCGGTCATGTTCACAAAATGGAACTTAATTCCGAAATTGATAAAGACCTTCGTGAACATACGGTAAGATCCCCCGTAGAGGTCATCGCCGGTGATCACTTCATCCCCAGGACGAAGGAGTTTTACAACAGCATCCATGGAACCCATTCCGCTTGAAAAGCAAAGGCAGTACTTACCATTCTCCAATGCGGCAATATTTTTCTGCAGGGCCTCACGGGTCGGGTTCTTTCCGCGCGCATAGGCGTAACCTTTGTGCTTGCCCGGGTATTCCTGCACGTAAGTGGTTGTCTGGTAAATGGGCGTCATAATAGCGCCTGTGGTAGGATCGGGTTCCATACCCGCGTGTATGGCTTTCGTTCCGAATTTATAATTCCTTGATTCCATTCTGTTTAATTTGAGGCGCAAAGATAAGGATTATCAAATAGCGAATGCTTATGAATTATTCCAAAAGGAATAAAGAATTCCGCATTCGCCAATTCTAATTACATTTACATTCTAAAATTTTTTTGATGAAAAAAATTTATTACCTCTCCAGCTGCGATACCTGCGCAAGGATCATTAAGGAACTGGGATTGAAGGAAAAGGGATTCACTTTCCAGGATATCAAAACTGAAAAGATCACGCCCGGCCAGCTGGATGAAATGGTTCAACTGGCAGGAAGCCATGAGGCGCTTTTCAGCAGGGTGGCCTTGAAATACAAAAGTCTTGGATTGAAGGATAAAAAACTAAGGGAAAAAGATTACCGGAAGTACATCCTGGAAGAATACACATTTCTGAAAAGACCGGTTATCATCAAAGGGAAACAGATCTTCATCGGGAATTCAAAATCAACTGTTGAAGCCGCTAAAGCCACTCTCTGATCACCAGTACACGCCGAACATGCAGGGCTTCTTGTGAATGTCGGGCGCCGGATCTTTTTTCCATTGCTCCACGCTTGCGGTCCGGATGAATTGATCGGCCTGGGTAATATTACAGGAAACATTCAGCAGCGTATCGTTATGTAAAGTCGCAAGAAGCTCTTCGTACAACTGGAGATTACGGTAAGGCGTTTCAATGAACAATTGACTTTGCTTCTGGTTCTTCGCCAGCTTTTCCAGTTCCCTGATCCGATGCTTTCTCGCTCCCTGTTCCTTGGGAAGATAACCCACAAAAGCAAAATTCTGTCCGTTAAAGCCACTGCCCATTAAAGCAAGTAAAATGGAAGATGGACCAACAAGGGGCACTACTTTGATATTTTTTCGATGGGCCAGCTTTACCAGTTCAGCGCCAGGGTCAG
>JBJMLS010000109.1:0-8933 GCA_045805185.1 Bacteroidia bacterium | reverse complement strand
ACGCTTGTTAGGAAGTGGTGTCAATTCAAGGATTGTTTGTTTTTTCTCTCGGGGGGAAGCTGGGAGCAAATTGCTATAGTGAAACAGATTATGCAAGGTTACTAATTGGAGGAGGAATAGCGAACAAGGAAGTTTCCTGGGCTGTATATGCTGAGCGAAATGATCTTTACCTGCAAAAGAATCCCGATCAGCGGAATACCGAGGTAGAAAAGCGCGGGGATCAAAAAGGTAAATATTTAATGCCGACCTTATATGGCGCAGGAGAAGATAAAGCAATTTTTGGCAATAAACCGGCGCCGGTCAAGCATGTTGAAATGAACATGAAGAAATAGGGCAGGGTTTGGTTCGTTCGCCATTTGGCTAATGAAAGTGCTTATTCAACCGCTTCCTTAATTTCTTCGGTGGTCAGGAAATGGAAGTCGCGCAATGTTGAGCCACCGCAACCACCCGTTAAATACCTGAAGCCCGCTATTGTGTCCTGCGCTGTCTCCACAATTTGAATCACAACAACGATCTCATCTCTTCCTATGGAGGGATTATAGCGCCAGGCAAGTTTTGGTAAAGTCATGTTATAGGGTTTAACATCCGGAATTCTCTTTTCGCCGTAATGGTGAATGGCTGTTCCGTTCATTGTTTCCTCGTACGTTGCAAGGCGGCCATTAACTGCCGGGGTTTTATCCCATGATCTTATATCGATGGGAAGAAAAAACCTGCTGTCGGGGCAATCCCAGTGACTGATGATCTCTCCATTATTCCAGTACCCTTTGGTATTATTATATGCATCGCGATTGATAGCAGACGTTTTTTTTGCTTCGATCACTTTTTCTGTTCCACTTGCTTGTTTGTCGTAACAAGCCTGAATTAAAAGAAATGAAGCTATCAGTAAAGAGAATTGTTTAAGTTTTATCATGAGCTTATTTTACCTGCGTGGCTTTTATAGCGAGAACATATTTGTAAACAGCGTCTTTTTGCGCATCGGAGATCCCCGCTTTTTGCGCCATGTTATCAATAATGTCTTTCCACTTTGCTTCATCACGACTGTAAATGTTTTCAGGGCCATGGCAGTTAATGCAGGCGCCTTGTGTATAGATCAAATGACCTTCTTTTAACAAGTCCAGCGTTACATGCTCATATTGTTTCCTGATAGCGGTTAGCTCTGCATCACCGGGAGCATAAATGCCATCCGGGGGAGCCAGGAAGACGGAAGGACTTGTCGTTGTTGTTGAGGCCGGCGCTGAGATGGCAACTGAGGCCGAACTTTTCCTGGTAGAGCTGCATGCTGCAATAATCAAGACAATAATGCTTGTGGTGATCAGGTGGCTTGTTTTCATATTTCTAAATAGTACTTTTTATTCTTTTTAGCAGCCTCCATTCCCGAACCTGAGATGATTTAAAAATAGGGAATTAAGATCAGAAGAAGGCTCCTTTAGGCGAAATGGATCTGTATTATTTTTATTATCAAGGCTCATAACGGCAGGAAATGCATTAATGCCTGGTTCATTTGATGCTACTGCTTTTTCTTTCTTACAGCTCAGTAATGAAAGAAGGAGAAATAATGAAAATAGAATTGTTTTGCTCATCATGATTAATGTTTGATCCTGCTCCGCAACAAAGATAGTCCTGCATTTAGCGGAATTTTGTTACTGACTAGTTATTGCTTTGTTAATGACTTGTTAATGCAAACAGAGATAGAAGACGGCATCCTTGAACAGGTGTTAACGGCGACTAATTGCCACATCATAGAACCGGGGAGATGATTGAATAATAATTGCAGCCAATGCTGCTTTGAGGAAGAAGATCACAGGAGAACGAATGAACAAAATCTGCCATTCTGTGTAATTCACATTCCTTATTGTTCGTTTTCACCTGTGGACTTTTCGTTTTAATACAAAAAGTTATGCCCGAAAAAAGACATCTTAATTATGCGGCCGCGATCGGGTCGGCGAATAAAGAAAAATAATGCAGACGCTGAACAAAAAATGAGGCTCAGGGAATTGCGATCTGATAAGGACGGTGAAGAGGATCGTAATACTTGTTATTTCGCTATTCAATAAAATAATATTTCGCGTTGAAATGAAGTGTTTGCTGCCCGCAATGGGAAAAAATATCCACATTTCTAAGGCAGGTATTCCAAAAACAATTTTAGTTTTCGCATTACAATACGTGCACAGAGGTAATTTAATGAGACGGCGGGTTACAAGAAATTGTCTTTGATCCAAAGGAACATTTTTTGTATTTCCGGGAGAATATTTTTTAAAGCCTGTTTTATGAATGTTTGCGAAGCGCTGCTTGATATCCTGTCGGAATACGGGGTAAAATATATTTTCGGTATTCCAGGAGATGCGATCAATGAGCTGACAGAGGCCATTCGTAAGCAGGACAAGATCAGGTTCATTCATGTAATGCATGAGGAATCGGGTGCATTTGCCGCCTCTGCTCAGGCAAAATTAACAGGAGAGCTTGCAGTATGCGTTGGCACTGCCGGACCCGGAGCAATCCACTTATTGAACGGACTCTACGATGCCAAAATGGATCGGGCGCCGGTATTGGCCATTACCGGTCAGGTAGAAACATCCTTACTTGGAACATCTTATTTGCAGGAAGTAAATTTGCTTTCACTGTTTCAGGACGTAACTGTATTTAATCACGCTGTTGTTAACGCGGAGCAAATGCCGGAGCTGGCAATTTTAGCCTGTCAGATGGCGCTCGCCAGGAATGGGGTCGCCCATATAAATATTCCAAGCAACATATCCGTACAAAAGGTAAAAGACTTTAAGCATAAAAAACAGCTTATCGACAGTGCAATACGCATAGTCCCCTGTAAAGACGACCTGGCATCTGCAGCCGAACTTATTCGCGGCTCTCAAAAACCATGTATCCTTGCAGGTATCGGTGCGCGCGAGGCGGTTCAGGAAGTGATACAGTTCGCAGAATTGATCAATGCACCTGTTATTAAAGCATTGAGAGGAAAGGATATTCTTTCGGATACTCATCCTCTTACCCTTGGAGGTATTGGTTTATTAGGTACTGAGCCTTCCTTCCATGCGATGAAAGAATGTGATCTTCTAATCACAATAGGCTCGGATTTCCCTTATTACAATTTTTATCCCGGCGATGACATTCCCGTAATCCAGATCGATAAGGAAATGCAACAGATCGGGAAAAGGCACAGGGTAAGCAATCCTTTGGTTGGCGATGCAAGGCTCACCCTGCTCGATCTTTTACCGATGGTTTCTAAAAAGGAAAGCAGGGCCTTCCTGGAAGAGTGCCAGGCAAATATGCGAAAATGGTTAAAGGAGCAGGATGAGATCGAATCTTCCGGCGAATTTCCCATTCATCCGCAGGTGTTGGCGGGAACAGTGGGCAAGCTGGCAAGTGACAGTGCAATTATTTGCTGTGATACCGGCGCAGTCACAGTTTGGGGAGCGAGAAATTTGCGCATTAAGGGTTCACAGCGTTTCACACTGTCGGGTGATCTGGCTTCGATGGCTTTCGCCCTTCCTGCAACGTTAGGCGCTCAACTGGCCTACCCGGGAAGACAGGTTATCGCTTTATGCGGCGACGGCGGCTTTGCCATGTTAATGTGTGATTTTGTTACAGCTGTAAAATATTATTTGCCAATAAAGGTTTTCATTTTCAATAATTCCAAGCTGGGTCTTATTCAAATGGAACAGGAGGCGAGGAGCGGTAATCCGGAATATGAAACGGATCTCCTTAATCCCGATTATGCAGCCTTTGCAGAAATATGCGGCGCCGAAGGCTACACAGTTAAAGAGCCTGCTGAATTGGAACCTGCTGTTAGCGCAGCCCTGAGCTCGAAGCGTCCTGCTATTGTAAATGTCTTTGTCAACCCGGAAGAGCTGACCCGCCCTCCTCAGATTACAATGAGAGAAGCTATTAATTACACAAAAGCTAAGATTAAGGAATACTTTATAAAACAGTAAATGAAGACAGTTTCTATCTGGGAAAATACAGCTAGCGGAGCCGCCGGATATCCTTCCTTGCAGGGAGATAAGGAAGCCGATGTTGTGATCATTGGTGGCGGAATCACCGGACTTACTGCTGCTATGCTTCTAAGTGATGCAGGCAAAAAAGTAATCGTGCTGGAAGCTCTGCAGATCGGCCTGGGAACAACCGGGAACTCTACCGGCAACCTTTATGTTACAATAGATGAGCACTTGTCAGGCATCCGCAAAAAATGGAACGCGGATGTAATGAA
This sequence comes from Bacteroidia bacterium, assembly GCA_045805185.1. Taxonomy (GTDB): domain Bacteria; phylum Bacteroidota; class Bacteroidia; order B-17B0; family Aurantibacillaceae; genus JAHEYF01. The sequence goes on along the minus strand of JBJMLS010000109.1, from coordinate 4,714 downwards.
AGCAGTTGTGAGTTCCCGTTCATCGGCTTTGAATCTCATTGAAGAAACTATTAAGCGCTTTTCTATTGATTGCGATTTTTACAAAACGTCTTTTAATTTTTTTGCAGAGAACACAGATAAGGATACAGAAGATTTTATAAAAGAGGAATTTGAGGCTCTTTCCGAAGCAGGACTGGATCCAAAGCTTTCCGAAAATCCGGCAATACCTTTCAATGTCAAAAAATCGATCAGTGTTGACGGTCAGGCCCAGTTTAATCCATTGAAGTATGTGCGTGGGCTGGCCAAAGCTATTTCTGCAAAATGTGAGATCTGTGAAAATAGCCAGGTAATAGAACTTGATGAAAAAACCGGAATTGTAAAAACAGAAAACGGTTCTGTAAAAGCGGCTGATATTATTATGGCAACTCATACACCCAAGGGAGTCTGGATGGTGCAGGGTGTTCTTGGCCCTTACCGGGAATTTGGTGTTGCCGCGGAATTACTATCGGGTGAATTTCCCAAAGGAATATTCTGGGGGATTAATCAACCGAAGCACTCAGTGAGGTCCTATCAGCATGAAGGCAGGAACTACATAATGGTTATCGGTGATAAGTATAAGACCGGGCAGGGCGAGGATACTGCTGATTACGTAAAGGGTCTCGAACAGTACCTCGAATCCCGCTTTACTATCGGTCCTGAAAGATTTATCTGGGCCGGGCAGCAATACCGTTCGGCGGATGGATTGCCTTACATCGGTAAGCACAGTGATAAACTATACTTCCTGACCGGTTTTGCAACCGATGGATTGATCTATGGAACCTTGGCTTCGATGATCGTTAGCGATCAGATCCGGGGGAAGAAAAACCCCTGGGAAGAAACTTATGATTTGAAACGTTTTACTCCCGTTAAATCTTTTAAAGAGTTTTTCAGGGAGAACGCTGACAATATTGTCCAGTACATAAAGGATGTTCCCTGGAGTTCGAATGCTGATTCTGAGGAAAAGATCCTGCCCGGTCAGGGAAAAGTTATTGAGCACAAAGGAGAAAAAATTGCGGTTTACAAGGATGAAACGGGAATAGAGCATGTCGTGTCCGCTGTATGTACGCACATGAAATGTATTGTAAACTGGAATCCTGTGGAAAAAACCTGGGACTGCCCCTGCCACGGAAGCCGGTTCAATATAAGCGGTCAGGTTTTGGAAGGCCCGGCCATAGTTAATTTACCAAAAAAAACAACATCATCATGAACACACTTTACCTTATCATTGGCTTATTTGCGCTTGGAGCAATTATCGGAATGTACCTTTTAGCGCTTGTCCTTCAGAAAAAAGAAACGCCGAAGTTTGTCGCTTTTATTCATGGCGCATTTGTAGCCACTGCACTTATTCTATTGGTTGTATATAACAATCAGCATGGTCCCGGCTTAATGGAAAGCATTGTGCTTTTTGTTGTGGCTGCATTGGGAGGATTGGTGCTCATTGTAAGGGATCTAACCGGTAAGCCTTTGCCGAAATGGCTCGCTGTTGGTCATGGATTGATCGCGGTTGCCGGTTTTATTTTTCTCCTGTTTTTTGCTTTTACAAAATAGACTCCAATGAGAAGCAAAGCGAATCTCAAAGGTCACCCTCTTCATCCGATATTGGTTTCTTTTCCAATTGCTTTTTTTACCGGCGCTTTTATTTCGGATCTTATTTTAGTTTTTACGGACAGGGTTTTCTTTGGGCAGATGGCTAAATATATGGAAGCAGGCGGAATAATTTTCGCAGTTATAGCGGCCATTCCGGGGATCATAGATTATTACGCTGTTGTTCCCCCTGGAAGTTCGGCAATGAAGAGGGCGACCAAACATGCTGTTCTGAATACCGCAATGCTTTTTATTTTTACAATGGCTCTCCTGTTAAGGAAGAATAATGAGATCAGTATTTACGTAATTCTGCTATTGGAAGCTGCGGGAGTCATCGTTTTAACGATTGCAGGTTGGCTGGGAGGCACTCTTGTTCATAGAAATCAGATCGGCGTCGATCACCGCTATGCAGGAGCGGGCAGATGGAGTGAAGAAGTAATAGATGCGGAAGGTAAAATTGAATTAAAAGATCTGGGAAAATTAGGTCTGAACCAGATGAAGCTTCTTCACGTCAACAGTAAGCGCGTTGTGATCGGCCGGACGGAATCAGGCTTCGTGGCCTTTGAAGATTCCTGTACTCACCGCGGCGGCTCGCTTGCCGATGGAACATTGATCTGCGACACGGTGCAATGTCCCTGGCATGGATCACAGTTCAATGTTAAGAGCGGATCAGTGAATGCCGGTCCGGCGAAGGAAAATATAAGGATATATAAGATTGAAATTAATAACGGGAAATATTACCTGGAGATATAGTGTCTTTCTTCATGAACCTCGCCCCTGAGTTTTTCTGACTAATTCCCAATGTATTCAACTCGCGTCTATTTACAAAGCCGCTGATCACTTATCCATAAAAAAATCCGGGAAAAGATCCTGCGATTTTTTCCCGGAATTTATTTTGAAACCTTACGGGGTTCCTGTGACGGAGAGCTAAGCTTACGGGCTTAGTTCCGGTATTGTGATCCAAGCCTGATCCTTTGCCGGAATTGCGCGAAACCTTACGGGGTTTCTTATCCAAAGCCAACCTTACGGGGTTGGGTTGCGCGGGGCGATCAGGCTTTTCTCTTTATTTAATTTCAAAACCGGTCTGCCTTGTTTCTGAAGTAAAGCTACAACAGGAATTTGCCCTTGATCTTTTTTTTTGATGAGACGGTTAATTTAATCGCCGGATAAGGATTTTAAAGGATCGGTTTCATTTATTTTTGTCGTAAGAAATTTTAATAGGATGGATACGAATGAAGTCTTTTCTCTTCTTGAGGGTAAGTCAGAATATTCGCGCGCGCTGTTTGAGCATTTCATTAGCGAATTCAAACGGATAGGTGAGATAAAGGTGGAGGTGACCAAATCGATGATCGCGGTTTCAAATGCCCATAGAAGAATTGCCTGGGTAACACAGATCGGAAAAAATTTTATTCATGTGGTATTTCCTTTTGACAAAGCCCACTCAAATAATTTATGCTTTCAAAAGATTGCGCAGGTTCCGGGGGATCTGAAACAGTTCAATCATCATTTCCGGATGTTGCTAAAAGAGGATGTGAATGCTGAGGTGCTAAAGTTTATGAGTTTGTCCTACAGGCAATAAATAATAGTGATCCATAAAAAAAGAAAGCCGCTCTTCGCGGCTTTCAGCATTAAGATCTTTCTTCTTATGCAGGAGTTACTAATTTCTTAATATCCTCAAAAGAAGAGATCTTGTAATACTTAGCGACCTGGTACAACGCTGCTGCACCTATGGCCAAAAAAATCAATTTTTTCATTGTCAAAACGTTTTTAGTTACTAATTACTGAAGTAAAGTTACTGCTGATTTTTGCGTTCTTGCGGGATATTCGATGAGGAAGCAGAGGGCTTAGCCAGGGCGGGTAGTTTTATCTTAACACCTTTTGTATATTCGTACCTTATTTGAGATCCCATATGGAAAAACCAAGTTTTGATGATATTTACATGGAGCTGGCGGTTAACCTCAGCCAGAAATCGCACTGCGTCAGGGCCCAGGTTGGCGCCGTACTGACGAAGGATACAAGGATCATTTCGCTTGGGTATAATGGTCCTCCTGCGGGAACACATAATTGCGATAAGGAATGGCCGGGAGTCGGTTGTCCGCGCGACAGCAAGGGAAGCTGTTCCCTCGCCCTGCACGCCGAGCAAAATGCAATTCTTTACGCGGCGAAAAATAACGTTTCATTGGAAGGATCAACTTTGTACGTTACGCTCTCGCCCTGTATTTCCTGCGCCCGGGTTATATACACAGTAGGGATCAAAAAAGTATATTTCCTGAATTCTTATGCGAAGTTCAAAGGAATACCCAGCGATGAGGGTGTTGATTTTCTGAAAAAATTTGGTGTGGATGTTGCGCAGTATGCGAAAAATATGCATTGAACAGGATACTTCAAATACTGACTCTTTTTTTATTCTTTTTGACAGGAAGTAATCTGGCTGCCCAGGAAAAATCTTCTGCGGGGCCAAGTAAGACCATTACCGCGAAACAAATGCGCGCAAAGCGAAAGGCCGAGCGAAAAATGCGGAAGGAAGAAGATAAAAAGATCCGCAGGGAAAAAAAAATGGTGAAAAAGCACCACAAGCGGATCCAGAGCAAAGGAACATTGAAACAGATGAAGCGTAGCAAACGCAAAGCCGACAAAAGGAACAGAAAGTAATAATCCTCCTCCTTTTATCTTCCGGGCTTTTACCACTTATCGTTTATAGATAACCGCCCATCTCCATTTATAACACTTTCCTAACCACTTATAATAAAAGCGCCACCACCTGAAAAAGCCCGCTGCTTTTGGCTCTTTAATGTTGTAATATTGTTAAAAAAAGTAAATGTTACAGGATAAAATCAATTTTTTACTTTTGGTTTTCAGTTGATTAGGGATAAATGTAAAATAATTTTGTGTTTTTTTAACACGATGGCTATTTTTACCCCCTTATTAAATAGGTTAATTCTATAAACAAGATACTATGCTCAAAAAATTTTACCTCAGTTTAGTTGCAGTTTTCGCTTTCGGTCTTGCGGCAATGGCCCAGAATAACGGCGCGATTAAAATTACGCTGACCGATGCAAAAACAAGGGAATCTATTCCATTTGCCAACGTTATTGTAACAAGTGGCGGGGTT
>JBJMLS010000108.1:0-10661 GCA_045805185.1 Bacteroidia bacterium | reverse complement strand
TTCTAATCGGTAAGATCACTCCAAAAGGAGAAACAGATCCTTCACCGGAAGAAAAATTACTTCGTGCAATCTTCGGAGATAAGGCTGGTGATGTAAAAGATGCTTCTTTAAAAGTTCCACCTTCTACAAAAGGAGTTGTAATTGAGAAAAAGCTTTTCTCTCGTGCCATTAAAGATAAGAAACAAAAAGCTGAAGAAAAACCTGTAATTGAAAAATTAGATAAGGAATACGAAGGTGAAGTAGCTGACCTGAAAAATAAATTAGTTGACAAGTTGTTTGTTTTAGTGAACGGAAAAACATCCCAGGGTGTTTACAATTCACTGAAAGAAGAAGTAATTACCAAAGGAACCAAGTTCACCCAGAAATTGCTGGAAAAACTGGATTTCCTCGAAGTTAACCCAAGCAACTGGACAACCGATAAAGACAAGAATGATCAGATCCGTGCCTTACTGCACAATTTCATGATCAAGTACAACGACATTCTTGGAAAATACAAGCGTGATAAGTTCCAGATCACAGTTGGAGATGAGCTGCCTGCAGGTATTGTACAATTGGCCAAAGTTTACATCGCAATGAAGCGTAAGCTGAAAGTGGGTGATAAAATGGCCGGTCGTCACGGTAACAAAGGTATCGTTGCCAAGATCGTGAAAGAAGAAGAAATGCCATTCCTTGCGGACGGAACCCCGGTTGATATCGTGCTGAACCCGTTGGGTGTACCAAGCCGTATGAACCTTGGACAGATCTATGAAACTGTATTGGGCTGGGCAGGACAAAAGCTGGGAATGAAGTTCGCAACTCCTATTTTTGACGGAGCTACCATGGATGAAATAGACCAGTGGACCGAGAAAGCCGGAGTACCGCAGTTCGGACGTACATACCTGTACGACGGCGGAAGCGGGGAGCGTTTCGATCAGCCTGCTACAGTCGGCATCATTTACATGCTGAAATTAGGCCACATGGTGGATGACAAGATGCACGCCCGTTCTATCGGACCGTACTCACTCATCACACAGCAGCCTCTTGGCGGTAAAGCACAATTCGGTGGTCAGCGATTCGGTGAGATGGAGGTTTGGGCGCTCGAAGCATTCGGCGCGGCTAACATCCTGCAGGAAATGCTTACGATCAAATCCGATGACGTGGTTGGACGTGCTAAAGCTTACGAAGCGATCGTTAAAGGCGAAAATATGCCAACACCTGGCATACCTGAATCCTTCAACGTATTGTTGCATGAGCTTCGCGGCTTAGCCCTGGATATCACAATGGAATAATCAAAACTCCAATAGCTGACGGTTTACCGTCAGCTATTGAAAAAAATAATTTAACTAAACAATCAAACATGGCTTTCAGAAAAGATCAGAAAATAAAAAGTAACTTTTCCAAAATCACCATTAGCCTTGCTTCTCCTGAGGCTATACTGAACCGCTCAAGCGGGGAGGTATTAAAGCCTGAGACCATCAACTACCGGACGTATAAGCCGGAACGCGATGGTTTGTTTTGCGAGCGTATTTTTGGTCCTGTAAAAGATTACGAATGTCATTGTGGTAAATATAAACGCATCCGTTACAAAGGAATTATTTGTGACCGTTGCGGTGTGGAAGTAACAGAGAAGAAAGTACGTCGCGAGAGAATGGGCCACATTAACCTGGTTGTCCCTGTTGCGCACATCTGGTATTTCCGTTCGCTCCCCAATAAAATCGGTTACCTGTTGGGTCTTCCTACAAAGAAACTCGACATGATCATTTATTACGAGCGCTATGTCGTTATTAACGCAGGTATCAAGGCACAGGATGGCGTCAATTATCTTGACTACCTGACAGAAGAAGAATACCTGAATATTATCGACAATCTTCCTAAAGAAAATGTTCAGCTGGATGACAGCGATCCGAACAAATTCATCGCGAAAATGGGAGCCGAAGCTTTGCATGACCTGTTAAAGCGTTTGGACCTTGATTCACTTTCTTTTGAATTGCGTCACAAAGCGAACAACGAAACCTCGCAGCAGCGTAAGAATGAAGCATTGAAGCGTCTCCAGGTAATTGAAGCGTTCCGCCAGGCAAATGGTCATATTGAGAATCACCCTGAGTGGATGATCATCAAAACCGTTCCTGTTATTCCACCTGAATTGCGTCCACTCGTTCCACTGGATGGAGGACGTTTCGCAACTTCGGATTTGAATGACCTTTATCGCCGCGTTATTATCCGTAATAACCGTTTAAAGCGTTTGATCGAGATCAAAGCTCCGGATGTGATCCTGCGTAATGAAAAGCGTATGTTGCAGGAAGCTGTTGATTCATTATTCGATAACTCACGTAAGTCGAACGCTGTGAAAACAGAATCGAACCGCGCCCTTAAATCACTTTCCGATTCATTAAAAGGTAAGCAAGGCCGGTTCCGTCAGAACTTACTCGGTAAGCGTGTTGACTATTCCGCACGTTCGGTAATTGTTGTAGGACCTGAAATGAAACTGCACGAATGCGGTATTCCTAAGGAAATGGCAGCTGAGCTGTTCAAGCCGTTTATTATCCGTAAAATGATCGAGCGCGGAATTGTGAAAACAGTTAAATCCGCGAAAAAAATAGTTGACCGCAAAGAACCGATCGTGTGGGATATATTGGAAAACGTTTTAAAAGGACATCCGATCCTGTTAAACCGTGCCCCGACACTCCACAGATTAGGTATTCAGGCATTCCAGCCAAAGCTGATCGAAGGAAAAGCGATCCAGCTTCACCCACTTGTTTGTACAGCATTCAACGCTGACTTCGACGGTGACCAGATGGCAGTTCACGTTCCGCTTGGAAACGCTGCAATACTGGAGGCGCAGATCCTGATGCTTGCTTCACACAACATTCTTAACCCATCCAACGGTGCACCGGTAGCGGTACCATCGCAGGACATGGTGTTGGGTCTATACTACTTAACTAAGGGTAAAAAGAACCTTCCGAATGATGTCGTAAAAGGCGAAGGAATGAAGTTTTACTCTGCTGAAGAAGTGGTAGTGGCCCTGAATGAAAAACGTGTTGACCTGCATGCGCATATTAAGGTTAAAGTAAAAAACTGGGTTGAAGGAGAAACATTGGTAAGTAAAGTAATTGATACTACAGTAGGGCGTGTGATCTTTAACCAGGTCGTTCCGTTTGAAGTAGGTTATATCAATGAACTTTTAACCAAGAAGTCATTAAGGGATATTATCGGATTCATTGTGAAGAAAACCGGTATGGCCAAAACAGCCAAGTTCCTGGATGATATCAAAACCTTAGGTTTCCAGACAGCATTCCGTGGAGGTTTATCGTTCAACTTAGGCGATATCCAGACACCTGCTGAAAAAGAAAAATTAATTAAGGAAGCAAACGTTCAGGTTGAAGAAGTAATGGGTAACTATAACATGGGATTCATTACCAACAACGAGCGTTATAACCAGATCATTGATATCTGGACGCATACCAACTCTAAAGTAACCAAGAAAGTACTTGATAAATTAAGCACAGACAGACAAGGTTTTAATCCTGTATACATGATGCTTGATTCCGGTGCCCGTGGTTCCAAAGAGCAGATCAAGCAGTTGAGCGGTATGAGGGGATTAATGGCGAAGCCTCAGAAAGCCGGTGCTACCGGATCTGAGATCATCGAGAACCCTGTACTGTCTAACTTCCGTGAAGGTCTTTCGATCCTTGAGTATTTTATTTCTACTCACGGTGCGCGTAAAGGTCTTGCCGATACGGCCCTTAAAACAGCCGATGCCGGTTACTTAACACGTAGGTTGGTTGACGTTGCCCAGGATGTGATCATTACTGAGGCGGATTGCGGAACACTTCGTGGATTAACTGCACATGCATTAAAGAATAATGATGAGATCGTTGAAAGCTTACACGACCGTATTTTAGGACGTGTTGCCCTGAACGAAGTTTATCACCCGATAACAGGAAAGCTGATTTCTACCGCTGGTGAAATGATCGACGAGAACATTGCTGATGAAATTGGAAAATCTCCGATCGAAACAGTAGAGATCCGCTCGGTGCTTACCTGCGAATCACGCAAAGGTGTTTGTGCAAAATGCTACGGACGAAATCTGGCCAATGGACGTTTAGTTCAGCTTGGCGAGGCAGTAGGAGTTATTGCTGCACAGTCCATCGGTGAGCCGGGTACACAGCTTACACTTCGTACCTTCCACGTGGGTGGTACTGCATCGAACATTACCGCGGCTTCTAAAGTTGAAGCAAAATACGATGGTAATGTGGAGATCGAAGAATTGCGTACGGTTGAGCGTGTTAGTCCTGAAGGTAAAAAAGTAAATATCGTGATCGGTCGTTCCACAGAGGTTCGTATCGTTGACGCAAATACGGGTATCACCTTAACAACCGGTAATATTCCATACGGATCATTACTTTATGTGAAACCAGGTTCCAAAGTGAAGAAAGGCGAGCTGATCTGTGATTGGGATCCGTACAACGCCGTTATCGTTTCCGAGCTTGGTGGTAAAGTAGAATACGAGCACATTAAAGAAAACGTCACCTTCCGCGAGGAGTCCGATGAGCAAACAGGCTTTAAGGAAAAAGTGATCATTGAGAGCAAGGATAAGACCATGAACCCGATGATCAAGATCGTGAGCAAAACAGGGGATGTATTGAAAACATACAACATTCCGGTAGGCGCCCACATCGTGGTGAACGAAGGAGACAAGATCGAGCCGGGTCAGACCCTGGTGAAGATCCCGCGTGTTACCGGTAAAACGGGTGACATCACGGGTGGTCTTCCACGTGTGACTGAATTATTCGAAGCGCGTAACCCAAGTAATCCTGCAGTTGTTGCGGAGATCGACGGTATCGTGAGCTTTGGTAAGATCAAGCGTGGTAACCGCGAGGTTATTGTTGAAGCTAAAACAGGCGAGCGCCGTACATACCTCGTTGCCTTATCTAAACACATACTTGTACAGGAGAACGATTACGTGAAAGCCGGAGATTCATTATCCGACGGAGCGATCAGTCCTGGTGACATCCTTTCTATCAAAGGACCAACAGCTGTACAGGAATACATTGTGAATGAGATCCAGGAAGTTTACCGTTTGCAGGGACAAAAGCTCAACGACAAGCACTTTGAGACCATTGTGCGTCAGATGATGCGTAAGGTGGAGATCGTGGATGCCGGAGATACAATCTTCCTTGAGAAACAACTGATCAACAAGATCGACTTTATGACCGAGAACGATGAGTTGTACGGTAAAAAAGTAGTAGTTGAGCCGGGTGATTCAGCTGAACTGAAAGCCGGACAGATCATCACCGCGCGTAAGCTGCGTGATGAGAATTCCAGCCTGAAGCGTAAGGCGATGAAACTGGTTGAAGCGCGCGACGCCGTTCCTGCTACATCCGAATCGATGTTACAGGGTATCACAAAGGCATCGTTACAAACGAGCAGCTTCATCTCTGCCGCATCGTTCCAGGAAACAACAAAAGTACTGAACGAAGCAGCAGTGAACGGAAAAGTAGATTACTTACAAGGCTTAAAGGAAAACGTGATCGTTGGTCACCTGATCCCGGCCGGTACAGGAATCCGCAACTACGAGAAGCTTGTTGTAGGTAACAAAGAAGAGTACGAACGATTGATGGCTTCCAAGGAGGAAAGTGTAGAAGAGGAAGCGTAATTATAAGTATAGTTTAGTTTATTGGTTAAAATCCCCTTTCAGAAATGGAAGGGGATTTTTGTTTAAAGCCCGGAAGAATTTGCCTTGCTTGTCCATATTTAATTGTCTCAGGGAAGCCAATTATTTAGGCAATACTTGCCTTCCAGCGCGTTGATCCGCAGACATCATCTGGCAGTATACTTAAATTACAAAAAAAACCGGGAGTATGCAAGCTTTATTTTGTATATAGTTTTCATTCCGCAAACAATTCAATGGAATCAATAAATGCATTCGCCTACTTTTACCTGAATTATGTAATTCATCTAAACTAAGGCGCATGAAAAAATTATTCTTCTTTTCAATTCTTATATTCCTTTATGTTGCAGGGAAAGCACAATTCAGCCCATTGGGAAATGTAACTCCTGACGCGGTATTTGATACATTGTATGATAAGGACGCCAGGAAATATAGTCTTCGCGATCTTCGCATTGATACGAATCAGCTCTATGTAGGAAGCCCGGGAAGCAAAGTGCTTGCAAGTTGTCCAACCGGTTCGGGATATTTTAGATTGTTTTTTGAAACCGGATGTGGAATGGATGGTAATACTACAGCAGATATCGATAAGCGGAAAGTGCTGTGCCAGTTGTTCAAGGATATTTCCACTTTCATGCCTGCGCCTACGGGAACACCTTTAGCCAATGGAACTGCCTTTGTAAATGTATGGGTGAGAAATATTGCCAATATATCCAATGTCCCGGCATCTACGGCAGGATTAGCGCTTTCATTTTATCCTTTACCTACTGGTAGCGCAGTAACGGGCATTGCGGATAATATGGTATGGACAACAGTGAATTCAGGCTACGACGGCTATACCAATTTTTCTTCTCCTCTAATTGCACAAGGAGGTGGACAATCAAATAATTTTTACCACATGGCAATTGCCTTTGATTTTAGTTTAAGTACCTGGCATTATACCTGGAGCGGGTCAACTCTTCCGACAGCCGCTGCCGGAGTAATTGACCTATATTCCATTGCTCTGCATGAAGCCACTCATGCTTTAGGTTTTGCTTCCCTTATCCGGTCGAACGGCCAATCTGTTTTACCGCAGCAATATTACAGTCGTTACGACCTGCATTTAAAGAACAATGCAGCTACACAAAATTTAATAACTAATACCGGCTCATGTAACCTGTATAGCTTTGGATGGAACTCATCCCTGACAGCATCCACAACGCTTTCACCCAATGCGGGAAGTCCTAACCCCAACCATACAACTTGTGGATCAGCCATAAAATATGCTTATACCGGTGGTGGGACTCAAATGGTTTACACTACTAATGCTTTTCAACAGGGAAGCAGTCTCAGCCATTTTGAGGATGAGTGCCAGGTACCTGCTACATTTACCGTAACCCCCAGCAACGATGAGTATTTTGTGATGAGCAATTCGGGAGGAACAACAAATAACAAAAGATTTCTTCGTCCTGAAGAGCGAAGCGTTTTGTGCGATTTGGGTTATTACGTAACCAACAGTTATGGAAGCACTACGGTCACGCAATCCGCGAACACTTATACTGCAAGCGCCTGCAATGGTTCGCAGGTAGTAGGGATCAACGATGGCATCAGCAGTACAGGCGCCTATCAATATGTTACCAGTCAAAATACGCTGATCAACATACCTTGTACCACCGCGGTAGGAACAATGCCGGCGGTCCTTCTGAATGATCAGTTCGCTTCTGCAACTCTTGCCAATAAAAAGCTGGAGTGCGTCCAGGATATTACCAATAACACCACCGTTTCATTTACCGCAACAAACATAACTTATACGCCTCCGACCGGCTTTATTGGTACTGCTGTGCTGCGTTATGTTCCGTATGATAATGCTACTGGTATCCGTGGCAACATCACTTATATTTACGTATTTGTGCGTGATCCAAACTGTATCAACCTTTCTTCCTGTGATATGGTCAGCAATGGTAATTTTGAATCCAATGGAGGCTGTTCTATCTGGTCTAATGTAAAAGAATGCTGGCAGAATTTAGCCGGAACCTGCGATCGCTTTGGTAGAGGTTGTACTGGAATTTATAACGTGGGTACTTCGACTTTTGGAAGCACGCCGGCATCTGATTCACATAACGGTACGCCCAACGATAAATTTGTTGGCTTTGGTGGAGAAGTGGGTGTGGAATGCGAGGCCATCTCCACAAACCTGAACACTGCGCTAGCCCCATCCGCTAATTATGTATTGTCCTTTTGGGCTAAGAACTGCAATGCGGCGACTTTTTCCGGGTCTCCCATGCTTATCGGTTTCAGCAGCGTTCCGAGCCAGCTTTTACCACTGACCATTAGCCAGAATTTCAATACACAGGTGCCTGGCGCCTCCAGCCTTATTCCCTCTCAAACGGTTCCTTTCGATAATGCCTGGCATTATTACTCCGTTCCTTTCACATTTACCGGAACGGTTAACCACAACACGCTCGTGGTTTGGTGCGATATCTTTCCCGCAGCTGCAGGAACGAAAGTATATTCCTGGATCGATGAGATTTCCATAGTTCCCGCCGCCGTTGGTCCTGTTCTCACTGTTCCGCCAACTGTTTGCCTGGGAAGTAATATTTCTAACCTTATGACCTATGTAAGTCCAACCGGAGGAGTGTTTTCCGGAACGGGTGTCAGCTTAAGCGGAGGAATATACAGCTTCAATTCCACTACTGCGGGTTTAGGCACTCATTTAATAACCTATACCTATACGAGCGGAGCTTGCTCTTATCCTTCATACGCCAACATTACGGTAGCAAATAGTGGTTGTACATTGCCGGGAGGAAACAGTAACAGCATTGCTGCTGCCACCACTTACACAACAACCAATACAAACTTCAGCTTACCGACAAGCCCAACATCGAATCCTATATTGATCTCGGCGAACGTCACCATTGGAAACGGAACAAGCACCAATACGGTTACGGTCAATTGTCCCGATGTGCGGATAGCCTCAGGAGTTAAGATCCTTGTAAAGGCAAATGCCACCCTGGTTATAGATGGCAGCTGGCTCCATGCCTGCGCGCAATGCAATGGCGGCATGTGGCAGGGAATAGAAGTAGAGTCGGGGGCAACCCTTGAGGTAAAGAATAATACGATCATTGAGGATGCGCTTTATGCAGTGAACGCACTATCCGGAACACCAAACCTAAAGATCAGCAATGCGGTCTTCAATAAAAATGATTATGGCATCAATATTAATTCAACTGCTTCCAATTTGCAGGCTTCCACAACTAATATTGTAAAGAACTGCATTTTTAGCTGCCGTACTTTAGCCGTTCCTTCCACGCTTGCCGGTTTTGCCGGTTATTTCAGTGCGCTCAAAAGCAATATGAGTGGTTTAAGCCTCAGTAGCTATCCAATTACAACTACCCTTGCGCAGGTACGGAGCCGTTATGGAATGTATTTGAATGCGCTTACCTATGCTACAGCCTATAAAGTGGGTACAACAGCCACTACGGGAAATCCCGAGCTGAACTTTTTTGATTACCTCGATTATGGTATTTATGTGAGCGGAAGCAATGCGAACATCAAGAACAATACCTTCCAGAATTGCAGCGGAAGAAACAATTCAGGACTTGTAACAGGAATTGGCGTTTGCGGGGTAAACCCTTCCGATCCGTATAGCATTACCATTGGCAATGATTACAACAGCACTACTTATCCTACAACGGAAAGGAACGTTTTTCGCAATAATCTGAGGGGAGTGGATATTTCTAACTTCATTAAGAATTACGTGATCAACAACAGCTTTGATAATACTTTTGTGGACACCTGGGCCAATTTCAGTTACCTGTACAACACCACCGGACAATACGCAATATTTATAAAGCCAAAGATCACCGCATCCACAAATGACCTGAAGGCGAACAAAAATGTGATCAATAATTGTTCGTATGGAGTTTACATCAACCGTCTTACGAATTTTTATGATCCTACAACTTTTGAAGTGAACAATAATGCTGTAACCGTTTCAGGGGGCAATCACATGGCTGTTGGCTTATTTATGGAAGATGCTGCAGGGAACAGTCCTACCGGGACGGGCATTCTTTATTTTAAAGGCAATACTGTGATAGGAGCTGATTATTTTGGGATCCTGGCTAACAACATTTACAAAGGCTTGCAAATTACTTCCAACAATGAATTAAGTGTAACTGCAGCTAATCCGTCTGGGTTTCCGGGTGGCTCTCCGCGCGCTTCTATTGGGCTGCAATACTGTAACGATGCTCAGGTAGATAAGAATCTCACCGTAAAGGCAACTAATTTTACAACTACGGCCAATATCAATAATGTCAACGCTGACCTTTACGGGATCTTTATCACAGGAAGTCCGGGCTCGATTGTGACCTGCAACCAGGTGCAAAATACGGATAAAGCCATCGCATTTGAAGGAAGCTGCTCCGCCAGCGCAAATCGTACCACCCGGTATGAACAAAATAACCATTACACCACTAACTTTGGATATGTCCTGCAAAATGCTGGAGCGATTGGAACACAGGGAAGCGCAACGGTTTGTATGGATAATGTTTATGGCAATACAGGGACACAGGCAATTACGATTGCTCAGACCTTTGTCATAAGTACATCAACCGCTAATACTGGCTCTAAGTTATATGTCCGCGCTAACACATGCAGTTCAGTAACTGTGACTCAGCCATGCAATAATCTGGGCTCCGGAGCGACGCCATATTCAACCACCGCGTTTGGAATTAATATTTCTAGTTGCGTAAGTAATATAGATCTTTGTGCCGCTGGCGGCGGAGAGGGAGGAAAGTTAATTGGCTATTCAGATAGCTTAATAAGCGATTCCATAAACGCCTCAATAGCTGCTATTTTGCTAAATCAGTTGAATGATTCTACCACAGAAGAACAATATGGGATGGAGTTGAGCTGGCAAAGAGAGAAATATATATTCGAAGTATTAGACGAAAACTCTGCTCTAAGAAATAATGCTCAGCTTAACTTGTTTTACAATAATAAGTTTAACAGCAATATGGGCAAACTGGCAAGAATA
>JBJMLS010000107.1:0-5197 GCA_045805185.1 Bacteroidia bacterium | reverse complement strand
GGGAAGTAGAGCGCGAATAAACGAATTGCAGGGCAGTTCATTGCTCATACGGGATGCGCTTTGCTGCTTCCAAACCCGGATGAACAATTTTAGCGGTATGAGCACCGCCAATGAGAACGAACCTGTGATATAATAAATAAACGATGAAGCGAAATTCTCTTCATCATTAAAACAAAAGAAAAATGGCAAAAGAGTTATCCGCAATTGTAAAATTGCAAATTAAAGGAGGGGCGGCCAACCCATCACCACCGATCGGACCTGCTTTAGGTGCGAAAGGAGTGAACATCATGGAATTTTGCAAGCAGTTCAATGCTCGTACCCAGGAACAACCAGGTAAAGTATTACCGGTTATTATCAACGTTTACAGTGATAAATCTTTCGATTTCATCATTAAACGTCCGCCTGTTGCCGTACAGATCATGGACCATGCAAAGATCAAAGGTGGCTCAGCTGAAAGCAATCGTAAAAAAGTTGGATCTATTTCCTGGGATCAGATCAAAAAGATCGCAGAAGACAAGATCGTAGACATGAACTGCTTTACTATTGAATCAGCAATGAGCATGGTTGCCGGAACAGCACGCAGTATGGGTGTAAATGTTACCGGGGAAGCTCCTGTAAAAAAGTAATTATTAATTAAATTAAAGCTTAACAAGAATGGCAACGTTGACTAAAAAAAGAAAAGCCGCTGAGTCGAAATTCGACCAGAACAAGGCTTATACAGTTGCAGAAGCTTCGAAAATTGTGAAAGAGATCACAACAACGAAGTTTGACGCATCTGTGGATCTCGCGATCCGTTTAGGAGTTGATCCTCGTAAAGCTAATCAAATGGTACGCGGTACAGTTACCTTGCCTCACGGTACAGGTAAAGTGTTGCGCGTTTTAGCCCTGGTTACTCCTGATAAGGAAGCCGAAGCTAAAGCTGCAGGCGCGGACTATGTAGGATTAGACGAGTATATCGACAAAATTAAAGGTGGTTGGACAGATGTTGACGTAATCATCACTATGCCCTCAGTAATGGGTAAAGTAGGTGCTTTAGGTCGCATATTAGGGCCGCGTGGTTTAATGCCTAACCCTAAAACCGGTACTGTAACTATGGATGTTGGTAAAGCTGTTACCGATTCCAAAGGTGGTAAGATCGATTTTAAGGTAGACAAAGCAGGTATCATCCATGCTTCAGTGGGTAAGGCTTCTTTCGACGCTGCTAAAATAGCTGAGAATGCAGTTGAGCTGCTGAATACCGTTGTAAAACTGAAGCCTTCATCGGCTAAAGGAGCTTATGTAAGAAGCGTGTTCATGTCAAGCACCATGAGTGCAGGCATCAACATCGATACAAAAGCCTTAAACAGTTAATCATTAAACAAAATCCAAAATGAGAAAAGAAGAAAAAACACAGGTAATCGAAAGCCTGGTAGAGCAGCTGAACAACAACACCAAGATCTACCTGGCAGATTGTTCTTCTTTATCAGTTGAAAAAGTAAACCAGTTCAGAAGAGCTTGTTTCGCTAAAAATGTTTCTGTCTCCGTAGTGAAAAATTCATTGCTTAAAAAAGCGATTGAAAGAGCTAACGACAGCAAACTGACCGGACTAATCCCTGCTATCAAAGGAGCTACAGCGCTTATCTTTACCGATAATGGCGCTGCACCTGCAAAATTGATCAAGGAATTCAGGGCAAAAGGCGGAGATAGGCCGGTTCTTAAAGGAGCTTATATTGAAGAAAACGTTTATATCGGCGATAACCAGTTAGACGCACTTGCGAACATCAAGTCTAAAAACGAACTTATCGGTGAAATTATCGGATTGCTTCAGTCTCCTGCTCAACGTGTGCTTTCTGCCTTGCAGACTGCCGCCGAGAAAAAGGAAGCGGCTTGATTTTCAATTTGAAAAAGAAGATTGTAGTAGGTAAATTAAATTAGTAATAACAAATCAAAAACAAAATAAAATGGCAGATTTAAAATCGTTTGCTGAACAATTGGTAAACTTAACAGTTAAAGAAGTTCAGGAACTTTCCCAGATATTAAAAGATGAATACGGTATCGAACCAGCAGCAGCAGCAGTTGTTGTATCAGGTGGCGGTGGCGGAGCAGCAGCAGCTGAAGCAAAAACATCTTTCGATGTAGTATTGCTTGAGGCAGGTGCAGCTAAGTTAGGTGTTGTAAAGGTTGTTAAAGACCTTACAGGACTTGGCCTGAAAGAAGCAAAAGACCTGGTTGACGGAGCTCCAAAGCCTGTTAAAGAAGGTATCTCCAAAGAAGAAGCAGAATCAATGAAGAAAACTCTTGAGGAAGCAGGTGCTAAAGTTGAAGTTAAGTAATTAACTTATTACTTCGGGAAAAGTTCCGTCACGCTAAGGCGTGACGGAACTGTGTTCCCATTTTGTTGTTATAGCGAACAACGCCGTTCTTTTAAAAATTAGTTCAACTTTAAATCTATTAGAGTTTTGGCATCAACAAAAAAATCTCAGAGAATCAATTTCTCTAAAAACAAATTCCCGGTTGAATACCCGGATTTTCTTGACATCCAGCTTAAATCCTTCCAGGATTTCTTCCAGTTGGAAACCACTGCTGAAAATCGAAATTCAGAAGGATTATTTAAAGTTTTTTCTGAAAACTTCCCGATCTCTGACGCAAGAAACAACTTCGTACTGGAGTTCCTTGACTATTTTATCGACCCGCCGCGTTATGCGCTCGAAGAGTGTATTTCACGCGGTTTGACCTACAGCGTTCCCCTGAAGGCAAAATTGAAACTGTACTGTACAGACCCTGAGCACGAAGATTTTGAAACCATCGTGCAGGATGTATACCTGGGAACAATTCCTTACATGACCCCAAAAGGCTCCTTCGTTATTAACGGAGCGGAAAGGGTTGTTGTTTCACAATTGCACCGTTCACCCGGTGTGTTCTTCGGCCAGAGCCGCCACGCAAACGGTACCAAGCTTTACTCGGCACGTGTTATTCCTTTCAAGGGATCATGGATCGAATTCGCTACGGATATCAACAACGTGATGTATGCTTATATCGACCGTAAGAAAAAGTTACCTGTTACCACTTTATTGCGCGCTATCGGCTTCGAAAGCGACAAGCAGATCCTTGAGATTTTCGGACTTGCAGATGAAGTGAAAGTTTCGAAAGCGGCTTTAAAGCGTGAAGTAGGGCGTAAGCTTGCTGCACGTGTACTGAAGACCTGGATCGAGGATTTCGTTGATGAAGATACCGGTGAGGTAGTTTCCATCGAGCGTAACGAGGTGCTGATCGAGCGTGAAACCATTCTTGAAGATGAACACGTTGACCTGATAGCTGACGCAAATGTCAAGTCTATCATTTTACATAAGCAGGATATCAATACATCTGATTTTGCGATCATTTACAATACCCTGCAGAAAGATACCGCCAACTCTGAAAAAGAAGCGGTTGAGCATATTTACCGTCAGCTTCGAAATGCTGAGCCACCTGATGAAGAAACAGCGCGTGGCGTAATTGACAAATTATTTTTCTCCGATAAACGTTATGACCTTGGAGAAGTTGGCCGTTACAGGATCAATAAAAAATTGGGAATTGATACGCCAATGGATGTGCGTGTTCTTACAAAAGAAGACATCATCCTGATCATTAAATACCTGATCGAGCTGATCAACTCTAAAACAGATGTGGACGATATCGATCACTTGTCCAACCGTCGCGTACGTACAGTAGGCGAGCAGTTGTATTCGCAGTTCGGTGTTGGTCTTGCCCGTATGGCGCGTACCATCCGCGAGCGTATGAACGTTCGCGATAATGAAGTGTTCACGCCAACCGACCTGATCAATGCAAAAACATTATCTTCTGTGATCAACTCGTTCTTCGGAACAAACCAGCTGTCGCAGTTCATGGATCAAACCAATCCACTTGCTGAGATCACCCACAAGCGTCGTCTTTCGGCACTCGGGCCAGGAGGTCTTAGCCGTGAGCGTGCAGGTTTCGAGGTTCGTGACGTTCACTATACGCACTACGGTCGTTTGTGTACCATCGAAACTCCGGAAGGTCCGAATATCGGTCTGATCTCTTCTCTTTGCGTATATGCGAAGATCAATAAGCTTGGATTCATTGAAACGCCATACCGTACGGTACATAACGGTAAAGTTGATGTGAATAAGACAGTTCTTTACTTAAGCGCTGAAGAAGAAGATCAAAAAACCATTGCCCAGGCAAACGAGACAATGGATGATAAAGGAAATTTAACAGGCAGCAAAGTAAAATCGCGTTATGAGGGAGATTTCCCGGTAGCGGATATGGATAAAGTGAACCTGATGGACGTTGCTCCGAACCAGATCGCTTCTATCGCTGCTTCCCTGATCCCTTTCCTTGAGCATGATGACGCTAACCGTGCACTGATGGGCTCGAACATGCAGCGCCAGGCCGTACCATTGTTACGTCCTGAATCGCCAATTGTTGGAACCGGTATCGAAGGGTCTGTAGCGCGTGATTCACGTGTGCTGATCCATTCGGAAGGTGAAGGTGTGGTTGAATTTGTTGATGCCAACGAGATCGTTGTTCGTTACAACCGTAGCGAAGATGAGAAAACAGTTAGCTTTGACGGAGATACCAAATCGTACAGACTAACAAAATTCAAAAAAACCAACCAGAATACCTGTGTAAACCTAAGGCCGATCGTGAAGAAAGGTGAAAAAGTTCACAAAGGACAAGTGCTGTGCGAAGGTTATGCTACCCAAAACGGTGAGCTTGCTCTTGGTCGTAACTTAAAAGTGGCGTTCATGCCATGGAAAGGTTATAACTTTGAGGATGCGATCGTGATCTCTGAGCGTATCGTTCGTGAAGATATCTTCACTTCTATCCACATCGATGAGTATACACTTGAAGTGCGTGATACAAAACGCGGTCTTGAAGAGTTAACCTCGGACATTCCAAATGTTAGCGAGGAAGCCACACGCGACCTTGACGACAGCGGTTTGATCCGTGTTGGAGCAGAAGTAAAAGAAGGCGATATCCTTATCGGGAAGATCACTCCGAAAGGAGAAACAGATCCTTCTCCGGAAGAAAAATTATTACGCGCGATCTTCGGTGATAAAGCCGGCGATGTGAAAGATGCTTCGTTGAAGGTTCCACCATCTACCAAAGGTGTAGTGATCGACAAAAAGCTGTTCTCGCGTGCGATAAAAGATAAAAAGCAAAAAGCCGAAGAAAAACCTATCATTGAAAAATT
>JBJMLS010000106.1:0-6030 GCA_045805185.1 Bacteroidia bacterium | reverse complement strand
TAGCTCCTGATTGTTTTTGAGTGCGGTATCAATAAGCGCGGTTAAGTTTGGATCTGTAAAAAATTGCTTCCATTTAACCCTGGCAGTATTGACAGAGTCTTTAACGTTATTGTAAGCGTCAGGCACTGTTTTATTTTCTGTCTTACGGCCAAGGTAAGGTACACGGCAGGCTGTAAACAGAAGGGAAATACAGATCATTCCCAGGCATATAAATATTCTGTGTTTACTCATTGTTTTCTTTTTCTATAGTTTGTGGGAAATCATCTATTGTATGAACAAATCCTTCTGTCAAAGAATTTTTTTCTTCATCTCTTATCAGTTTTCTTCCTTCAGCCATTTTTCCGAAAATGTAATACAGTCCCGGCACGATGATCACGCCGAAAATTGTCCCGAAAAGCATTCCACCGAGAGCTGAAGAACCTATGGTTCGGTTACCAATGGCCCCTGCTCCATGAGCAAGTACCAAAGGGATCAATCCTGCAATAAAGGCAAATGAGGTCATCAATATGGGACGGAAACGCACCTTTGCCCCTTCAATAGCCGCGTCGAGCACTGTAAACCCTTCATTTTGCTTCTGCCTGGCAAACTCTACGATCAACACCGCATTTTTACCAAGCAATCCGACGAGCATCACCAATCCAACCTGGGCATAAATATCATTCGCCAGTCCCATCATTTTGATCATCATGAATGAACCGAAAACTCCTGCCGGTAAGGAAAAGATAACTGCCAGCGGTATGATGAAGCTTTCGTACTGCGCCGCAAGAACAAAATAAACGAACACCAGAACGATAATGAAAATATAAATGGCCTCGTTTCCGCGTCTTGTCTCATCGTATGAAAGCGCCGCCCAGTCTATGTCAAATCCATGTGGTAAAGTTTTTGCGGCAACCTCCTGAACCGCTTTGATCGCTTCACCGCTGCTGTAGCCCTGTGCCGGGCCGCCCCTGATCGCTGCGGTGTTGTACATATTGTACCGGTTAATTTCATTCGCGCCCTGCTTTTTCTTAATCTTCATGAAAGCCGAAAAAGGAACCATTTCATCACGATTGCTTTTTACATATAAGTTCATAATATCTGAAGGGAGCCTCCGGTATTCAGGAGCAGCCTGAACAAATACTTTGAAGAAGCGCTGGAACTTTATAAAGCCAAGCTCATACGTACTTCCTACAAAGATCGAAAGCGTATTCATGGCGTTCCCGATGGAAACTCCTTTCTGCATTGCGGCCTGGTTATCAATTTCAATTTCATATTGAGGATAGTTCGCGCTGAAAAAAGTAAATAAGCCGGTTATCTCTTTGCGTTTTCTCATTTCATTCATGAAGTCGTTGGTCACCTTCTCAAGCTGCTTGTAATCGCCGCTATTTGTCTTATCCAGCAATTGCAAAGCAAATCCGCCTGCAGCTCCAAAGCCCGGTACAGCCGGCGGATCAAAGAACTCTATCGTTGCGCCGGGAATAGCTTTTGCTTTTTCTTCCAGCTCGGCAATGATCTCGCTTACCGTGTGCTTGCGGTCGGACCAGGGCTTCAGGTTGATGAGGCAGGTTCCTGCATTAGATCCGCGCCCCTCAGTAAGCACCTCGTACCCCGCTATGGAAGAAACAGATTTTACGCCTTCAACTTTCATGATGATCTCTTCCAATTTGTTGGATAGATCATTCGTTCTTTCCAGCGTTGAGCCAGGCGGTGTTTGAATGATCGCGTAAAGCATTCCCTGGTCCTCACTTGGAATAAAACCCGAAGGCAGATTGCTTGCTATTCCGAATATTCCAAGGCCAAATACTATAAATAAGCCAACAGTGATCAGTCTCCTGTGCGCGATCAATTTCAATAGCCCTACATATTTTCCAGTTAGTTTTTCAAAGCCCTGGTTAAAGCTGTCAAGGAACCTGCTCACCAAAGTCTTCTTTCTGGGTTTTCCATGCGTATTCTTCAGGATCATTGCGCAGAGAACCGGTGTTACAGTCAGTGCAACAATTCCCGAAAGAACAATGGAAGACGCCATCGTAATCGAAAACTGCCTGTAAAAAATTCCAACCGGACCCGACATGAATGACACAGGAACAAATACCGAAACCATCAATAAGGTAATGGCGATAACTGCCCCGCTGATCTCCTTAATAACTTTCTTCACCGCGCTATAAGGCGAGAGGTGCTCTTCCGCCATCTTCGCATGCACGGCCTCAACGACGACGATGGCGTCGTCGACCACAATACCAATGGCGAGCACCAGCGCGAACAGCGTGATCATATTTATGGTAAGCCCGAATAGTTGTATGAATACAAATGCCCCGATCAGGGATATTGGAACAGCCAGCGTCGGTATGAGGGTGGATCGCCAGTCGCCGAGGAATATGAACACCACCAGCGCCACGAGGATAAATGCATCTCTTAACGTATGGATCACATTTTCGATCGAGGCATCAAGAAAGTTAGAAACGTCATAGCTGATCTCATAATCCATTCCCGGCGGGAAGGTTTTCTTCAGCTCTTCCAGCTTAGCCTTTACTTTTTCAATTACGTCGCTGGCGTTACTTCCGTACGTTTGCTTCAGCACCATTGCTGCGGAGGGATTCCCATTCATATTTGAATAAATGTCGTAATATTCGCTTCCTAAGGAAACAGTTGCGACATCCTTCAGCCGAAGCATCTCGCCATTGGGGTTTGCCCTGATGATGATATTTTCATATTGTTTCGGATCATTGAACCGGTCGCTGTATGCCAAAACATATTCGAGCGCTTCGGCCTGCTTACTATCGCCTCTTCCTATCCTGCCCGGCTTACCAATAATACTCTGATCGCTTACAGCCTGCATTACTTCGTCCGGAGAAATAGTATAGGCACGCATCCTGTCAGGGTTTAACCAGATACGCATGGCGTATTGACGGCTCCCTAATATTCTCACCTGTCCAATACCATTTATACGCTGCAATTCAGGCACCATGTTCACACCTGCATAATTGAACAGGAACTTCATGTTTGCATCCTTATCCTTACTGTACAGGTTAACATACATGAGCATGCTTGGAATTACGGGAGTGATAATTACTCCCTCGCGCTGCACCAGTGTGGGTAATCTGTTCGTTACCTGCTGCACGCGGTTGGAAACCTGTACTAATGCCTGATTGATATCGGTACCCGGATTAAAGATGACCTGGATGTTTGCCTCGCCGGCGCTCGTGGCATCAGAGGTCATGTAACGCATTCCCCAGGCGCCGTTAATAGCTTGCTCAAGCGGAATGATAACTGACTCGGCCAACGATTTAGCGCTCGCTCCCGGATAAGATGCGCTGACCATTACCACAGGAGGCGCAACCTCCGGAAACTGTGAGGTCGGCAGCGTTTTAATAGCCAGCGTGCCCATGAATAAAATAACGAGCGATATTACTATGGCAAGTACCGGCCTATGAATGAATTTATTGAACATTTTCTTTTTTTTATCTGATTTTAATTACTCAACATATACTTTTAATTTTTGAAATACTGTTTCCGGCCGCTCATAGTCGAAAGCGATCTTATCTTTATCCTTTACTTTTCTTATTCCTTCAAGAACTATTCGCTCATCTTCTTTTAAGCCGTCCTTAACTACATAGAGGTCGGGCATTTCGGAAGCGATGCTGATCTCTCTTGAGTGAACCATATTGTCCTTATCAACCACATACACGTATTTTTTTTCCAGGATCTCGAAAGTTGCTTTCTGCGGGATCAGAACAGCGCCTTTTATCGGAATGGTCATCTGTATGTTCCCGGTCTCGCCGTGCCTTAACAATCCATTCGGATTAGGGAACGTAGCCCTGAAAGCAATGTTTCCCGTTTCATTATTGAAATCCGCTTCAATTGTTTTAACTATTCCGGGAAACCCGAACAGTTGGTTATTTGCCATGAGCAGGCTTACCTTAGTCAGGTTCTCCTCCGTGGAATTAGTTTTATAGTTCAGGTATTCCGCTTCAGGAACATTGAAATAAACCCACATCTGACTATTATCTGATAATGTTGTGAGCAGATCTCCTTCATCAACCAGGCTTCCGAGCCTTACCTGGAAGTGATCCATGATGCCATCGAAAGGAGCCCTGATATCTGTGAACTGCAGATGGATCTGAGCCAATGACAATTCAGCTTTTGCTTTATCAAGCTTGGCTTTGGCAAGGGCCAGTTCATTCGGAGATACCACATTGCTGTCTGCAAGCTTCTTCGTGTTCAGGTATTCGATCTCGACAAAATTAACCTCAGCCTGTGCCTTCTGGAGCTCGGCATTGTAGATCAGTGGCATGATGCGAAACATAAGCTGCCCCTGCTTTACGAATTGACCCTCATCTACAAAAATATCCTGCAGGTAACCTTTTTCCCTGGATCTTAATTCAATATGCTGTATTGCGTGGATCTGGCACACGTAATCCCGCGTTATCGTTGTGTCTTTTCTTAAAGGGCTGGTTACTGAAAATTTAGTTTCCTCTTCCTTTTCTTCCTTTTTCGGGCTACAGCTTGTGTATACTAACATTGCACACAGACCCATGAACATGAGAATTTTGCTCATAATAAATTAACGTTTAAAATTTTTGAATGAATTTTTCCAAAGATCGTGTAAGCACGATCCAGCGTAAGTTGTCTTAATAAGACCGCTCTTTTTGAAAGGAGCCGCTTGTTTTTAAATCAAATTCGTAAGACGGAAATAGCCAGGTATTTCCTGGAAGGATATTTACAATTGAGAAAATCGAAGAGAATATTCGATTTTAAGGAAGCCACTTTATTTATAAGGAAAGAATTGAGAACCCCGACAAGAATAAGAGGATTTGTTTTTGAGAGCTTATCTTCATCATTAAAATCCTCTTCGCAGATCTCAATTACTGAGTATTCACGTGCGGAGGAAGTATTCAGGGTATTATCACTTTTTCTTCTCTTCATAAGAGAGGAAAACTGGGCCTTCATAAAGGCATTATTCTGACGGGTATTTGCGGAAACAATGCCAACGTTAACAAACAGAAGCCTGAACATGAACGTTGCACAAATCAAGAGTGCAGTACTTATTTTAATGCTTCTAAACATCTGATTACAATTTCCGCCTGCGAATTTATGGCGTGATCAGGTATGAATGAAATTATTTAGTTTAAATTAACATTTTTAACGATGGACCAGATTATTATTGCTTTAAACGAACTCATTCAAAAAGTATAGAGTCCTTCAGAACATTCATACCGGGGAGAATTTGATGTAGAGGCCGCCAGTCTAAGGCTCCGCGGCCTTAAGCCGGGTAAACTCAGATTGGACTTCCTGATAAGCTTATCCGCTTCTATCAATTTAGTTTAAAAGACCTTTTTGCCTTTGCCGGTAGTTATCAGGCTAAATAAGCTTTTCTGAATAAGCTGGCTCCAACCATCTGAACAAGCTCCATAGCATTCAATCTTTGGAACCAGGCCCTCGTGAGTAAAGCGGACTTGTGTTTTGTCATCTGCATTAAAGATCTCAAAAATAATTTTTGTCCCCGTCCATTCGCTCTCATCTTTTGTGAAATTCAGCTTGCTTTCCGTGACCAGCCAGGCTACTTTTTTAGCGGGAACAAATTCAACTACTTTTTGTTTTGAAAAGTGGAACTCTTTCATGCGATAGCTGAACTCATCATTCAGTTTGTTTGAGCTACCGGTGATCTCTCCATCCCACCAGTCTTTAACATTATTGATCGCATTAAATACTTCTTCAGGACTTTGACCAACTGATATTGTAACAGTAAAATCGGATCTGGACATATTCGCAGTGTTTAAGTTTTAAGTTTAGTTTTCTCTTTCAGTAGTTTGTCTACCAGTCTTTGAATTACAGGTCCAATAATTAAAATGGCTGGAATAACAACCAGATAAGCCATTCCCCAGGACCGCAGCCAGATCTTCAGGAACTTTTCGCTGAAGCCGATATTGATTGAGATCAGCGTGAAGGAAATAATGCCGGTTGTTACTATTCCCATTATCAGTGCGAAAACTATCTTATTTTTCATGAGCTTATTTTTTTATAAGGGCTACCTGGCCAATGTGATATTGCAGG
>JBJMLS010000105.1:0-8614 GCA_045805185.1 Bacteroidia bacterium | reverse complement strand
TGTTATACGTTGTTTTTTCATTCGATTTCTTTTAAGCTGAACGGGGTTGTTCTAAATTTCTCAATTCAATTAGCTTGTGAACCTCTTCTTTCTTAGCCGGTGAAGTACCAATCCGGAAATGATCAGTACCAGCAGGGGCACGCAAACATTGATCATTTTCCATTTAAAAGCCTGTACTTTTATTTTCTTTTTATCCAGCAGGCGCAGTTTCACATCACGTGCACGCACACTTAAAAAATCCGCGCCGTCGCAGAGGTAATTCACACAATTAAGAATGAAGGTCTTGTTTGAAAATGTTTGCCTCATATACTTATCAAATCCCATTTCAGAATAGTTCTGCGTCGCATAATTAAATTCATTTTTGATGACGTCGCCGTCTCCTATAACGATCATGCTGGTAGGTTTGCTGAGATCCTGAAAATTTATCGCGCTGTCGCTTGCTATTTGTTTTGTGAGCCTGTTCTTATAGACAGAGGTAAAAGTACCTTCCAGCAATACCGCGAGCGGCTGGAACGATTGCCCGAACATGCTTTCGGTTGTTTTCAGGGTTGTAATTCCAAGACTGATCCTGGCTGGTGTATTCTGTAACCTGGTATAGCGCGAGGAACGGAGCAATATGGTTTTCTTCACCTGTTTCACAGAGATCGTGTCAATTGTACTGGCGAATTCGAATTTGATCAGTCCGAGATTCTTCACTATCGGGTGTTTCCCTGTAACTGAATCGCCGATCACTAAAGGTGCATAATACCAGGGGTACATCTGCAGATCGGGCGCGCCGCCTTTGAATCCGCGATTAATCGGAATGGATGCGCACTGGGCATCATTCACAAGGTTGTAATTTATTCTTGCGCCGTAACTGAAAAGCATGTCTTCCAGCTTCAGGTCATTTCCCAATCCAACAGTAAAGCCTTTTAGTCGCAGCGAATCATAATCCGTATATACGGGATCAATGCACCAAAGTATTCTTCCGCCACGCATGACAAACTGATCCACGACAAACTTGTCTTTTTCATCGTAAGCCGAATCGGGCTGGGCAATAACTATCGCTTTGTATCCATCAAGTGCGCGCAACTGATGATTGATCGTGACGTAGTCCACATCGTAATATTCTTTCAAAGTTCTCGCGATATCATTGGTGTGAAGCGTATCCAGCTCTCCGTGGCCCTGTATAAAAGCGACCTTGTATTTCAGCGTTGTTTGCAGCTTGCGAATGGTATTTGACAATTCATACTCGAGCGACTGCACGGAATTATTCACGCACTGATCAGGAGAAACGCCGACCTGCTGCCTGAAGATCTGCCAGGGGATCTCTCTGTTTTTATAGGTGACAAGCGCCCCGGGAAATATAATATCCTTCTTGTTCCCTTTTTCCGTTTTGATATTCAATTCTGTTGGAACGATGCCTTTGGTATAGAGTGTACGCTGAATGCTTTCCAGCTCCTTCTGATTTTTCTCATCGTAGATATTGATGAACTCGTAATTCAGCTCATTTCCGGAATAGGCCCTGAACTCATCAAGCATTTCTTTTGTTTCGCTGCGCAGGCGGGAGAAAGCCGGGTTAAAATCACCTTCCAGGTAAACTTTAATATACACGCCATCATCGAGGTCATTCAGCAGTTTACGCGTACTTTCACTCAGCGTATATCGTTTTTCGGAAGTAAGATCGAAGCGTTTGAAAAAATACGTACCTACGAAGTTCAGTAAAAGGATGATCAACACCAGCATGACAAGCGTGCTGATATCTCTCCTTTTCCTGTTTATATTTTTTTCTTCGCTCATGCTACCATTTTCTTTTTTCAAGTACAAAGCGGGTTAAGAAAACAAAGAAAGCGATGAGACTCACAAAGTAAAGTACATCGCGCGTATCCACTACTCCCCTGCTCATGGAAACATAGTGTTCATTGATCCCGAGCTTAACCACCAGGGCATCGTATTTTCCGAAAATGCCTGCAGAGCCTAGAAAATCGAATCCGTTATAGCATAAAAAGCACATCAGCATGGCAAGAATGAATGCGATCACCTGATTTTCCGAAACAGAAGAAGCGAAAATACCAATGGCTACGAAACCGGCCCCGAGAAACAATAAGCCGATATAAGATCCCCACATTCCGCCGGTGTCAATATTCCCGACAGGATAGCCCAGCCGGTGAACCGAGTAATAATAGATCAGTGTTGGAACAAGTGAAATAAGCACCAGTACCACGCCGGCAAAATATTTAGCCAGTACGATCTGGAGATCGGTAAGGGGCCGTGTAAAAAGCAATTCGATGGTGCCGCTTTTTTTCTCTTCTGAGAAGCTCCTCATAGTAATCGCAGGAATTAAAAAAAGATAGACCCAGGGGCCGATCATAAATAAAGGGTCAATTGTAGCAAATCCGTTGTCAAGGATATTGAAGCCCGCGCTTTCGGAATCGATGATCCAGAGGAATAAACCAATGATGGAAAGGAACACGCCAATCGCCACATAACCGATCAGTGAACTTAAAAAGCTGCGTATTTCTTTTAAAAACAGGATATACATTGGCACAAGATGCGCAAAAATACTATTTTAATGTGAATCTGATTTTCATCTGGCAACCGTGAATTAACAAGTGCGTGTTAAACACTGTTAAGTGGCTAGAACTCCATTGCATGAGGTTTAAAGAAATCCTCTTAACCGAGTCAGACAATGACATAAAAATAACATGACCAGGTGAAATATCCCCGGCCAAAAATACCGGCTTAAATAAGTGTCCGCAGAGCTTTGACACTTAGCCCCAGAAGGGGCTTAACATTATTAGCATCGATCCATTACAGGTTCTCAATTGCTCCGTTAGGAGCAAAACATTTCATAAAGGTTCGGCACCTCCGGAGCCGCAATACACCGTTTTCTTTGCTATTCATGCTTGGCACCTAATGGAGCCTTGAAATATGTTTCATTCCTTTCATTTCAAACAAAAAGTCCCGCTAAATGGCGGGACTTAAACTATTATTTTATTTTCTGCTATTTCACTACGGTAACAGTACCTTCATAATCGTGTTTCTTGCCGCGCAGGTCCTTGAACTTAACTTTCCAGACGTAAACATCCTCCTGGACAATTCCATCGCCCTTGCCTTGAACCGTGCCGTTCCAGTAAGCATCCAGCTCGTTGGAATAAAAGATCATATTGCCCCAGCGATCATAGATCCACAGGTTGTAATTGCTGATACCGATGCCTGTTCCCCGGAAGCCGTCATTGATCCCGTCGTTGTTAGGAGTATACGCATTGGGTATGTAAAAGGTCCAGTTGGGAAGGATCTCTACCGGCTTTTTGATCGTATCCACACAGCCATAGGTATTGGCAACAGCCTGGGTCACGGTATAGGTATAAGGATCGTAGTTCTCATAGTAATGCTCGGGATTGAACAGGTTAGAGCTGTTGGTGGCTGGGTTAGTGGCGAAAATATCACCAAAATCCCAGCTCATGCTGCTTGCTCCAATGGCCTGGTTGAAAAAGTTTACCTGCGGCATATCAATATCAGGAGCAGGCTCGGTTGGGCCCCAGCTAAAATCTGCCAATGGAATAGGATACACCGTTACCAAAGGACTAGCCGTAAAGCTTGTCCCTACGCAGCCGCTGTCGGAGGTAGCCGTTAAGCTTACATTGTAGGTGGCAATGTTCACATGATCGGTATTGTAATAATCCTGGTTCAGCACATCGGTATCGGTGCCGGGAACTGTGTTATGGCTCACATCGGTATTGCCGCTGTAATCCACATCCCAGTCCCACTTCACTATACTGCCCGCATGGCTCACGCTTGCCGCTGTTACTCCCCCGGCAAGGTTAACGTTCCAGGTGGCGCAGCCCGCTGGCTTATCAACTCCAATCGTGGGAACAGGGTTGGGATTGATATAGATCGGGATGTTTATCGTATCACGGCAGGAATGGTTGGTGGTTACAATCAAATTTACCGCCTGGCTACCGCTTGAGGGGATAATGGTGGAAGGGTTCTGGCTGATATTATCCGTTGAGCCGTTGTTATCAAAATCCCAGCTCCAGGCCTGAACCGCATCCGGGGCGCCTACTGCCGAAAGATCACTGAACACCGTGGCTGAGCCCTGGCAGGTATGACTGTAGCTGAAGCTTGCAACTGGTAAAGGATAAACATCGATGCTCACTAATTTGGAAGTGACACATCCGCTGTCGGAGGTGGCTGTTAACTGAACCGTATAGGTACCGGGAGCCGTATAGGTAGTGCTGGGCAACTGGCTGTTGTTATCAATGCTGCCGTTATTGGTAAAGTCCCAGTCCCATTGTGCGATGCTGCCAAGGGCAAGGGTGCTGGTATTGCTGAACACGGTGGGCACGTTCAAACAAACCCCCGGAGCCGAGAAGTTCACCACCGGGTTAGGATCTACATGGATGGGCAGAACCACATTATCGCTGCAACCGTTATTGGTTGTCACCGTTAAGCCCACACTCGTTGTCCCGAAGTTAGGAAAGATAAAGCCCGGGTTTTGTGTTGTGTTATCTACTGTTCCGTTATTGTCAAAATCCCAGGACCAGCCCGTGATGTTGCTTGCCCCCGGAACTGCAGCAACGGTGCTGGCATCGGTTAAGGGAGTGGAGCTGTTATAGCATACCGAAGAATAAGTGAAGCCAGCAACCGGATTAGCATAAACACTTATGTTCTGACCAAGGGTATCTTTACATCCGTTAGCATCAGTGGTGATCAGGGTAACACTATAGGTATTGGCCGTATTGTAGGTATGGGGAACCGGAGAGATGGCTGCATCCTGCACCCCATCGTTATCAAAATCCCAGCTTGAGCCCTGAGGACCCCCGGGAGTTGTATTGGTAAAATTGATCGCTACACCCGAACAGGCATTGATCGGGGTAAAAGAAGCTACAGGTAAAGCGTATACAGTGACAGCAACACTTTGAGTAGTTACACAGCCGCTGTCCGAGCTCGCCGTTAAGGAAGCATTGAAGGTTCCTGAAGAAGGATACATGAAGCTGGGCGATTGCGTGAGATTATCCGCTGAGCCGTTACTGGTATAATCCCAGGACCAACCCGTGATCGTTCCTGCAGAGATAGAGCTGGTATTGTTAAATACCGAGGGAAAGCCAAAGCATACGTTAGCAGCCGTGAAGCTAACAACCGGTAAAGGATCTACATGGATGGGAAGGGTGATGCTGTTCGTACAGTTATTATTGGTAGTAACCGTTAAGCTTACGCTTGTATTGCCAACCGATGGAAAAATATTGCCGGGGTTTTGTGTTGCATTATCCGCAGTGCCATTCCCGTCAAAATCCCAGGACCAGGCGTTAATGCTGTTAGCTCCCGGAGCTGCCGCAACAGTGCTGCCATCACTTAAAGGAGTGCTGAACCCAAAGCATACCGAAGGAGCGCTGAACCCTGCAACCGGATTAGGGTAAACAGTTAGCGCCTGGGTCACCGTATCCTTGCAGCCATTGGGATCGGTGGTGATCAGCGTAATATTATTCACTCCCGGCGCTGCGTAAGTGTGGATTGTCGGCGAGCCGACAGCGTCCTGTACTCCGTCTCCATCAAAATCCCAACTGGACGTTTGGGATCCTCCGGCAGTGGTATTGTTGAAATTTATCGCAGCGCCACTACAGGCACTGAAAGGTGTGAAAGTTCCTATTGGTACAGGATTTACAGTCACCGGTAAGGTAATGGAATTGGTACAACCACTATTGGAGCTTACTGTCAATGAAACAGGAGCTGTTCCCGAAACAGGAGATACAAATCCTGTGGGGCCCGCAGTAGTTATTTCACAGGTGCCAGGGTTGCCATCAAGGTCCCAGCACCAGCCTGTAATTGTACCATTGGCAACGGTAGACGCGTCTGTCAGAACAGTTGGTAGCCCCTGACAAACAGTTGTTGATGTGAAGTTCGCCACGGGAATACAATTTACGGTTATCGTAACGTTAGTCGCATTCGTACAGTTGTTGTTCGATAACACAACAAGATTGGCAGTGTACGTTCCGCACGTCGCATAAGTATGGTTCGGATTGGGACCGCTCGTGCTGCTTGCATCCCCAAAGGTCCAGTTGTAAAACGCAATGTTATCCGGAGCAGCTATGCTGCTTGCGCTGCTGTTAAACACCGTAGCTGTACCCTCACACGCTGTGCTTGCTGTAAAGCTGGCCACTGGATTAGGATTTACTACTACTGTTGCTGTATATGTTCCTACACAGCCAGGAACAGCTGTTGTGGTCGCCGTTAATGTTGTTGTAAAGGTTCCCGCTGTTCCATAAGTATGGGTTGGAGTTTGAATGCCACTTGTTGCTGCATCGCCAAAGTTCCAGCTCCAGGTTCCTATTGCAGGAGCCGCAGGTGTTGTATTCGTAAAACTGCTCGCTACGCCCTGGCACACGGATACACTCGTAAACGATGGAACGGGGTTCGCGTTGACAATTACAGGATGTGTTATCGTACTGTTACAGCCGCCGGGTGCGGTAATCGTTAACGTTGCATTGTAGGTTGCCGCACCTGTATAGGTATGTGTTACGTTCCCACCTGCGTTTGAGGTAGTCTGCGTATCACCGAAGTCCCAGGTGTATGCTGCTCCTGCCACTCCTGTTGACGTATTGGTAAAGGTGACAGGACTGCCGTCACACACCGCTGCTGTGGAAAAAGCGGATGTTGTTCCCGCGCTGACCGTGACCGTTGTTGTGAAGGTATTGGGACAGCCGTTATTTGCAGTCAGCGTAACTGTGTAAGTTCCGGCCGCTGCATAGGAATGCGACGGACTCTGCGTTGATGATGCAGCGCTGCCATCCCCAAAATCCCATGTCCAGGCTGTTGGACTATTTGTACTGAGATCTGTAAAGACAGCCGGGCTTCCAAGGCAAGGTACGGTAGAACTAAAGTTTGCAACCGGAGGTGTACCCGGAGAAAAAGGAACTACAGTATCAATGGTATAGGAACATCCCGAACCAAATGCAGTCATGGTAACAGAATAGGATCCGCCGGCATCGATCGTTGCAGTTTGTGTGCTACCACCGCTTACAATGTTCCCACCGCCCGAAGTTGCCCAGCTATAAGTAGCTGCACCAGCAGGAGCGCTAATGGTAATCGAGGAAGCTCCGCAAATAGTAGGCGAAGATTGAATAAGCTGAAAAGGCTGGCAATAACAATCGATGTATGCATAGCCACGATGCGCCTGTCCGTTACAATCGGATACGCTGAAAGTAATCGTTACGTTTTGTCCAACATACCCGGTCAGTGGCACAAATACCCGCGACCATGGTTTGTAATACAATCCAAATGTAGCTGAAGATAAAAATCCTGATGCAGGATTCGCAGCTTGAGTGGCATCAACAGTATAAGCGGCGCAACCAATCGCAGCTCCCGACTGATCCGTCATGGAAATGGTAAATTTAGGCGCGTCTGCTGCAAGATGTCCGTCATACATTACTACGCCGTAATCATACGTGAAGTTAGAGTTTGCAGCAGTTACCATAAAGGTTTTAGTTATTTGCGCGGCTTCACAGCCATCATTAAGATCGCCGAGCCGGAAAGTTCTCGTTCCGGCAGCAAATGGATCCATACAGGGAAGAGCCGCTCCGCCAACAGGGTCATTTCCCCCGGTCATAAATGTATGCTGAAATGTCCCGCTATTATTTGCACCAAGATCAAAGCCCACAGTTCCCATAGGGTTTGGCGTTGTCGCCCCGCAGTTAGGAAAGAAAAAGCTGCTGATCCCGTATCTTCCCGACCAGCCGGCAGTAGTACCTGTTTCGAAGTCTTCATTATTACAGGCAACAGAAAATGTCCCGTTATTGTTTCCCGTTTTCAATCCTGAGTTCAGATCGTCATCTGCCAGCTTTATTTTTTTTATATCCGGAAAGAAACTATACTGGCCTTTTAAATACATAGAGCCATAATAACTGGCAAATTCCTTTATTTTTAATTCTTTAAATTGTTCAATATTGGCATCAGTTATTTCACCTTTCAGAATTTTATTACTGATCTCATACCTGTCTTTGTAAAAAAATCTTTCAGAGATCATATCGGTAAATCCCGCCTTATCATAAGCCTTAACCCCTGCTGTTCTACAGGCTTTCTCAAAAATTTCCTGTAAAGATGCGGGAGAAGAAATGCGGTTCACAAGATCGTGCTCCGTATCAACCTGCTTTTTTCGGGCGGCATAATACTCATCAAGAGTAGCGTATTCAAGTCCCCCTGAAAATTTAAGTTTTTGCTGAGCGAATAAAAAGTTGCCCGCCATTGTAAACACGAAAAAAAGTGTTACAGGCAGAAACTGTGAAATGCATTTTGAAATAAATAAGCGTATTTTCATTACTCCTTTTTTTGTTTATCGATGAAATCCAACAGCTAATCTAGAATAAGATACAGTCAAAAGCAACTTTTGAGAAGGGTATTTTACCCTCAGTAAATTTGTAATTCTCAGATAATCATGCTTTTTACACCAATCAGGGTGTTTTCAACGAGGAGAAAACAAAAAGTCCCGCTAAATGGCGGGACTTAAACTATTATTTTATTTTCTGCTATTTCACTACGGTAACAGTACCTTCATAATCGTGTTTCTTGCCGCGCAGGTCCTTGAACTTAACTTTCCAGACGTAAACATCCTCCTGGACAATTCCGTCGCCCTTGCCTT
>JBJMLS010000104.1:0-4627 GCA_045805185.1 Bacteroidia bacterium | reverse complement strand
TTACTTATTTCGAGAACTGGTACACTTCTGCCAGGCCAAATAAGCAATGGCTCGCACGTTATGATGAAAGTGAAATTTCACAGCAGGAAAAGCTGGCCAGGGCGGAACAAACATTGAAAGATGCCGGCCAGTTTATCCGGCAAAGCGCAAGAAGTCTTTTTTTCTCAAGGACCGTACTGAAATACGGCGCCCGCAAGCTCACTGCTTTAATTGGCCTTTTTATTTTAGCCGTTTCCTGCACCTACTACTATTTTGATTACCGTTCCAAGCAGAACGACAGTGTGATCCAGGACCTGGAAAACAGAGGTTATTATTTATCCTTGTCGGATAAGGTAAGGAATGAAGAAAAGGCGGAGTTCCTTGTCAATTACGAGCATCTGAATCCAGGTGAATCGGAAAATTTCCTGAATGAGCTGGAGAATGACAGTATTGCGTTTGATATTGCCAATGAAGCGTTCTCTTTGAACGTGGACATGACGGATTCCGTTAAGATCAAACCGAAGGCATACCGTTACCTGAATTACCTCGATGGAAGACTGGAGAATTTCTTGAACCGGCACTTTAGTGCAGGAGAACCTGTAAGCGAAGTTAATCTTAAACGGCTGAACATACTTACGCGCAAATGTTTGTTTGTGCAGAATGCAAATAATAAAGATACTATTGCGGGCCGCTTACTGAATAAATATGAATGGCTATTGAATAAATCAATTCATTCGGTTATTGACAGGAACCCTGATTCCTTATCTTATGCCGGAACTGATTTAAACGAGGCAATCCAGTTAATGGCCCTGGTAGGGAATGAGAATAAACTGGTGTCCCTCAATGAACTCCTGGAAAAATTATCACCAATTGATAATCCTGCTTCCGCAAAACTATTTAAAAAGCTGTACCCAAGAGATAAAATAACGAAGAACACCTTACAAGGAGATAAATTGACTTACAACGGAGGGTATTATTTGTTATCCCTGCTTTATGCAGCTAAAGGAGATTTTGAAAAAACACAGGTCTGCCTGGATAGCATCATATCTGCCGAACAGTTCAGCGGGACTTTCTATCCGGGATTTATTGAGCTCATGAGCGTACTTTCCCGGAACGGTCATTTCCCATCAGAGCAAGGGATGAGCCTTGTTGAATTTACGGTTAAAAAAACAAAATTGGACGTGAGCGCTCTCGAACTCACTAAACTTTTCCTTGAGAATACACTTATCGGGAAAATTAACGAGGATAGAACAGCGGATATTTCCTATGGTACTATAGCAAAGTATTGTATAGGTCCTGTTCAAAAAAGCGGCATTCTTGATTTTTGCCAGGAGCGTTCAAAAAACACATTAAGGTCCGGGGATGAGCTGAATTACAGTGAAGCTGTTCATTATAAGCGAAAAGGAATACTTGCCGATGAGCTCGGCCAAAATGCGGTAATGCGTTCTTTTTATAAAAAAGCGATTGATAGTTACTTGTTGGTCAGCCCTGCTTATCTTGAGAACTGGATAGAATTCCGTACCGATCTGGGTTCTACGCGAAGCATGCCACGATCGATTTATTTCCTGAGCCAGATCAGGTCATTTCTTGGTGAAGACGGCTATTACAATTATACACCGGCATTTCAGAAATACATTTTAGAGAATGCACCCGCCAGAGTTTATCGTAATTTGAGTAATGCAGACGCTTTGTTTGAGTTTTTAAGGGTGTATTACACAGCTAATAAAATAGAGCCGAATGCGGGCTCTGAATTCGGAAAGCAAATGGATTATTCGTGCTTCAGCTACGCTGCGGATCTGCAAAAAAGTAAACCGGAGCTTAATGACGAATCATCCAAAGTATACCTCGACCTTGTATTTATCAATAAAGCTTTCGGGGAAAAAGACACGGCAAAGGCTTTTGCCATTTATAATCGCTTAAATATGAAGGCAATTCTTTCTTCTGTAAATTATACGGAAAGTAAGTCAAGAAGGTATCTTGTAAAACAGCTTGCGGCCAACCTGGCTGCAGCCAATAAAAAGGACTGGGCACTACAGATCCTTAATGCGCTTGAGCCCTATCAAAAAAGAAATGCGCTTATCGATATTGCAGAAGCAGTTCAGCAAAGGGGAGCGCCTGTTGAAGATACATTCCTGTATATTGATGAATTTTTTAAGAATGTAGGCTCCGAAAAAATGTATGGTATGAAGATCATGAAGGTAATTTCAATGATCGGAACAAGCCGCGCACAGAATATGGCGGCTCAATTGCTTAAAGATACGCCTGATCTTCTGAAGTCCAGAGGTATGGTCAATCTGGTGAAAGGAATTATTTCCAATGATAACGATGGCATTTATTATGTGGCCACCCAGTATTACCTTTCCGGTTATATATCCAGCACAAAAGAGCTGCGGCTGAATAATCAGATCTTAAGATATGAAGTAATGAAGAGGATGAAGAACGGGGAGATCGATGCTTCTGAACTGCAGAAATATGAATTTGATAACACCAGGAATTCCTGGGGAGATTATGAATTCGGCCCTAACGACCAGCGGAATTTCGAAATAGATTAAGCACATGAAAGCACTCTCGACCCTACGTTATATTCTTTTTGCCACAATGATCCTGGGCAGCTTTGCGAATTTCGCGCTGAACGAATACGGCTTTACCATGCTCAGCTGGTCTCATGGCCTGATCGGGCTGCTGTTTTTTATTGAAGCCTTCGTTTTATTGAAGAGGGAATATTCTACAGGAAAGCGAATGGCTTTTTACCTGTTCATAGAACACTTTCTGCTGGGTTGTTTTTTTACTGGCCCTTTCTTTAAGTTTCAACATTGGGCGGGGGCAAGTGCCATCAGCGTATTCAGCTCCCTTTTTCTTTTTATCCTTTATTTTATTTTCGGCTTGCGGCTGCTTATCCGGGAATCAAAGTACGGAAGGCCATTGGCCATTATCGTTTTTCTCTTCATCATTGCAACCATACTGGCAGTTGAAGGATTAACGTTTAAAACCATGCGCTGGCCCGGGTCTTATTACATGATGCTGACAGCACTCATCGCATTCCTGCTATTTATAATCTCTTCCTTTATCAAAAGGAAATACATGTATAAAGGAGAAGAGATTTCCTTATACCGGCGCTTAATGCTGTTGCCTGGAAAACCGGTTATGACATTTTCTTATAGTGGATTATGGGTCGTCTATATTTTCCTGATCATGTGGGATGTTGCTCCCAATTTTTACACGCGTTCGAGTCCTCCGGTATTCGATCAGCTCCGCAGCAGGCAGGATGAGCGGGCTGAACTGTATATTACTAATTACAATAGCTTCTTCGAAAAATACGGTGAAGAGGAATAAATAAACATCGCCTTTGCTTATATGTTGACCTATCTTTTAATACCACTTTTTCTTATCGCTCTTGCCTTTGCAGCCTGGTGTTTCCTGAAATACAGGAGCACAAAAGTAATTGCCGCAGCGCTTGAAGATGAAAGAAAGAGAATGGATGTACAGCTAAGGGAGCTAAGCGTTTCAACAGAGGATATTGTAAAATTCGAGGCGGAGAAAAAAAAGCTGGAGGAGAAGAATAAAAAAATGTTTTCGATGAGTGAAATTGTCTACAGGGAAAAAAAGAAGGTCGACGAGCAAAATGAAGCGCTGCTGATTGAAAAAGAAAAACTTGCTGCCGATAAGGCGAAAGTGGATGAAAAGGTAAAAAAGCTCTGGAGCCAGAGTATGGCCATTCACAAGGAGAAAGAGCGGATCAATGAGCTGAAGAAAGAAATTGAGCAGAAGCACCAGGAGATCATTGACAGTGTAAATTATGCCAAGCGGATCCAGCAGGCCATCCTTCCGGATTCATCCGCCATAAAAAATGCCTTGCCGGATTCCTTTGTCCTTTTTCGTCCCAAGGATATTGTGAGCGGTGATTTTTACTGGTTCTACCACAGCCCTACTTCCACTATGAGCACAGGAATATTCATCGCCGCTGCAGATTGTACCGGGCATGGCGTTCCCGGCGCTTTAATGAGTATGCTTGGCGCAGATAAGCTGAATGAAGCGGTAATGCACAGCCGTGATGTTGCGGGCATATTGCCATTGGTAAATAAAGGGATCAAGAAGGCCCTTCGTCAATCGGGCGGCGAAGACTCAACCCGCGACGGAATGGATATTGCGCTTTGTTGTTTTAATAAAGAACTCACCCGGCTTGATTATGCAGGCGCTAACCGTCCGCTATGGATCCTGAGAGCCGGAACAAAAGAGCTCCTCGAAACAAAAGCAACAAAAACCGCAATAGGCGGACTTACCGAGGCGGACCAGGAATTCGCCAAGCATACATTTGATCTGCAGAAAGGCGACACGGTTTATATCTTCAGTGATGGATACGCGGATCAATTCAGTCCGAACGATAAAAAACTGATGACCCGCAAATTCAAGGATACCATACTCGAGATTCAGCACATGAGCATGGAAGAGCAGGGTAAACACCTGGAACGGTTTCACCTCGAATGGAAAGGCGCCATGGAGCAGACAGATGATGTGCTGGTGATCGGGGTTCGTGTCTGAAAGGATAATCCTATTTATCGGGCTATTCAAATCTAACGCTGCAGGAGAAATCCAAACCAAGCTTAATCCTTCCTGAACTGGCTTAAATGGCTTTCATAAACGCCAGACT
>JBJMLS010000103.1:0-20967 GCA_045805185.1 Bacteroidia bacterium | reverse complement strand
TACTTCTTTTACTCCCGCTGTCTGTATTATCCCAGGGCCGTAAAGAGGATTCACTGCGCGCGATCATTCGAACGGAAAGTGCAGATACAAGCACCGTAAAGGCGTATAATCTTTTGGGTGAGATCCTTTTCAGAAAAGGGAATTACGACAGCGCAGAATACTTTGCCGGAAAAGCAAAGCTGATGGCCGGGAAAAACAGCTATAAAAGAGGAATAGCGAATGCGATCAATCTTAGCGCCGTTATTATTTATTCGAGAGGAGATTTTAAAAATGCAAAGGAGCTGTTTGCGAAAAGCATGAAAATGCATGAGGAGCTCAAGAATAAAAAATCGGTGGCCTCCTGCTTGACCAATATCGGGAACTCCTGGTATGGAATGGGAGATTATGAGAAAACCCTCGAGTATTATAATAAGGCGCTGAAGATCCAGGAAGAAATAAATGACGAGGTTGGCATAGCGGGTTCCTTAGGAAACATCGGTGTTATCTGCCAGGTCCAGGGTAATTATCCCGAAGCGCTTGAGCACCATCTCAAGGCAATGAAGATCCGCGAAAAAACTGCTGACAAATCCGGGATCGCAAATACAGGATCAAATATCGGGAACATTTATTTTAGCCTGGGTGATTATAAAAAAGCCTTGCAGTATTATAACCGTTCACTGAGGAGTTACGAAGAGCTGGAAAGCAAGCGCGGCATTGCAGAAACGCTGAACAATATCGGAACAATATACGAAGCGGAACAGGATTATCATCTTGCCCTCGGGTTTTACTCCAGGTCGCTCAGGATCCGTGAAGAACTCCAGAACAAAGACGGAATGGCGGTGTCCTACAAGAATATCGGGAACATTTACACGCATAAGGAAGAATATGAAAATGCAATTCCCTGGTTAATCAAGGCTCAGAAGATCTACGAAGAGGATGGTAACCGCGATGGCCTGGCGGTAGTGCTGAACTATATCGGCTATGTATTCATGAAGCAGGAAAAATATCAGAAAGCTTCGGTCTATTCCGAAAAAGGTCTTGCTTTGGCAAAAGAGATCGGTTCGCTACCCGTCATTAAAGAGATCGAGGGCGTTATGAGCGAGATCTACGAAAAGAAGGGAGATAAAAAGAATGCGCTGGAGCACTATAAAGCTTTTATTGTTGCGCGCGATAGCTTATTAAATGAAGAGAACACAAAAAAAACGGTACGGACCGCAATGAATTTTGAGTTTGATAAGAAAGAAGCGGCTGCCAAACTGGAACAGGAAAAAAAAGAAGCCGTGTCTGCCGCCGAAAACCGTAAGCAAAGAATTGTGATCTGGAGCATTTGTGGGATCCTGGTGTTGGTGATCATTTTCGCTGTCTTTGCTTACCGGAGTTATTTGCAGAAGCAAAAAGCAAACGAGGCGATCACCAGACAGAAAGAGATCATCGAAGTGAAACAGAAAGAGATCCTCGATTCGATTTATTATGCCAGGAAGATCCAGCGGGCATTGATCACTTCGGAAAAGTACATCGAGCGCAATCTTAAAAAATACAATAGAGATACTAATTAACCGTACGATAATTTATGAGAAACTCCATTCTTACTATTTTGCTGTTGATAGCTTCCAATACTTTTATGACAGTTGCCTGGTACGGGAACCTGCGTTTTAAAGACATAAGCTGGTTAAAAGATATCGGCATGTTCGGCACTGTTCTCATCAGTTGGGGAATCGCTTTTGCGGAATATTGCCTGATGGTACCTGCGAACCGTATTGGCAGTTCAGAGTTGGGAGGGCCCTATAGTCTGTTGCAGCTAAAAATGCTCCAGGAAGTTATTTCTATAATGGTGTTCCTCGTATTTACTGTGCTCTTTTTTAAAACGGAGGAAATAAAGATCAATCACCTCATCGGTTTTGTTTTCCTGATCATAGCTGTCTATTTTTTCTTTAAGAAATAAGTGATTAAAGCGTAAATTCGTAAAATGGCCGGTCAATATACAATGGGCGAATATGAGAAAGGAATTCTTGCGGGAAACATATCCGTACTCAGCCGCGCTATTACGCTCGTTGAATCGACCCGGGAAGAGCACCAGGCCATGGCGCATGAGCTCATTGATAAACTGATCGGGCGAAGCGGGAACTCTGTAAGGATCGGTATTACCGGCGTTCCGGGTGTCGGAAAAAGTACATTTATTGAAAGCTTTGGTTTGCATCTTGCAAAACAAGGACATAAAATAGCCGTGCTGGCAGTTGATCCCAGCAGCCAGTTAAGCAAAGGAAGTATACTGGGCGATAAAACAAGAATGGAGGAACTGGCAGTTCATCCGAATGTGTTCATCCGTCCTTCACCCAGCGCGGGGAGTCTTGGCGGCGTTGGACAAAAGACGAAAGAAACGATCATCCTGTGCGAAGCAGCCGGCTTTAACCAGATCCTGATCGAAACGGTCGGGGTCGGGCAGAGCGAAACCGCGGTTCACCAGTTAAGCGATTTTTTTCTTCTCCTGATGCTTGCGGGCGCAGGTGATGAATTGCAGGGGATCAAACGCGGGATCATGGAAATGGCGGATGCCATCGTGATCACAAAGGCGGATGGGAATAATGTGGAAAAAGCAAAATCAGCAAGGGCTGAATATGCCCGCGCCATTCATTTATTTCCCCCTTCGGATTCCGGCTGGATCCCGGAAGTGCTTACCTGCTCCAGCCTTGAAGGCTCAGGTATTACCGAAATAGATGAAATGATGCTGAAATATTTCCGAATGGCAAGGACCACGGGCTATTTCGAAAAGAAACGAAAAGAGCAGTCGCGCTTCTGGCTGCATCAGCTGATCGATGAAAAACTGAAGGAGCGCTTTTACAGCAGGCCGGGCATCGCTTCTGCCATCAGCGAACTCGAGATACTGATCTCCGAAAGCAAAATAAGTCCCTACGCAGCCATAAACAGCTTGTTTCCCTGAATTACGCCACTTGCCGCCGCATTTTAGCCAGTTATCAAACAAAAATCCCAGCGTTATTTTTTTGCTAAATTTGCAGTCTGAAAATTGTTTATGAGACCTGTATTCTTTCGCTTTGTATTCCTGCTCCTGTGCATTGCCGGCGCGTATTCTGCAAAAGCGCAGCTGGCCAGCGTGAGGGGATTTGTATATACCAAAGACAATGGCGAGCCGGTATTGTTCACCAATGTTTATTTTAAGGGAACAACTTATGGAGCCGCTACGGATGTAAACGGTTTCTTCTCCATCACCAAAATTCCGCCAGGTACCTATACGCTCATGATCACTTACCTGGGATACGACACGCTTTTCGAAACCATGAGTCTGAAAGCAAATGAGCTTGTCAATAAAAAATATTACCTGAACAAGGGCGCGGTCCAGCTCGAAGAGGTCGTGCTTACCGCTGAACAGCAATCAAAGCTGGAGGACACCAAAGTTTCCGTACAGAAAATAGATCCGATCGCCATTGCGAAATT
This sequence comes from Bacteroidia bacterium, assembly GCA_045805185.1. Lineage (GTDB taxonomy): Bacteria > Bacteroidota > Bacteroidia > B-17B0 > Aurantibacillaceae > JAHEYF01. The sequence continues at coordinate 17,538 of JBJMLS010000103.1, read as the reverse complement.
GCCAAGTGTGGGAGAACCCGATCTAGCGCAATACATGCAGGTACTGCCGGGCGTAGTGTTCAGCGGCGACCAGGGCGGGCAGCTATACATTCGCGGAGGAACGCCTGTTCAGAATAAAGTATTGCTGGATGGAATGATCGTGTACAATCCTTTTCACTCCATCGGACTCTTTTCTGTTTTTGATAACGACATTATCCGCAACGCGGATGTGTACACAGGCGGTTTCGGTGCCGAGTACGGAGGAAGGATCTCTTCTGTAATGGACATCACCACACGCGATGGAAATAAGAAAAGAGTAAGCGGTAAGTTCTCAGCCTCTACTTTCGGTGCAAAAACATTAGTAGAAGGTCCTCTGAAAAAGTTAAGGGATGATGGAAAAGGCAGTTCTTCTTTTCTGTTCTCCGCCAAGACATCTTATTTACCCCAATCTTCTAAAATATTTTACAATTATGTAGATACCGCAGGTTTGCCCTTTGCTTTCAATGATTATTATGGCAAAGTGTCCTTAAACGCGAACAACGGAAGTAAGGTCAATTTTTTCGGCTTTAATTTCAACGACAAGGTAACGTACACCGGTATTGCGGATTTCAAATGGAAATCCTTCGGCGGAGGAAGCAATTTTGTTGTCATTCCGAGTAATTCCAGTACGCTGATAGAAGGGAACGTTTCCTATTCGCAATATGGGATCATTGCCCAGGGAGCTTCGGACACGACTCCGAAATCGAGTGACATCAACGGCTTCAATGCAGGCTTGAAATTCACCAATTTCATCGCGAAGAATGAAGTAAAATACGGCTTCGAGGTGATCGGGTTCAAAACCGATTTTAAGTTCACGAACGAATTCAACCATAAGATAGAGCAGGAAGAAAGCACAACGGAAGCGGCCGCTTACGTGAAATACAAATACATCACGCGGAACAAAAAACTGATCTTTGAGCCCAGCTTCCGCGCGCACTATTACGCCTCGCTCGGAAATTTTTCACCTGAGCCACGAGCCGCTTTTAAATACAACATCAAGGAATACCTCAGGTTTAAATTTGCCGGTGGATTTTATTCCCAGAACCTGATCGCCGCCAATTCCGACAGGGATGTGGTGAATCTTTTTTACGGTTTCCTTTCAGGACCGGATAACTTACAGGATACCTATTCTCCTAAGCCGGGTATTACCGATAAGCCGCTAAATACAAAATTGCAGAAATCTAATCACCTGATCGCGGGTTTTGAGTTTGATCTCTTCAAAAAAATAGAAATCAATATTGAAGCTTACCAGAAGAGATTTACTCACCTCACCAATATAAACAGAGATAAATTGTTTGAGGACGATGCCTCACATACCACGCAGCCAGACCTGCTGAAAAAAGATTTCATCGTAGAAACAGGATATGCAAGAGGAATTGACCTGACCCTGAAATACGATAAAAAGCGCTTTTACCTGTGGATCGTTTATTCGATCGGTTACAACAGGCGCTGGGATGGGGTTCGTGAGTATTTTCCTGTATTCGACAGGAGGCACAACATCAACATCGTATCCTCTTACACACTCGGAAAAAAGAAGAACTGGGAGATCAACGGACGCTGGAATTTCGGAAGCGGTTTTCCCGTTACCCAAACACAGGGCTTTTATCCCAAGCTCAATTTCAGCAGCAACATCAACGTGGATTATACAACGCTTAACGGTTCACTTGGATATATTCCGGCGGGCATCAATGGCGGAAGGCTTCCAACTTACCACCGCCTGGACTTCAACGTAAAGTACAAATACAAATGGACCGACCGCGTAACGCTCGAGGCGAGCGCAGGAGCAACGAACGGCTACAACAGGGCAAATCTTTTTTACCAGGACAGGGTCACCATGAAGCGGAAGAACCAGCTTCCCTTCCTGCCGAATTTGAACGTGAGCTTCACTTTTTAAAAGCTTAAATTGAAATTTGAAAGAGGGTTGAATATATGCGCAGCCTTTTCTGTTTAACTGAGAAACGAATGGTGAAAAAAGTGTTAGTGCAATAACAGAAATTACTCCATCCCTTTTAGTTCTTTTTTATTTCATCAAATGAAAATCCCGTTTTTTTATCCTATTTTAGTTTTCAAATTATAGGCTGCTATGGCATTTAAGATCTACACCAAAACAGGTGATAAAGGACAAACCTCACTGATCGGGGGTACCCGTCTTCCGAAGCACAATATCCGCATTGAGGCTTACGGAACAGTGGATGAATTGAATTCCAATATTGGTCTTATAAGAGATCAGCAGATCGACGCAAACTCAAAGAAGATCCTGATCGAGATCCAGGACAGGTTGTTTACCATCGGTTCTCTCCTTGCGGCTGATCCTGAAAAAAATAAAATGAAACTTCCACAGGTGAACGAAGAAGATATTGTACTGCTGGAAAAAGAGATCGATAAGATGAATGAGACCCTGCCTGAAATGAAACAATTTGTTTTGCCGGGCGGCCATACTACCGTTTCCTTTTGCCACATCGCACGTTGCGTTTGCCGCCGTGCTGAGCGTTCCGTATTAAAGCTTGCGGAGACTGAAAAAGTAGAGGAAATAATCTACAAATACCTGAACCGCTTATCGGATTATCTTTTTGTATTGTCGCGAAAGTTTACGCAGGATCTGAATGCGGAGGAAATTCCGTGGAAACCGCGGGTTTAGTTAACACCAGAGGCGCAGAGGCCCGGAGTTTATTTATAGAATTGGAAGTTGATTTTCAAAACTATTTTAATCACCTACTGCCAACTAGCCAAACCCCAATTTTTCTCTCACTCTTTTCAGCACAGGTCCATTGATCTTCCTTGCTTTTTCAGCGCCCTTCGACAATTCTTTTTGCAGCAGATCCTGGTTTTCCATTAATTCGAAATATTTTGTACGGGCTGTACCGAACTTTTCGAGCATCAGCGCGAGCAAAGCGTTTTTTGCATGACCGTAACCGTAATTCCCTCCCAGGTAGTTTTTTCGCATTTCTTCAGTTTGCTCAGCAGTAGCCATGAGTTTATACAAAGCGAAGACATTGCAGGTATCCGGATCTTTCGGGGCTTCAAGCGGTGTGGCATCGGTAACAATGCTCATCACCACTTTCTTCAGCTCTTTTTCCGGAAGAAAAATATTGATGAAGTTATTGTATGATTTACTCATTTTCTGCCCGTCGATTCCCGGAACGATCATCACTTCTTCGCTTATCCTTGGTTCCGGTACAACAAAAGTATCTCCGTACTGGTGGTTGAAAGAGCGGGCAATATCGCGGCTCATTTCCAGGTGCTGTAACTGATCTTTTCCCACGGGAACAAACTCCGCGTCATAAAGCAAAATATCTGAGGCCATAAGAACAGGGTAAGTGAACAGTCCTGCATTCACATCGCTCAGCCGTTCCGACTTATCTTTGAAAGAATGCGCATTGGCAAGCATGGGAAAGGGAGTGAAGCAGTTGAGGTACCAGGTCAGTTCACACACTTCAGGTACATCGCTTTGCCTGTACAGAAGATTTTTTTCCGTATCAAATCCCAGCGCGATCCATGCAGCGGCCACCCCCAAAGTGCTGTTCCTGCGAAATTCTGCGTCCTTGACCGTAGTAAGCGAATGCAGGTCTGCAATGAACAACAAAGCCTCGTTGGAAGGGTCTTTGCTCATTTCAATTGCGGGCAGCATTGCGCCTAAGATATTTCCGAGATGCGGAACATTGGTGCTCTGTATTCCTGTAAGTATTCTTGCCATTAGGTTCCTGAGATGTTAAACAGGGCTTAAAGTTAATTGATTTTATTTGCCCCCGGGTTTAATTCCTTAACTTTGGGTGTGGAAATCATCCGGCTCATACTCTCACCATTCTGGAAGATCATTTTCCTTCTGCATTTTGCAATAAGTTTTCTTGTATTTTATCCTTTTTTGCTTGTTTTTCTAAGCAAGCGTAAATGGTACAAATACGCCTTTGTATGTCAGAAAATAATCGCGCGCTGGATCTGCTGGGGCTCTTTGATCTTCGTGAAACGATATGCGAGGACCGATCTCAGCACATTACCCCAGCCCTGCGTCATCGTTGCCAACCATGCGTCTTACCTGGACATTGTGATCAGTTATCTTTTCCTGAAAAAGTATTATGTTTTTATGGCGAAGATTGAACTTAATAAAGCGCCTTTGTTCAATATTTTCTTCAAGGATATGCAGATCGCTGTCGACAGGAAGAGTCGCGTAGGTTCGCATAAGGCATTTGTGCGGGCTGCGGAAGAGATCGATGCCGGGCACAGCGTTTTTATATTCCCGGAAGGAACCCTTTCCAGCGAAGGAACGCTAAAGCCCTTCAAGAACGGACCATTTAAGCTGGCGATCGATAAGCAGGTGCCGCTGGTGGTGATCACTTATCTCAATAACTGGAAAATATTACAAAACGGCGGTTTCTTTAAAAGCTACGGAAAGCCCGGAATTGCCCGTGTTGTGATCCATCCGGTCATTTCTACAGTCGGTATGACGGATGAAAATTTAGTATCTTTGCGCCAGCAGGTCTATGACCTCACTCAAAATACGCTTAACGAACTTAAATAAAGAAAAATGCAGATCGATCACAAAACAGTAGATGAGATTGCGCACCTTGCCCGGCTTGAATTTGAAAGCAAGGCCAAGGATGAGATCGTCAATGACATGAACCGGATGCTTGCTTTTGTAAGTAAATTGAATGAGCTGAACACCGACAATGTGCAGCCTTTGGTGTATATGACGGAGGAAGTGAATGTGCTGCGGGAAGATGAAGCAAAGGAAACGCTTTCACAACAGGAAGCTTTGAAAAACGCGCCGAAAAAGGATAGCGATTATTTCAAGGTTGCAAAAGTAATCGATCAAAAATAAGGATATGGAAAACGCGATCAATCTAAGCGAGCAGGAACTTAATGAATTGAAATACCCAACAGGGAAACTGACCTGGGAAAGTGAATATACGGATGAAGTGATCGATGGACTCATCAGGCACATTGAAGCATTTCCGATCATGCTCAATGAAGTGGCGCAAAGCCTGAAGGAATCCGACCTCGTTTATTCCTATCGCCCGGGCGGATGGAACATCAGGCAGATCATTCACCACCTCGCCGATAGTCATAGCAATGGATTTATACGCAATAAGCTTGCATTAACTGAAAATAATCCCACCATAAAGCCCTACGATGAGAATGCTTTCGCGGCCCTTCCCGATACTGCGAAAATGCCGATAGATGCTTCAGTATTTGTGATCAATGGTATTCATGCGCGCTGGTCCTATTTGTTAAGATCAATGAAAGCGGAAGAATTTAAGCGGACCTATTTTCATCCCGAAAATCAAAAGACCTGGGCGATCAGCAGTCTTTTAAGTATTTATGCATGGCACGGGAAACATCACGTAGGACAGATCAAAGTAGCTATGGAGAGGAAGTTCTGATTCACGCAGAGGCTCAAAGACGCTAAGGAGGGAGTATTGAAAAAAATAGTTCGTGTTAAAACAAATCTTTAATCTGGTCTGAAATCCTTCCTGTTTTAAATTGAGCTTTCAAATAGTGTTCTCATTCCACGCTGTTCCCAACAACCTTTGCGTCTTCGCGTCTCTGCGCGACCCTTATTAGAGTATTCTTCGCGACATACCGGCATAAAAAAACCTTATCTTTGCGCAATTGTAAGAATGTATGGAACCCATCATTGAAAAGATAGACAGAGCTTTGCTCGAAAAGGAATTGAGTCCTGATAAATTCATTCGTCATACCAACAGCGGCAATAATCATATTTACATCATCACCCATTTCGATTCACCAAACGTGATGAAGGAGATCGGGAGGCTCCGCGAAGTTACGTTCAGGCATGCGGGCGGCGGCACGGGCCTCAGCATTGATATTGATGAATTTGATACCTGCGATCATCCGTATAAGCAACTGATCGTGTGGAACCCGGAAGATAAAGAGATCGTTGGGGCCTACCGCTTCATTCTCTGCAGGGATGCCGAGTTCCGCGATGGAAAAGTACACCTGGCAACCACTGAGCTCTTCGAATTCTCGGAAAAGTTTTACAAAGAATATTTACCCTATACCATTGAACTGGGCAGGTCATTTGTTCAGCCCATGTACCAGCCTTCAGAAGGTTCGCGTAAAGGATTGTTTTCCCTGGATAACCTGTGGGATGGCTTAGGCGCTATCGTCGTAGATAATCCCAGTCAAAAATATTATTTCGGTAAGGTTACCATGTACACCGATTTCAATGTTCAGGCCCGTGATATGATCCTGGCTTTCATGCAGCATTATTTTCCGGATCCGGATCACCTTGTAAAACCGATCCATCCTGTTCAGTTGAAAACCGATGTGAGTGGTTTCCTGAAAAGCCTCGAGGGCTTAAGCTATAAGGAAGGCCATGTTATTCTGAACAAAAGCGTCCGCGCTTTAGGCGAGAATATTCCGCCCCTGGTAAACACCTATATGAATACTTCGCCAACAATGAGGTCCTTTGGAACTGCCATTAATCCTGGCTTTGGCGGTGTGGAGGAAACAGGCATCATTGTGAAGTTCGAGGATGCCTATCCAACAAAAAAAGACCGGCACCTCGATTCCTATATTCGTGAAAAGCAGTCAAGAGTAAAAGGATAGAAATGCAGGATTTTCATTCAACAGCTCATTACCGGGAACAGCTTACCAATTACTTATTGCAGTTTGTTGCGGAGACGCGCCGGCAGCGCTTTAATGAAGTGCTTTCGCAACGTATGAAGCACATGTGCGTGGTACTGGAAAACATTTACCAGGCGCATAATGCAAGCGCGGTGTTGCGCAGTTGCGATTGCTTTGGCATTCAGAATGTGCATTTCATCGAGAACAAGCACAAATACAGGATCAGTGATGATGTTGCAATGGGGTCAAGTAACTGGCTCAGCATTACGCGGCATTCAAAAAAAGAGAACAATACGGTAGAATGCCTGAACGAACTAAAGCGGCAGGGATACCGCATTGTGGCGACAACTCCGCATAAAAGCGATTGTAATTTAAGCGATCTCCCTGTAAGGGAAAAGTTTGCGCTCGTATTCGGAACAGAGATCGATGGGATAACTCCCGAAGTGTTTCAGCACGCGGATGAGTTTGTAAAGATCCCCATGTACGGCTTTACGGAGAGCTTCAACATCAGTGTTTCCGCCGCGCTATGCATGTACGAGCTGAGCGAAAAGATCAGGAAGACGATCCCGGATTATCATCTCGATGAAGAGGAGAAGAAAGAGATCTTCCTGGATTGGGTAAAGAACAGCGTAAAGCGAAGCGACCTGATCATAAAGGAATATGATAATAATCTATACAGACCACTATAGTATAGTAGTGTCCCAAAAATATTTTTTTATATTTGGCACGGTCAAACAATTTAAATTTAAAAAAACCAACAATGGGAAAAGGGGATAAAAAATCAAAAAAGGGAAAAATCACTATGGGCTCATACGGTGTTCGCAGGAAACGTGTGAAAGCTTCCGATAAAAAAGGAAGCAAGGCTGCTGTGGCAAAAAAAGCCCCGGCGAAAAAAACGAAGAAAGCGGAATAATTCGCTGTACGCCCCGCCAGTCGGGGCGTTTTTTATTTCCGGAATAATTGTTTTAATGTTAAAACCCATGGGTTTTGCGCTTGCGGCCTGAATTTTTTGATACCTTTGCACACCTGAAAAAGTGGAAAACAACAGCGAAATAGCATTAGCACAGAAAGCAGATTATTCAAAGGCGTCAGGCTATGTAAAGCTTACCAAAATGCGCTTGTCACTGCTGGTTGTTTTCTCTGCGGTCATCACGTATTTTACAGTTGCCGCGGAAGCCAACTGGATCAAAGTCGCGGCCCTCGCGGTTGGAGGATTTCTGGTTACAGCTTCTGCAAATACCTTCAACCAGGTAATCGAACGCGACCTCGATAAGCTGATGAAGCGTACCCAGAACAGGCCCATTCCTACAAATACACTGACCCCTTCTGAGGCTCTCATTTTCGCTGCTATCTGCGGTTTAAGCGGAGTAATCGTGCTCTACCTTTTTACCAACCCTTTGTCCGGAATATTAAGTCTTTTATCCATTATCTTATATGCTTTTGCTTATACGCCTCTTAAACGAATAACCCCATTTTCCGTATTCGTGGGGGCCATTCCCGGCGCATTACCCACAATGATAGGGGCGATAGCCGACACTCCTGGATTCGGAACGATTTCGCTTTACCCGGTATTATTGTACGCGATCCAATTCTTCTGGCAGTTCCCGCATTTCTGGGCTATTGCCTGGGTGAGTCACGATGATTACCAGAGGGCCGGATTTTTTATGCTGCCTTCACTTGGCGGCCGCGACCAAAGCAGTCGTTTCCAGGTTTTAATTTATACCTTGTTTTTATTGCCGATAAGTATGTTGCCTTTTCTTTTTGGCTTTTCAGGAATTATTTCAGGAATTGTGATCCTGGTTTGCGGAACGATATTTTTCTTACAAGCTTATAAATTATACAGGGATGGGGCCATTGAATCTGCGCGAAAGCTCATGTTCGGCTCATTCTTTTACCTGCCGCTGGTACAGCTGGCATTAATGATCGGAAAATAATGGAACAAGTGGAAATCAGCCGCGAACAGATCGTACGCGAAAAAAGCAGGAAAGGGTTACTATACTGGAGCCTGGCAAGCATGTCTATCTTTTTCGGGGCTTTTCTCAGTTACTACATGGTAATGCTGGGCAATAGCAACTGGCTCATCTATGAGCTGCCCGATCTCTTTCTTATCAGTACCGCCGTTATTGTTACCAGCAGCATCACGCTTATTCTGGCAAGGAATGCAGTAAAAAAGAACGATTTTAAAGTTGTCTCAATTACGTTATTGTCTACGCTGATCCTGGGAATAGCCTTTTGCTTCATACAATTGAATGCCTGGTCATTTTTGATCAGTAAAGGCATTTATTTTTCGGGGAGCAAAAGCAATGTTTCAGGCTCCATTATGTATGTCATTACTTTTCTGCATTTTGTCCACATTATCGCTGGCTTGATCGCACTTTCCTATACTTTTTTCAGGTCTCTAAAACACCGGTACACCGCACAATTTCACCTGGGACTAAGTCTCTGTTCTATTTTTTGGCATTTTCTTGATATTTTGTGGGTCGTTTTATTTCTTTTTTTGTATTTTAATCGTTAAACTTGCATCCAAAATCTAGAAACTAACAATTTTTAACTTTTATTTATGGCTCACGTAGCAAATTTTAATGAAAAAGAAGCCTGGAATGGAGGCCAATCGCCTTTCCGTATGAGTTACGGTAAAGTGATGATGTGGTTCTTTCTCGTTTCCGATGCTTTAACATTTTCGGGTCTCCTCTGCGCATACGGTTTTGCGAGACACAAAGCTTCTGGCGAATGGCCTTTGGCGGAGAATGTATTTACTCACTTTCCTTTCGTGGAGCGTCACATACCTCTTGCTTATGTAGGTTTGATGACCTTTATCCTCATCATGAGTTCTGTTACTATGGTGCTGGCTGTTGAGGCTGGTCATCGTAACAACCGGAGAGGAGTTACCACCTGGTTGCTTTTGACCATCATCGGCGGCGCCATGTTCGTGGGCTCACAGGCCTGGGAGTGGTGGCACTTTATCGAGGGAACTTCTCATGGCGCTGCAAGGCAGATTTGGGATGTAGACCAGGGTAAATATGTCATGGATACATTTTATGGAGCCAACATGACCATGAATGAATACGGTGTTCCTCAGTTTGCTAATTTCTTCTTCTTTATTACGGGTTTTCACGGCTTCCACGTTTTCTCGGGAGTAGTGATCAATTGTATTATTTTTATTAATGTACTGGCAGGAACATACGAACGGCGCGGCCATTATGAAATGATCGAAAAGGTTGGTCTTTACTGGCACTTTGTGGATCTTGTCTGGGTATTCGTATTTACATTCTTCTACTTACTATAATTTAAATTCAAACATTTAACCTATGGAATTTCACGATAATTATCCGCAGTATGAAACGATGTACCAGCATACTGATGAGGAAGGAAAACCAAAGCGCAAAAAGCTGTGGAAAGTATTCTGGATCATGCTTATCATTACTATTGTAGAGCTGATCATTGGTACTTATGCCGGCGATTGGGGCTTATTACAGGCAACGCGTAAATCAGGACTTTCCTTAAAGCTGATCTTTGTGATCCTCACTCTGGTAAAAGCAGGCTTTATTGTTATTGAGTTCATGCACCTTGGCCATGAAACCAAGTTCTTTAAGTATACGATTCTATTGCCTTACGCAACCTTTATTGGCTACCTTATCTTTATTATTCTTGTGGAAGGTACTTATACCGGTTACCCGGAGAATAAAACAAGTCTCTGGAAAGGATTTATAACCCAGCAGAAAACGCTGATCGAAGAGCATGGTAAACACCACGGTGGAGCCCATGAAGCTACCGCCCCTACGAAAGAAGAAGGCGAAAAGCACGAATAAATTTTATACCTCGACGATACTGTCGGGGTATTTTTTTACAGTTTAGATTATCAGATACCCCTTGAAAAAAGTCATTCTCGTTTCCATCCTCCTGATCCCCTCGCTGATCTATTTTTTCATTGAACTTACCCAGGCCAATTTTAAAAAAATGGCCTATTATGGTCCGAAAAAGCTGGATCAGAAAGGTGATACCATTTATTATTCCCTGCCCCGGCAGGCTTTTGAAATTTACGCGCTTATACGCGAACAGCGAACTGATTCATCCGGTAATGAAATACTTGTAGATGTTCAAAGACCTGAACTGAAGAAGCACGAAAGTTTTATTGCTATGTTTGTTGAGGCAACACCGGGACGGAAGAGTAAGTATACCGGTCTCCTGGATTACATTAAGTTCAAGGAAAAAGAAGCGAAGGAAGTTCCGGTGGTTTTTATCATGGGAGATGACCGGATGAGCGGACCCGATTACCCATTTGAGAAAGGGAAAAAAAACAGGGAGCTCAATCTTTCTAAAAAATACCTGAATGATTCAATAGGAATAAAGCTGGATAATTTTTTACTGCTTTCGCCAACTGCTGACGAACAAGTGAAGGATCTGCAAAGAATATATTTTGAAGGTAAGCCTGTTTATATCATGGAGCATTTTGCGGTGCTTGTGGATAGCAAGGGACAAATCCGGGGTTACTATGACCCCGACCAGTTTGGAGAGGTAAAGCGCATGGTGCAGGAATACAAGCACCTTGTGCTGAGGGAGGAACACAAAAAAATGGAGCAAAGCGATAAGATCGAAAGAGCCCAATAGCATACTCTTCGTATCTTTGCGCGATCAAACGACATGAGGTATATTTCATTTATTATCAGTTCCCTTATCCTGTTCAGCTCTTGCGGAAATAAACAGGCTGGATCCGCGTCAAAATTAATGCTGCCTGTTTTCGGTGAGAAAAAAGCAGTTAACCCGCAAGGAACAGATACGCTTTATCACACCATTGCTCCTTTTCGTTTGATGAACCAGTTTGGTGATACGATCACTGAAAAAACCACGGAAGGGAAAATTTATGTAGCCGACTTCTTCTTTGCAACTTGTCAGAGCATTTGTCCGGTGATGAGCTCCCAACTCACGCGTGTACAGGAAGCGAATAAAGGAAACGATGTGCTCATTCTTTCGCATACTGTAAATCCAATGCATGATACTGTTGAGGTGCTGGCTCAATATGGCAATAAATACGGCGCTATCAAAAATAAATGGCATTTGCTGACGGGCTCAAAAAAGGAAATATACGATCTGGCAAAAAACAGTTACCTGGTGAACGCGCTTGAGGACGATGGAAGCCTCGAAGGATTTTTACACAGCGAAACTTTTTTACTGATCGATAAGCAAAAAAGGATCCGGGGAATTTACGATGGAACGGATAGCATAGCGGTAAATAAGCTGATCGGAGATATCAGGATTCTTATGAATGAAAAATAATATGTAAGATCAAAACCTCTGCGCTCTCTGGTGTAAAAATAAACCCGGTGTAAAAAAGAAATAATGAAAAACGACAAGCTGGTATTCCGAATCGTACTCACATTTTCGATATTAATATTGGTGGCGGTTATTATACTGAACAGAAAAATCCTGCCTGTCCCGGAAGTCATCCCGGCTTTTGTGTATAAGCTTCCGCTGATAAATGCGATAATAAATGCTATCTGCAGCGTGCTGCTTATTGTTTCCTTAATGGCGATCAAAAAAAAGAAGATCGCTCTGCACAGGAAGATCAACCTGGTTACCTTTCTTCTTTCAGCGCTGTTTCTCATCTTTTATATTACTTATCATTGGATGGCTACCGAAACGAAATACCCGGAGGGCAGTTCCCTGCGGACTCCCTACCTGATCATATTGGTCTCGCACATCATATTGGCCGCAACTGTATTGCCGCTGGTGCTCATGAGCTTTTATTACGGATTAAAGAATGATGTGGTTAAGCACCGCCGACTGACCCGCTTCAGTTACCCGATCTGGTTATACGTAACGATTACCGGTGTTGTTGTTTATTTAATGATCTCACCGTTTTATCCTTTTTAATTGAGAGACAGGAATCCTATACAGGTAATTTTTGTTGTGGCTGTGCTGCTCCTTTTCTCCTTCAGTGCAGAAGCTCAGTGCGCCATGTGTAAAGCCGCAGCTGAAAGCGATCTGAAAAATGACCCGCACTCCATTGCGCGCGGATTGAACAAAGGAATACTCTTCCTGATGGGCATACCTTACCTGATCCTGGCAATTATTTTTCGTAAAGAATTAGTTCAGCTGGTAAAGGTTATTCGCGGAAAGTCAAAGGAACCGATGAATAAGCAGCGATTGGGAAAGCTTACCTTCGCATTGACTTTCGCTTCTGTTTTAATTGTTCTTTTTCTTCTTTTCCTAAATGTTCAATCGCGGCGGTAAAAGCAACCGGGCTGATCATACCCAGATTTTTTGAAATGAACCTGTCCGCTTTCGCAGTATGCGCCTGCCTCAGTTCGCGTAAGGTCCAGCCGATTCCTTTTTGTACATAATAGGCTTTATCGCTAAGCAACGGCTCTACAAGTGAAATGATCTTCTCATAAGATAGGTGCTTCTTCTTGGTTTTCGCGTAATACAGGCAGGCAACCAGCGATTGCCTTCTTTCCCACAATTCTTTTGAACGGTTCCATTTTACAAGCTGGGAATATACTATTTCTTCTTCCGCTTCGAGTATGCGGGTGTAGATCTTGGAAAGACTGTCCGAGTGCGCCCAATTGTCCACTTGTTTTACCCAATGCCTGATCACCTCCCATAGTTTTTTCTGCTCGAATTTTGAATAGTTCAGCTCTACAAAGAAATAAGCCTGCGTTTTTGCATCATGAACGGCTGAGGTTTTCCAGATGTGATCCCAGGTCAACAGTTGCTCCTGCAGTTCTATATTACTAAAGCTGAACCCTTGTCTTGCGAGATTGCGAACTACCGGAGTGGAAATGCCAATAACATCAAGTTTCGTATTGATGTAGCGCTGGGCCTCCGCATTGTTGTGGCCGGGTTTTACCCCTGCAATAGCTAAGAGCGAGCTTTCTACCTCGCTCAAATATTTAGTATATTCGTTCATCCTTTCGAAGGTAGAAATTAATTTAAGCGCTATGAAATTTTATTTTTTGGTTTTTTGTACACTTACATTCACGCAGGCTCATGCGCAGCTTATTTACCCCAAAGCAAAAAAGGTCAGTCAATCCGATGATTATTTCGGTAAAAAAGTAAGTGACCCTTACCGTTGGCTGGAAGATGATAACGCTGCAGATACCAAAGCATGGGTGCAGGAAGAAAATCGCATGACTTATGACTACCTTGAGAAAATCCCGTACAGGAGTAAGATCAGGGAGCGACTCACCGGTCTCTGGAATTTTGAGCGGATGAACGCTCCATTTAAAAAAGGGGAACTTTATTTTTACTCAAAGAATAATGGTCTGCAAAATCAAAATGTGCTTTATTATGAAAAAGGCTTTAAGACCAATAAGCCTATACTGTTACTCGACCCGAATAAGCTTTCGGAAGATGGAACTGTTTCGCTCAGTGGAATGGCTGTTTCAAAAGATTGCAAATACCTGGCTTATGCGATCTCCAAAGCCGGAAGTGATTGGGAAGAAATACATGTAATGGACATTGCAACAAAGGCAGAGCTCAGTGATAAACTGGAATGGGTAAAATTCTCCAATATAGCCTGGCAAGGGAATGGATTTTATTACAGCCGCTATGACGCTCCCGAATCCGGCAAAGCATTCACAAGGAGTAATGAGTTCCACAAGATTTATTTTCATATCGTGGGAAAGCCCCAAAGTAAGGACATGATTTTATTTGAAGATAAGCAGCACGCCAACAGCAATATTTCCATGTCAGTAACAGAGGATGAACGCTTTCTTATTCTTTCCGGCAATGAAAGCACAAGCGGACAATCCATCATGATAAAAGACCTGAACTCGGATAATCCGAAATTCGAAACCGTAGCGGATAATTTCGATAACGACTATTCGATAATTGATAATGTTGGGGACGATCTTTATGTGTTGACCAATAATAAAGCTCCAAAATACAGGTTGATTAGAATAAATTGCAGGAAACTCGCCGAAGCAGAATGGACAACGCTCATTACGGAGAAAAGCGATCTCCTGGAATCTGCTCATTTATGCGGTGGAAAAATTATTGCGAAATACCTGAAGGATGTTTCTTCACGTTTATACCAGTACGATTTAAAAGGAAATATGTTGAAAGAGGTAAAACTGAATGGCTTGTGCAAAATCGATGAATTTCATTCAACTATTAAAGAAACACAGGCATTTTATTCCAGTGTTTCCTTTACCGCGCCTTCTACGGTTTATATTTTTGACGCCGCCGCCGCCGTATCTAAAGTTTATTTCAAGCCGAAGATTAATTTTAAACCGGAAGATTATGAAACAAAGCAGGTTTTTTATACCAGTAAGGATGGAACAAAGATCCCCATGTTCATTACCCATAAAAAAGGAATTGAATTAAATGGGAACAATCCCTGCTTCCTGTTTGGGTACGGCGGCTTCAATATTTCTTATACACCCGAGTTCCGCATCGACAGGGCTGTTTTCCTGGAGGCGGGAGGTATCTATGCGGTTGCAAATATGCGTGGAGGAGGAGAGTACGGCGAAGACTGGCACAAGGCGGGTACAAAATGTAAAAAGCAAAATGTATTCGACGATTACATTGCAGCGGCAGAATATCTCGTGAATGAAAAATATACTTCTCATCAGAAGCTGGCCATTCATGGAAGAAGTAATGGCGGCCTGCTCATCGGCGCAGTAATGACCCAGCGCCCGGACCTTGCCAAAGTATGTATTCCAACTGTGGGGGTATTGGACATGCTGAGGTATCATAAGTTTACTATTGGCCGTTCCTGGTCGGTGGATTACGGTTTAAGCGAGAATAAGGAAGAGTTTGATTGCCTGTATAAATACTCCCCGCTCCATAATGTAAAGAAAGTCGCTTACCCCGCAACGCTTATCCTTACCGGTGATCATGATGACCGTGTAGTGCCTGCGCACTCCTTTAAGTTTGCCGCTACCTTACAGGAAAACCAAACGGGAAAGGAACCCGTGTTGATCCGCGTGGATGTCAACGCGGGTCATGGCTCGGGTAAACCTACGGATAAGCAGATCGCGGAGTTCGCCGATATGTGGAGCTTTGTGTTTTATAATTTAGGAATGGCTTACTAATAATTAATTATGGGATTATTCTCCTCGCTTTTCGGTAAAAAGAAACCGTTTTCTATTCATAACAGGGTATGGGCGGATGAAAAGGTGAAAGACAACATGCTCGCCGATCATTTGAAGTCAGCAGAAAAAAGCATCCTGCTGGTCTCTTTTTTTGAAGAAACACATTCAAGGATGGAGATTTTCTCCAGCGCGCATGTAAAGTCTCTAAGGGCTTCTGATATTGTTCAGCGAAGAAAAGATGCCGAGCTTAAAACCTGGCTTTCTCAGCCGGATCAGGAACTGATCTTTGCCGAACATTTTCCTTTCTTCAGCGAAGAAGAATTGGTGCTGCAGTACCTGGCTGATCTCTCGGGAGCCCAGGTCAGCGCGGATTTCTATATCTCATTGGATGATCCCATCATTGTTGCGGTATCCGGTGACAAGGTGAAGTCGCTCATGCAAAGAATGGGGGTTGACCCGGAAGAAATGATCCGGCATTCCATGATCGATAGCTCCATACAAAAGGCGCAGGAAAAAATTCAGGAAAAAGTAGCTGTGGCAGTAAAGGCCAATTCGCTGAAAGAATGGTTCAGATTGAACCTGGGGAATAATTTGTAAGGAGGGAATAAACTGCAGTATCGTTAAATTTTCCCTTGTAGAATTCCTTTTCTTTAAAATGCGCTTCCTTAATAAAATTACTTTTCTCCAGCACGCGGATGGAAGCTTTATTTTCCGGATCCACAACTGCTTCTATGGAATGCAGTTTCATCTCGCGGAAGCCGTATTCGATCACTGCTTTTAAGGCTTCGGGAATAATTCCTTTGCGGTGCTGATCGGGATGCAGTAAATAACCGACCTCGGCGCGGAAGTGATCTTTGGTCATTCTCACAAAACCTAATATGCCGATCAGTTTGCTTTCACTTTTTAATGTGATTCCCCAATTGATGCTTTCATTTTCATTTATCTTGTCATCAATTTTTTTTATGTGTTCCATGGCGTCTTCTCTGTCTTTTGCAAGCGGACGGGGAATAAAGTGCATAATGTCCGGATTGGAACGCAATTCAAAAACTTCATTCACATCAGCATCGTTAACTCTTCGTAGATGCAAACGCTCTGTATTTAACTCAGGGAAAGGATTAAAATCTACAATCAGCATAAGATCAAATATACTGTTTTTTGACGCTTGGGCTACGAATAGTTAGCGGTGAACGAAATCAACGGCATACTGGTAAGTTCCAGCAGTAATTTTGAAGAGGATTTAAACGCATAGGAATTGAAAAAAATAATACTTCTTATTTCACTGGGTGCAAACCTCACCGCTTTATCCCAGCAATGGGACTGGGCAAAGGAGATCGGGCCAGGCTTTGATCCGCAATTTTCACCTTTAATAAGAACAAACGAAGCAGGGGAGCTGTTCACTGCGACCACCGGACAGCTCCCCGGGACCGGCGGAACATATATTAAAGTAAGCAGGTATTCATCATCCGGAATCCCCGCCTGGGAAAAAACAATCGGCGGGGAATTAAATTCAGGAAATTACGTTAGGGATCTATCATTAGACAAAGACAATAATCTGTACTTTCTTGGTTATTGTACAGGCTCAGTTTCTTTTAACGGAGCAAGTAATGAATTCGAACCTGGTAAGTGGCAGATCTATCTTGCCTCATTTGACGAAAGTGGTAAAGAAAGATGGGTTCATTATTTTTCATTTGGTTCCAGTTCATCTAACTATTTGGCTAATGATGCTGAAAATAATGTCATCATCGCGTTTGCAGATCAGGATCACGGTTCATGGACAATTTTAAAGCTGGACCCCCGGGGAGAATTACTCTGGGAAAAGAAATTTACTTCTTCCGCATCTATTTCCAGGCTGAGATGTGATGGACAAGGTAATCTGTTTCTTGCAGGAGAACTCTATAAT
>JBJMLS010000102.1:0-22668 GCA_045805185.1 Bacteroidia bacterium | reverse complement strand
GTACAAGATCAATTCCGTATTGCTGAATAAGTGCTATTCGCAACTATCCCCGGAGGGAGGCTTTGAACTGTTACTATATCTTAAAGCGAAAGGCTTATTCGTGCTTCTTAAATCAGAAGCCCTTACCCAGGAGAAAAATAACTTGAAGAATAAGCTGAAGGCGGCTGAGCTTGAAAAATTCTACCTTTCCCTTTTTCACCTGTACATCGATTTCCCCTTCAAATACCACGATAAAAAAGCTATTGAAAAGTGGGGTGAACAATATATAAATGCTAAAGCGGGTTCAGGAGAATCAGATAAGCTTTATGTAAAATACCACATCCTGCTTTCAGAGGTAAACAGGTGCGCCGCGCAGAAAAATCCGCTCAAGGCCCTCGGTAAAACGGGCGCTGATCTTTTGCGTTATGAAAAGGAACTTGGTGAGAGTAAACATTATCTTGCGCGCTATTACCTTTACCGGAGTCTTATCAGCTATTATACCTATTATGAGAAAGGCCCTCAGAAGATTGAAGAATACCTGAAGAAATGCCTCAACCTGAAAGATAAGATTCAGTTCTTCTTTCCAATAAATATTGGCCAGTTCCTCAACCTTGCCTATGCAGACCATCTTTTCAGCAACCAGCGAACTGACGAAGCCTGGAGCATTTTTAAAAAAGAATTTGACGCAGGCGTAAGCAGCGACATGTACGGTTATCATTACCATTGCGAACAGTATATACTGCTGTGCATTATCAAAGAGGAATATGAAAAAGCGGAAGCATTATTAAACGAAGTATTTCATCCGCTGATCGAATTGCGCGCAGATATTCTCGCCACGCGCGGCTGCCTGGCTTATGCCAAATATTACTTAACGGTAAAGAATCTTAAGCTGGCCAGCCATTATATAAATACTGGGCGCGCCATCAATGAGAAAGCCCTTTATCTTCCCTTTGACCTTCAATTGCGCCTCCTGGAGAACATTCATTTTTACTTTAAGAAAGACTACGAATTTTGTTACCGGCTGGCGAACCGCAATATAAAATTCGTGCAATCTCAAAAGGATAAAAAATTATTCCAGAATTACCTTACTTTATTCCGGATCATTATCATGCACAGCCAGCTGAAAAGAGGAAAGATCAGGAGCCGGGACGAAGCCCTGATGGAAGAACAACAAAGAATTGGAAGTCTTTACCGGAATTTATACTGCAACTTGTTGCTAAGCTTATGATCCGGCTCCCGGAGAATCTTTTTCAGAATGATCGCTTTCTTTTTGTTCATTCTTCAGCCTGTTCTTCTTGTAAACATAAATTCCCAGTAACAACACAGCGGTAAGTCCGGCGAGCGCCAGCATTCCCCAGATAAAGCCGCCTGAAGATTTAACCACGACCAGAAAAACAATAGCAAACAACAAAGCTGTTGCTACTTCGTTCCAGATCCGAAGCTTTAATGAAGTGAACCTGTAAATATCTTTGCGCTGTTGAAGAAAGATCATGTGACACTTAATGTGATAAACTGCAAGCAAGCCGACAAAAAGAAGTTTCAAATGCATCCAGGGCTGAACAATGAAGTAATCGAAGTTCGTGAAGTACATCCACCAGCCAAAAATAAAAGTAAGTACCGCGGAAGGCCAGGTGATCCCATACCACAGGCGTCTCTGCATCAGCCGGAATTGATTCACCAGTATGCTGCGTTCAGGCTCCGGCTTATCCTTCGCCTCAACCTGGTAAATAAATAAACGTACGATATAGAAAAGCCCGGCAAACCAGCAAACAACGAAAATAATGTGAAGCGCTTTCACGTAAGAAATATTCATGACGCAAAATTACTCCTTTTCAGGTAAAGAGAGGGTTTTGAATTGAATAATTCCAAATTAAGCGTAAATTCGCACAAACAATTTTATGGGAATGAAATCCAGGTTCGCGCACGAATCACTTACCGTTACAACGGAACAGGTCTTGCCAAATGACACCAATCACATTGGTAACCTTTTCGGCGGTCGACTGCTTCAATGGATGGACACGACGGCGGCAATATCAGCGCACCGTCATTGTAAGCGCGTCTGCGTTACCGCTACCGTAAATAATGTTTCCTTTAACAATCCCGTAAAGCAGGGTAGCATTGTTACACTCGAGGCTAAGGTTTCCAGGGCCTTCAATACGAGCATGGAAATCTTTATTGATGTGTTCGTAGAGGACCAGGTTACTGGAGAGCGCAAGAAATGCAATGAAGCCATTTATACCTTCGTAGCTATCGATCAGAACGGATCCCCACTGCCCGTTCCGGAACTGATCCCGGAAACCGAAGAGGAAAAAGACCGCTACGACGGGGCTTTACGCAGAAGACAACTCGCATTGATCCTGGCAGGAAGGATGAAACCAGAAGACGCGACCGAATTGAAAAATCTCTTTATTCACAATTAATTCCGCGATCGTTCTTAGCCGGCTCTCAATTCTTCATTTTTTTTCCGCAAACTATTCTGCCCAGACTTTTGTTCCTTCGGTACAATTTGTACAGATATCGATTTCTTTCCTTGATCGCAATACAGCGCTTCTGAAATTGGTATATGACGGACTTCTCCATACTTCGGAAAACGACTTGTTTTTAAGATCTCCCAACTGGTGCGTTGCATCCTTGTCGAAGCAACAAGGTACGACAAGGCCATCCCAGGTGATCACACAACTGTTCCACATGCGCCAGCAATGATCAGTAAGATCATTTTTTATATCAAAACCACCTTTGGAATTTTTCTTATAGCGGCTGTATTTATCAATGGTAGGAATTAATGAGTTGCCATTTTCGAAATCATATACCTGCGCGGTTTTAAACTTCACCTCGTCCACATTTAATTCGGCTGCGAGCTTTTTTACGTCTTCAACCTGGTGCTGGTTCGGCTTGACCACAAGAAATTGAAAGATGACATAAGGGGTTTTACTTTTTAATTTTTTCTTCCACTGGATCACATTGCGTGTCCCCTCCAATACTTTTTCCAGTTGTCCCCCAACCCTGTAGCTTTCGTAGCTTTCCTGCGTCGTCCCGTCAATGGAAATGATCAGCCTGTCCAATCCCGACTCAACAGTGCGTTTCGCGTTTTCCTCATTCAAATAATGCGCATTGGTTGAAGTAGCCGTATATATTTTACGACGTGAAGCATAGTTTACCATGTCGAGAAATTTCGGATTGAGGTATGGCTCTCCCTGGAAGTAAAAGGTGAGGTAAACCAACGTATCCTTTAGCTCGTCTATTGTTCTCTGAAAGAATTTTTCTTCTAGCATTCCGGTTGGCCGCGTAAACTGCCTTAATCCGCTGGGGCATTCCGGACAGCGGAGATTACAGCTGGTTGTCGGCTCAATGGCAATACTGATGGGCAATCCGCTATGCCTGTTTTTCTTTGTAAGCTTTGAAAAATAGTAGCTGCTGTAAACACGAAAGGCATTTGCGCCTTTGCGAAGGGAAAGCTTTTTAAGGATACGTATGTTTTCCGCCATGCTCATCTTTTAAAGCGGCTCAGCAGGCGTTTTATATACACTTCCTGCGGCAGTAAGGATTGCTGAATGCGCCTGGCATAATGAATGCTGTCGAGGATATCCTTATTCTTTTGCTCTACAATAGCTTTCTGCTGTTGAAGCTCAATGGTCCTTTCGTTCACCTTCTGCTCCAGCATGGCATTCTGTTCCCTGATGAGTCTTTCATTCTCGCGGGCGGCATCCAGGGCGCTTTCCTGCGCAAGCTCCTTGTCCTTTTTAAAATTGCTGATCTTATCGCCGACCGCCAGTGAAAGCAAAATGGATTCCATTGCTGTTCCGATCTGCAGCGCGTTATGTGTAAGATCATTAAAAGGCAGGATGCCCGTATCCGCTGCTATATACATAAATAATCCCACCAGGTAAAAGGTCCATCCGATCAGGAAGAACTTCGCCGGCTTATACCCCTTTTTCCAAACCTTGATCCCAAAGAAAAGCGACATGACAGACAAGCCAATTCCCACCAGTTGAATGAGAATGATCGCTGCTGCCGAGTTGCCCACAATGTCGAGCAAAAGCACTACTACACCCAGACCGAATACACCCAGCACAAAATTGTATCCGGGCTTGTAGTTATTTTTCAGATCGAGGAAGACTATCAGAAAAACACTGGAGAATATGCCCAGCAAAAGTGGTACGATGGGCGGATGGCATTCAATAAACCTGAGGAGAGCTAAAGGCATGTGGCTCACGTATCCCGTGATATAACTTATGAAAAGGGCATTGCTGGCAATGTACAGCACATAAAAAATAAAGACCTTGTCCCTGACGGAAAAGAAAATGAAAAGGTTGTAAACGACCAGCATGAAGAGCAGACCGAAAAAAGCCCCGTTCAGGAAATCGAGCTTGTGGGTTTGTGCAATAAGGCTTTTAGCATCGCCGATAGAAAAATTAAACTGCAAAGGCACCTTATCGGAAATACAAATGTAAAAGGTCTTTAGGGAATCTTTAGGGAGATCGAGATGAAACTGGGGCCTGCTGGTGTAGAGCTCCCTGTCAGAAAGCGCTGTGGAAAATCCAGCCCTTGACATTTCGAATCCTGCAGGTGTTTTACGGTAAAATTCAACTACCCGGATGCTGGCATTATTTGATTCCAGGAACCAATCGTTTTTATCCGTACGGTTAACGATCTCGATCCTTTCCCAGATGCGGGAACCTGTAATATTATAGTTGGGAATAGCGGCCGTGTTCTTTACAAATTTTCCGGAGTATGGGTGAGAAGAAATCTGTTCAATCGTCAGGGTCGCGGTTTTATCTTCATAAGCGCAGGCATGCAGGCCAATATTAAAAAGCCCTTTGTCTTTGTCAATGACAAGACACTCCTGGGCTTGTAAAGCAAAAGGGAACAGAAGAATTAATATACTTAAAGACCGGAGCATTTTACTCGTCCGAAAACTACCTGATCTGTCCCTCATCCTATCGGAATTTATAAGGGAATATTCCCGTGTTTCTTTTTCGGAAGCTTTGCCACTTTATTTTCCAGCATTTTAAAGGCCCGGATCAGTTTTTCGCGGGTCTGTTCAGGTTTGATCACTTCGTCAATGAAGCCACGTTCAGCCGCGCGGTACGGGTTTGCAAATACAGCCTGGTATTCGGCTTCCTTTTCTTTCCACTTTTTATCCTTATCAGGAGCTGCCGCAATTTCATTTTTGAAAATGATCTCCGCCGCTCCTTTTGCTCCCATTACTGCAATCTCCGCACTTGGCCAGGCATAGTTCATGTCAGCGCCAATGTGCTTGCTGTTCATTACGTCATAGGCTCCGCCATAAGCCTTACGGGTAATTACAGTAATTCGCGGAACAGTCGCTTCGCTGAATGCATAAAGTAATTTCGCTCCATTGGTAATGATGGCATTCCATTCCTGGTCGGTCCCAGGTAAAAAGCCGGGCACATCTTCGAATACCAGCAATGGAATATTAAAGCAATCGCAGAAGCGCACGAAACGGGCGGCCTTTTGAGAGGAATGAATATCCAGAACGCCTGCAAGCACTGCGGGCTGATTGGCCACTATTCCAAGGCTTTTACCTGCAAGCCTTGCAAAACCAACTACAATGTTATCCGCATAGTGCTTATGCACCTCGCAGAATGTATCACTGTCCACTACGCCACTGATCACATCACGCATATCATAAGGCTGATTTGCATTTTCAGGGATGATCGCATTTAATTCCGGCCGTAATTCAGAGCCGTTGTTCTCATAAGGAACTGAAGGCGCATCTTCTTCGCAATTCTGAGGCATGTAGCTTAATAGCTGCTTGAGCGTATTGATACACTCGATCTCGTTTGCACAGGCGAAATGTGTAACCCCGCTTTTTGTAGCGTGCGTCATCGCTCCTCCGAGCTCTTCGCTGGTAACCTCTTCATGAGTTACTGTTTTCACCACATTAGGGCCGGTAACAAACATGTAAGATGTATTTTCCACCATTAGAATAAAATCTGTCATTGCCGGGGAGTAAACGGCTCCACCAGCACAGGGACCCATGATCGCTGATAATTGCGGGATCACGCCAGATGAAAGCACATTGCGGTAAAAAATATCGGCGTAGCCTCCCAGAGATACGACCCCCTCCTGGATACGCGCGCCACCGCTGTCATTCAGACCAATTACAGGGGCGCCATTCTTCATGGCAAGATCCATCACTTTACAGATCTTCTCGGCAAAGGTTTCGGAAAGAGAGCCTCCGAATACTGTGAAATCCTGGGAAAACACATAAACTAATCTACCGTGAATGGTGCCGTAACCAGTAACCACGCCATCGCCTGGATATTTTTCTTTCTCGAGGCCGAAATCGTTGCTGCGGTGGGTTACCATCATTCCAATTTCTTCGAAGCTTCCTTCATCCATGAGAAAATGGATCCGTTCCCGTGCGGTCAGTTTTCCCTTTTTATGCTGGGAATCAATTCTCTTTTGTCCGCCGCCTAATTGCGCTTCCGCTATTTTCTCCTCGAGTAGTTTGATCTTATTGTCCATATCGCTGGTAATTGCGTAATTTTCTATTGATTACTATTCTGCCTGGCTCCTGGCCCCATTCCTGCCAAAACTAAAGTACAAAAAGTTTAATAATGATGCCACTAGTTAACCCTGAACTATTTTCCGGCAAATATACCCAAGAATTTCTTCAGAAAACACAAAAAAAAAGCCCCCTCCGGTTAAGGAGAGGGCTGGCCTAAACAATATGGCTTGAAATTGTAATTGTTTAATCTCAGTTAAGAACTGAAGGCCGGGATTAATCCGAGAACGGTATGATCCGCACACCGACAGTAAAGGGATAAAGCTGTGGGCCTTTATTTTTTTCAAAAAGGGTCGTAAGCGAATAGGTGCCATAGAGCGTAAAACCGCTGTAACCAACCCGCACCGTGGCGTCTACTTTAAAGGGATTGATGTTGTAATCGTCTTTTTTCTCCACATGATAATCATAACCATTAATGGTGAAGAACTGACGGGTACGCGAAGTAAGCTTATACCCGGCGAGCACACCCGCCGCGATGTGGAAGGCTTTGTTTGGATTTTTTGAAGTGTTGAACTCCAGCATTAAAGGCATTTGCACATAACTCATCTTCAGTTTATTCTTACTGTAGCTGATGGTTGAATCATAACCATAAAATGTGAAGGAAGAATCGGCGTCGAGGGTTGTCTTATTTTTGAACTGGTACGTATTGAATCCGAATCCTATTCCGGTTACCAGATTGACGTAATTTTTATAAATATGAAAATCATGCTCAAAAAGGTTCAGGTTCCAGTTCATTGACTTTAATCCGTAATTCACACTCATATAGTCGCTTTTTGCAGGTAAGCTGATGTTCATATCGCTTCCGACATAGCCATTGATGCCCAGGTCGATCCCTGTCCAGTGATTGAATTGGCCATTATTAAAATGCCAGTTGCCGCGGTGACGGTGATGATCGTCGCCAATAATAATGTATTTCTTATTCCCGAATTTGATCTTGGTTGTATCGATGTCATTCAGTTTTATATTGCCTTCTGCGAGCGATCCGTTTTCAACTGAGCTTGCTTTTCCCGAAGAAATAGTTGCTTCAGCCGGTTCTCCGAAATATTTAATGGAGCTGGCGCCGCTCGCATTGGCATTGATCTTTTTATTGACGCTGATCTTTGCCGAAGATGCGCCGGAAGTATTGATCTCTACCTGCATGGAAGACATCTTGGCTGCTTTTAAACTCGCGGCCCCGCTCACTTCCGCCACGTGATTTTCCGTAGCGCCCGAAAGTACAAGTGTGGATGCGCCGCTCACATTTGATTTCACATTTTTCAGGATCACATCCAGGTTTGCTTTGGAAGCTCCGGAAGTAATAATATCGAGCTTGTCTCCATTCAAAGTGTTCTCAGTAGAAACGTAAGAAGCTCCCGAAACATCGATCAGCTCGAGTGTTTTATAAGTCACCCAGACTTTGAATTCATTTTCGATATTACCCTGTGTTTTTACGATCAGTTTCCCGTCTTTTACTTCTGTAATGATATTCTTCAGGTCTCCCGGCTCAGCTGAAACCTTTACAGAAGAAGCCGCACCCTGGCTCAACTTTACATTTGCCGCGCCGCTCACTTCGAGCTGGGTGAATTCCCCCGTACTTCTTTCCTCTGTTGTCTGTGCTATCATTGATGATCCGAGCAATCCCATCAGCACACTGTATACTAACTTTTTCATATATTTTATTTATTTAATGATATTAAGAATCAGATTTCTTCACTGAGCTGCTCATGTCCGAGGAAACCTCAGCATCTTCAGGACTACCTGAATAATGAATGGAGCTTGCACCATTCGCTACAGCTTTAATTTTTTTACCGGCATTTACTCTTGCTGATGAGGCTCCCGACGCCTTAATGGAAGTAGCAGCGCTTGCTAATTTCAAGGCTTTGAGAGTGGCGGCTCCGCTTACTTCAGCAATATGATTTTCCACCGTTCCATTCAACAGGACCGAAGAAGCGCCGCTTGCCTCCGTCTTTAATTCTTTGACCGAAAGGGCCAGGTCAAGGCTGGATGCTCCTGAAGCATTAATGTTTAGCTTATCTGTATGCAAGGCGTTTTCGCACTGAACGCTCGAGGCGCCGGAAACGTCTAGCTGGCTAAGCGCAGTATATGCAATATATACTTTAAAGCTTTTTTTAATATCGCCTTTACTTTTTACGATCAGTTTATTGTTCTTTACTTCGGTAATAATTTTAGCCAGATCATCCTCATCGGCTTCAACCCTTACCGAAGGAGCTTCTCCTTTGCTTAATTTTACTGTTGCCGCCCCGCTTACTTCAAGTTTATCAAAAGCGGTTACAGGACGGTTCTCTGTTTTCTGGGCAAAGGCTGAGAAAGCAATTGCGATGGCGCATATAATAGCTAATGTAGTTTTCATGTTTTTATTTTTAGAATTGTTATTTTGGATCAGCTGATTTTAAGTAAGACGCCTCATACTTTTAAATAGTTACAGAACAGAAAAAATTATTCCCGGTTGGGCTTTGATCGTGTAACAGATAATTTTCCTAGGGTAAGCGTATATTCTTCTGTTTCCGTGTCTTCGTTGTATTCTATTTTTGCATCTGTTTTATTATTTCCAAGGTGCTTTAATTTTTTTGCAAAGGCTGCCACCACATCAAAAGCGCTGAGTTTTTTTCTCACAGGTTTTTTGTTCGCTTCTTCGCCCCAGGCCGCTTCCTGGATGCGCTGCGCTATGTATTGCTTTGTATTCAGCCGTTCCTCATTGAGCGTATCTTCGCTGAGATCGTCAACTGAAGACCTGTTGATCACAAGAATATTACTTCGTCCGGGGACATTCTCTTCTGGAATAGTATTCTTTACAGGTAAGCTGTCATTGCCGGGAGAGAACACAATTAACGGCGTTTCTCTTTTCCTCAGGCTATCCCTCTTAAAAGCAATTCCGTTGTTTAACGGATTTGGAATATTCTTTTCAGAATTGTTAGTGGCCAATTGGCGTTTTTCTCCTTCTGACAAAACAGGACCGAATATGAATTTTAAAGTTTTAATCTCACCGGCATATATAAATGCGCGCGCCTTGTCAGCGCTTGAGGGCGCGAAAAAGACAGCAAGGCCGATCAGAAAAAGTAAGGAGGCTGCAACGGCAAGGCGCTTGTAATTCCATTGCGGGAAGGCAATAATTTTAGCGCTACGTTTTAATTCTTCTTTGTCAGGATAATCAATGGAAAGGTCGGATGTGAAGATTGTTTGCTTAAAAAGCTTCAAATCATTTTTCAGCGCAACAGATTGACTCAGTCTTTCCTCAATCACTTTTCTCTCTTCGGCACTGAGTAAATTTTCAATATATGCGATCAGCTGCTCTTCGTTTAGCTCTTGTTTTTTGAGCTCATCCTTTTTCTCAAAAGTAACTTCCGGATCAGGCACAGATAAGGTAAGCCTGAAGATGCGTAACTGTTCCCTCAGAATAGCGCTTGTTTCCAGTTGTCTTTCCAGGTTTGTTCTCTCATTAGGACTCAGGGTATTTTCCACATAGCCGATCAGCAAATCATCCGGTGTTGCGTTCTTTCTAAGCGTATCCTTTTCCGGATAATCCTGGTTAGCGCTCAACTCTTTAAAATTCAAATTCTCGAAATCCTCCAGTTCGCTTTTTAATTCGGGATGTAATTCGAGAAATGCAAAAAGGGCATTACGGCTCGTTTCATTGAGATTTCCCTCAATGAGATCCAGCATGTAAGCCTGGTAATTATTTAAACTTATCTTTTCCACTTTATTAAATGAGCACTTCAGGTTTGCCGATATAATTTTTTAAAAATTGCCTCGCCCTGAATATATATACTTTTACCTGGCTTTCCGTCAAGCCGGTTATCTGTCCTATTTCAAGGTAATCATACCCTTCATAATCCCTGAGCAACACCACTGATTTCTGGATCTCCGGAAGTTTATCAAGGGCTTCGCTCAGGATTTCCTTCACATCACTGTATTGCCTGCTATGACTTAGCTGGTTCAATTCAGCCTCTTCTATTCTTCCCTGTTTTTTTTCCTTGCGGAAATGGTCGATCATTGTGCGGTAAGCGGTAGTGAACATATATGATCTGGCGTTTGTACTTTCCACATCGCTCACCCTGGTCCAGAGTTTTTCATAAGTGTCCTGCACAATATCTTTCGCAGCATCTTTATCTTTTACATTTTTCAATATAAAACGGTAAAGATTATCTGCATACAGATCCACACAGGTATTAAATTCGCTCAGGGTCATAAATCGCCTTTATGCTTTGTAAGACGGGATCGATTGCAGTTTAGTTACAGGCCGGTCAAATAAAATCAAAAAAAAAACCGTCCCATAAAGGAACGGCTATTAATTTATCCGTGTGTTAATGGATCACCTGGACGAATCCCTGCTTGGAAACAGGAGCCCCGTTCCCGCAACGCGGTTTGTAAGTGGCGATCCAGAAATAATTTCCATCATCAGCTTCTTTGTTGTTGCGCTTTCCGTCCCAACCCTGCAGGTAACTGCTGGTTTCGAACACGAACTTGCCCCAGCGGTCGTAGATCTTCATATTGAACTCGTCTGCATAATAGTTTATCCCAATCTGCGACACATTCGGATCATAGAAGGGCATGAACCTGTCATTTTTATTATCACCGTTCGGTGAAAAAATATTCACCGTGATATCCGGTAAAAATGGCGGCGGCGGGGTCATCGGCGCGTGCGCATTAGTTACCATGCGGCAACCGTTTACATAATAAATGTAAGTAACATAATAATTCATGTAATTCGATTCCGGATTTGCAATATAGATCGTGTCATCCGTATAACCTGTCAGCTTAGTAGTATCCTGGATCCCATTGCTTACAAGGAACCATTGGTAATCTGAATTGCGTAATGGCGCTATAAGGAAACCAATTGTATCCCTGTGACAGAACCAATCCTGAATCTCCAGTATGGGCTGCGGTTTCTGCGGCTCACTTACGGTATACGAAGTATCTTTAATACAACCGTCCGCAGTAGTTACCGTAACGGTATAGGTTCCTGAATACAGGTTTATGATCTGATCAGACAGACTGTTGACGTTCTGATTATTATTTGAAAATGATCCTGTACCATTATGCTGGTGGAAATAATTTCCTGCCCATACATAATCATAAGGGGCAGCACCTACAAATCCTGCCTGCGAAGTATTCGGAACAATATTTACAGTTATAACCCCGGTCGAATCATTGTAGCAATGATTAACTTCATTTGGCCCAAGCGTCAGCTCAATTTGCTTATGCTTAACCGTGACCTTGTAAATTGTTTTACAATTTGCACTGTAAGTTATGGTGTCAATATAACTCTGGAGGTTAGTACTTGGAATGGGCAGATTTATATTCTGTGTGGTTTGGTTAAGGTAATTCCAATCATGGAAAGTCGGCCCCGGAGTACCAAGTCCTGCCGGTGGTCCAACCTGCGTAACTGCATAATTACAGACAAAAACGGTATCGAGGTTCACCGGTATTACATTCTGGTTGACGTCAACCGTATCTGTTACCGCACAGCTTGGATTTGCAGCTGAGAAAAGTGTAACAGTATAGGTGCCATCTGCAAGGTTAGAGATCTGAAGGCCATTACCGTTACCATTTGTTGGAATAGAACTACTGTACATGTAATTGTAAGGACCGTAACTTCCGCCACCTGTATTGAAAATAATACTACCGTTATTACCACCGCCACAAGGAGGTGTAACCAGCGGCGCAAAAGTCGGATAATTACTCACCAGTGTAACCTCAACAGAATCACGGCAGCCACTTACTCCATTCTGATAAGAGACAGAATAAACTGTTCCATTTAAGGGATTAAGTGCAGTATAATTTTGATTGATCGCTCCGGAAATGACAGCGCCTGTTGTATCATACCATTGGTACTGGCTCTGACCGCCAGGAGAAGTTAGCCCGACAAGAGCGCCACAATAGGGAGCGGAAATCTGCGAAGGCGAGGGAGGAACATTTAATATTTTAATTGAATCATCGTAAGGCTGACAGGTATTACTGGTAATGTGAACATAATACGTTCCGGGTCCAAGACTATCTATTAGTGGAGCATTACCCATAGGAGTTCCTGTACCGTTCGGTCCCGTTGTCCAGTTATAAACATAGGAATTCGGGTATCCCCCCGAGGGCGTCACAGTTGCCGAGCCAAAACTTCCGCCTAAACAAGTATTAATAGAGGCAAAGGAACCCGTAAGCACAGATTGTTGGAGCGTTATAGCCAGCGTGGTGTAACAACCTGCAGCTGTTTGCATGAGAACGGTGTATACGTCCCCTGGGACGGGTCCGGCTATATTCAAAGAACTGCTCGTGGCCCCAGGAATATTTGTGGTATTATTAGGTCCCTGCCATTGGTAATTGATAAAACCATTAGGCGCATTTAAAGTTGCAGAAGTACTTCCGAAACAAAAACCGGCTACAGAACCCTGAAGAGGCCCACATTCAGCATCTATGTAGGCGTAGCCATAGTGAGCCGTATATACGCAGTCACCGGCAATAAACTCAATATTTATCGTCTGACCCATCTGACCGCTCAGGTCAATGGAAACATTTGTCCATTTTTTATAATATACCGTATCATTAAACCCAAATATATGTCTGTGGAATGAGGTATCATTTGCAGCATTCGAAGCATCAATCTGGTAATGACCACAATCCCCACCAATTGTATCGCCTGTTGCGGGATTAGTTACTATCAGTTTAAAAAATGGCATTTGGTCATAAGTATGTCCAGGTCCGATTTCCAACACGACAGCATAGCTGAAGTTAAATTGTGTATTGTTAGGGCCTACAGTAATAGCATAAACAATCCTTTCTGCCTCACCGCCACCATCTCCATTGCCAAGACGCATGGAAACCCCACTTCCGTTTGGATTTACTATTGGAATATCGGATTTACCAAGTGGATTAAGCGCATTGGGATCCCAACCCGGTCCGGGGTTGGCTGCACCTGCGGGGGTTGTCATGATACACTGCAATGCTCCGGATGTGGCTAAAGAAGCATTGTTAGCTCCGGTTGAAAAACTGCTCCAATTCGTTGTTCCGACAAAAGGATTGGTTGGCCAATTAGTAGAGGAAGAATTCACATACCATCCACCTGTCCAATTCGTAAAGTTCAGCTGCTCAAAACCAGCGTTTGGACAATACTGACTTTGAGTTTTTTGAATTGCGGTATTATTCAGAGTAAACTTATACGGGTCCATCGGATGCTCATGGGCTTTCATCCTTTGAATATATAGTGCTTTTTGCTTTTCGATAAATGCGGGAACATTCTCAGGTAATACACCCTCATGTTTAGCACATTCGCGAATGTGTTCTTCATCGAATCCTTTCAGGTATTTAGCATCATTATTCTGCGATCTGGCTTGTGAAAATGCGAATAATGAAACCAGTAAAAGATGTAACCTGAGTAAGCTTAATCTCATTTTGCTGTGTTTTAATTTTTTTAGGTGAGTAAAAATAGTAAAAAAAGAGGAGTATCAAAACCCGGACACTTACAAAATGTATTTCCCTCTAAATCAGAGAATACCTTCCCTCATCAGGTCATGCAGATGGACAAATCCTTTATAGGCTTGATTTTCAACCACTACGAGCTGTGAGATATTATGCTCTTGCATCATCTTCAGGGCGGTAAGCGCCAATTCGCTGGCTTCTATTTTTTTGGGGTTGGTATTCATTATAAAATCAGCCCTGATGTTCAGGATCTCACCCGTCTTTTCAAGCATCCTTCTGATATCGCCATCTGTAATTATACCTTTCACCCTTTCATTCTCTAATACCGCAGTAGCGCCAAGCCGGCTCTTCGAGATTTCGAGGATCACTTCCCTGAGCGCTGAATCCGGCTTAACCTTAGGACGTTCATTCTGCGAAGCCAGATCCGAAACTTTCAGGTATAACTTCTTACCCAAGGCGCCGCCAGGATGATAATGCGCAAAATCACTTTCAGTAAAGCCACGGTAATCCAACAGGCAAACCGCGAGGGCGTCTCCCATTGCCAGCTGGGCCGCAGTGCTGCTGGTTGGCGCAAGGTTATTGGGACAGGCTTCTTTATCAACAGTTGTATTTAAAATAAAGTCTGCTTGTTTCACAAGAAAAGAATCCATATTTCCTACAATCGCAATCAGTTTGTTTCCGCCCCTCTTGAGTAAAGGAAGAAGCACCTTAATTTCAGGGGTGTTACCGCTTTTTGAAATGCAGATGATGACATCTTTCTCCTGTATAATTCCCAGATCCCCGTGAATGGCATCGGCGCCATGCATATATATGGCCGGAGTTCCGGTGCTGTTCATTGTCGCCACGATCTTTTGAGCAATAATTGCACTCTTACCAATGCCGGTTATAATAACTCTGGCATTTGCCGAGTAGATCAGCTTTACACACTCTGCAAAACTTTCAGCTAAAAATTTTTGCAGGCCGGATATTGCATTCGCCTCTGTTTCCAGCGTTTTTTTTGCCAGTGCTAAAATTTCATCGTTTGATTTCACGTATTTGTCATTTTTTTGGAAAATATTGTCAAATTATTTTGTTGCTAACGTAATTTTTATTATATCTTTACATTATAGTCATCTAAAAAACGAAGATAATTCTTTCACCAATATACAGTAAAACATTTTATACCCACTTTAAAAATGAGCGCTTTGTTAGACATTTCTTTAAACGATACCCTGCAGAAGTTTTTCGGTTTTGACAGCTTCAAAGGTAACCAGGAAAAAATAATCAGTAGTGTTCTTGGCGGAAAGGATACTTTTGTAATTATGCCTACCGGAGGCGGCAAATCACTCTGCTATCAGCTTCCCGCAATCCTGAGCGAAGGCACTGCCATAGTGGTTTCTCCTTTGATCGCACTGATGAAGAACCAGGTTGATGCCATTCGCGGATTCAGCAATGAGGAAGGGATCGCACACTTTTTAAATTCTTCACTGAACAAAGGCGAGATCGCACAGGTTAAAAAAGATGTGGTTTCCGGTAAGACAAAGTTGCTTTATGTTGCTCCGGAATCATTGACGAAAGAGGAAAATGTAAAATTCTTCGCTGAATTCAGGATCTCTTTTTTCGCTATTGATGAGGCGCATTGCATTTCGGAATGGGGCCACGATTTCAGACCTGAATACCGTCGTCTCCGTCCAATCATCGACAAAATAGGTAAGGTTCCCATTATGGCGCTTACTGCCACTGCAACTCCAAAAGTTCAGCTGGATATTCAGAAGAACCTGGGAATGGTTAAGGCAAGTCTTTTTAAATCTTCGTTTAATCGTCCGAATTTATATTATGAAGTTCGTCCGAAAGTGAACGTTATTAAAGAAGTTATTAAATATGTGAAGGGCCAGCAAGGCAAATCCGGTATCATCTATTGCCTGAGCCGTAAAAAAGTGGAAGAACTTGCCGAAGCATTAAAAGTAAACGGAATTAAAGCGGCTCCATACCATGCCGGATTGGATGCCAAAGAACGCGCAAAAACCCAGGACCAATTCCTGATGGAAGATATTGATGTAATTGTTGCCACCATAGCATTTGGAATGGGGATCGACAAACCTGATGTCCGCTATGTGATCCATCATGATATTCCCAAATCGCTTGAGGGATACTACCAGGAAACCGGTCGTGCAGGACGTGATGGCGGAGAAGGTAACTGCGTTACTTTTTACAGCTACGATGATATTGTGAAACTGGAAAAATTTATGAAAGGCAAGCCGGTTGCTGAACAGGAAATTGGAAAGCAATTGCTGACTGAGACCGTTTCATTTGCGGAAACCTCCGCTTGTCGCCGCAAATTTCTACTGCACTATTTTGGTGAGGAATTCGATGAAAAAGGTTGTGGCGGGAAATGTGACAATTGCCGTAACCCGAAGCAAAAATTTGAAGGAAAAGAAGATATTTCACTTGTACTCGAGGGAGTACAGGAAACCAAAGAAAAACACAAGACAAAAGATATTATCAATGTCCTTTTAGGAAATATGACCGCAACGGTGAAATCCTACAAGCATAACCTCCTTGACGTTTACGGGCAAGGCATCGAAGATGACAAGACCGATAAGTATTGGAACGCTGTTATTCGCCAGGCCCTTGTAAATGGATTGCTTGTTAAAGACATTGAGACTTATGGGGTATTGAAAGTGACGGAAAAAGGAAAAAAATTCATGGACAAGCCTTTCTCTGTAATGATCACCCGCGACCACGATTACACAGGTTCCGAGAGCGCGGACGACGATGATATCATCACAGCTGGAGGAAAAGGCGGAGGAGCTTCAGATGAAGTGTTATTTGCCATGTTAAAGGACGAGGTGAAAAAGATCGCGAAAGCCAAAAAGCTTCCTCCTTATGTCATCTTTCAGGAAACTTCTCTCGAGGAAATGTCAATACAATATCCAATAACAGTTGACGAGCTTACGCGAATAACCGGCGTAGGATCAGGAAAAGCTTCGAAATACGGAAAGACCTTCATTGACATGATCAAAAAGTATGTCGACGAGAATGAGATCGAACGTCCTGTTGACATGCTTGTTAAATCAGTGGTGAACAAATCAGGACTAAAAGTTTATATCATACAAAGTATTGACCGGAAAGTTAATCTTGACCTCATGGCAAAGGCCAAGCAGTTAAGCATGAGCGATCTTCTCAATGAGATCGAAAGCATTGTTGCTTCCGGAACAAAAGTAAATATCAACTACTTTATTGATGAAATGATGGAAGAGGAAAAGCAGGAAGAAGTTTACGAATACTTCCGCGATTCGGATTCCGATAACGTTCAGGCCGCTCTTAAAGAACTTGGCGAAGATGACTACAGCGAAGAAGAAGTGCGCCTGATGCGGATCAAATTCATCAGCGAGTTCGGAAATTAATTATATCCCGCAAAAAGGAGTCCCGCAGGCAAAGCGGGACTTTTTTAATGTATATTCGTTAGCAGGCAAAACCTCCCGCCTTTTTTTATTTATAAATTTCATGTGCCTAAACAGCTGCATACGATACGCACTTGTGCTGATGCTTTGCTCGCTTTTCCCCGGGGCTGTGGATCTGCATGCCCAGACTTATAATTTCCGGAATTACTCTGTTGAGAATGGCCTGCCTTTCATACAGATCTATTCCATCTACCAGGACAATAAAGGATACTTATGGAGCGGAGGCTATGGCGGATTGAGCCGTTTCGACGGGAACACCTTTACTAACTACAGCCCTAAGCAAGGCTTGGCCAATCATTATGTCAGCTCAATTACCGAAGACAAAGAAAACAAGCTTTGGGTGGGAACGATTGAGGGAATAAGCGTGCTGAGTGAGAACAAATTCAAAACCTATACGGTGATGAATGGATTGCCGAGCAACCGGATAAACTGCCTGCTCAGGGGGAGAGACGGAAAAATATATATCGGGACCGAAAAAGGATTATGCTGCTACAGCAATAATAAATTCAGCCTTATTAAATCTCTCGGCTCCAGGAACATTAAATGCTTGTTATACGATCAAAACAATACTTTATTTGCTGGTACTGAGAACGGGGTGTATTGCATTGGTCAAAAAACCGATTCACTTCTTCTTCCGGCAAAAACCGTAAATACACTCGTGCTTGGAAAAGAAGGAAAAATATGGGCGGGTACTACAGACGGGCTCGTGTCCTTTAATACAGATCTTCGTGGAATCATCAATTACGGCATTAACAACGGACTCATCGACGATAACATTAACTGCCTGAATGTTGATGCAAGGAATAATCTCTGGATCGGAACGGCCGGCGGCCTGATGAAATTCAATGGGAAAGATTTTTCCTATTATAAAATCTCCGCGGATGCCAATGCCAACAAAATTGTTTCGATGGGAAACGATTACGAAGACAATGTGTGGATAGGAACGCATGCGGGCTTATTCAAGTTCCGCGATGAGGGCTTCGTGAGCTTTGGACCGCATGACGGCCTCCTCAATTCACTTGTATTCGGCATTTACCGCGACCACATGAATAACCTTTGGGTGGGAACCGAGAGCGGAGGGCTCTTCAAATACTCAGAGAATATATTCAGCAATTATACAGCAAGAAATGGAGCTCCAGGAGACACTGTAAATTGTATTATTGAAGACAGTGAAAATAATTTACTTGCAGGGGGAAGCGGCGGAATTTCACTTCTTAGAAAGAATTCATTTACCAGGCTGAATATTTTACGCAACGAATTTGTTCATGTTTTTTTCCGGGATAAGGCCGGGCATGTGTGGGCAGGACTTGACGGATCAGTTGCCAGGCTTGACATCGATTCGAGATCCAATAAGGTTTCCATCCGCAGATATCCGCTGCCAACGAGTGTCCCTGGCTCCCAAACATGGGCCTTCGCCGAAGACAATGCAGGAAATATATGGATAGGCACATACCAGGCGGGGCTTTTTAAATTCGATGGCGAAAAATTCATTTATCAGAACAGTAAACTGAAGATTAAATCCAACGATGTGCTGAGCCTCCAATACAACAAGACAGACAACCGCTTGTACATTGCTTCCTTTGAAGGCATTTATGAACTTGACCTGAGCACAGGGGCCATGGAACATTTCGGCGAAGAGGACGGATTAAGCTCTGACCTTGTGTATGTGATGTTGCTTACTAATAATGGCAATACGCTTTGGGCGGGAACCAACCAGGGAGCAAATAAAATAGATCTCGGCGAATTCAGGAACAGTTATAATAAAAATATAATTGCTTATGGTAAAGCGGAAGGATTCAGGGGAGTAGAAAGTAATTCCAATGGGATCTGGCAGGACAAAGACGGCTCAGTCTGGTTTGGTACCGTCAACGGCCTCATAAAATATAATCCGGCGAATTTCACGGAAAACCTCACAGAATCCAGGCTCAATATTACTTCGATGCGCTTGTTTTATAAAGACACTTTACTTCCCGATCGATCCGAACTTGATTATAACCAGAATAACCTCAGCATTCATTACATTGGAATTTGTTTAACCAACCCGGCAAAGGTGCGTTACATCCATAAGCTTGAAGGCTTCGAAAAATCCTGGAGCCCGGAGAATGCGGAAAATTATACGACCTACAGCAATCTTCCTCCCGGCCGCTATACGTTCAAGGTCAAAAGCTGTAATAATGAAGGATTATGGAACACGGAACCGCTCACGTTCTCTTTTGTGATACTTCAACCTTATTGGCAGCGCTGGTGGTTCCAACTCTCATTGATCATCCTCATCGTTGCCGTTATTATTCTGATCTTTCGCCTGCGCCTCAATCAGGTAAAGCGTGAGCAGCAAAAGCAAACGGAGCAGCAGATAGAAATTTCTAAAAATGAATTGAAAGCCCTCCGCGCCCAGATGAACCCGCATTTTATGTTCAATTCCCTGAATTCCATCCAGCATTACATCATCAATAACAAAGACGACGAAGCCGTATTTTACCTCAACAAGTTCGCTAAGCTGATGCGCGTCATCCTGAACAATTCGGAAAAGCCAACAGTAACGATAAAGGAAGAGCTGGACGCGTTAAAATTGTATATAGAGCTGGAACAAATGCGCTTTCAGAATAAGTTCACCTACGAAATAAAAGTCGATGAGGCCATTGATCCGGATTATGAACAGGTACCGACAATGCTGATGCAACCCTATATCGAGAATGCAATCCTGCACGGGCTCACCACTAAAAAGGAACAGGGACATCTGCTGATCGAAATAAAAATCCTCGATAAGTTTCTGCTTTGCTCAATAACAGACAATGGAATCGGCCGCGATAAATCCACGGAAATGCGCAGAAACCGCACTAAAGAACATAAATCGATGGGAATGAAAATAACGCAGGACAGGTTAAAACTTCTGAATACCATTTATCAGTCCAACCTCAGTTTGAAGATCAATGATCTAAAAGCCAAAGATGGCTTGCCTCTGGGAACAAAAGTTGATATATTTATCCCGATTTCGTAAATTAGGTAACTGAATCCCCGTCTAACAGTACAAATAAAAAAAATGCGATTATGATAAAAGCAGTGATCATTGAAGATGAAGTGAAAAGCCGTGAGTTGCTGAGTACTTTAATTGCAAAGCACTGCGAAGGCGTTAATGTTGTTGCAACAGCGGAAAATGTTGAAACCGGCGTGGAGATCATCCGCAAGTTCTCTCCGCAAATCATCTTTCTTGACATTTCCATGCCGGATGGATCAGGCTTTGATCTGTTGGGGAAAGTACAGGATATGAAGTTCGATGTGATCTTTACAACAGCGACCGATAAGTATGCCCTGAAGGCGATAAAATATTCAGCCCTGGATTATTTGCTCAAGCCAATTGATGTAGAGGAATTGAAGAATGCAGTCAATAAAATGTCGGAAAAAAAGACCAGCCTGGCATCCGTTGAAAACCTGACCTTCTTATTGCAAAACCTGAAACAAAATAACGATAACTACCACAAAATAACCCTGCCTACCGGCAACGCTTATGAAATAGTAAATGTGAAGGATATCATTCGTTGCGAGGCTGAAGGAAGTTATACCAATTTTTTTCTCGTGAATGGCAAGAAACTCATGGTATCGGCAAGCTTAAAGCATTACGAAGATCTTTTACCTGAAAAAGATTTCATCCGCGTACATCACCATCACCTGATCAACATGCACCATGTGATCCGCTTCTTAAAAGTTGACGGAGGTTATGCGGTGATGAGCGACAACACGCAGGTGGAAATCTCGCGGAGAAAGAAGGATAGTTTTCTGCAGAAGCTGAATAGTTTCTAAGGCTTGTTCCGCGCAGAGCAAAGGCTTTCCGTAGAGCAGGTCGCGCAGAGACGCGAAGCTGCTAAGGCAAGACTGTGAATTAATAAACTAGAAGAAACTCAGGAAATAAGGAAGAATCTCTATTTTACGAATAATGAAATTCTGGAAATTGATACGTTCAGGAGCTCCGTAAATAAATAAAGGTCAGAAAGGAATTAACTCTGCAGCACTTTCGAAACAATGGATTCGAAAAGTAATCTTCCATCCTGATTAAACAACTCCTTGTCGGATGCGCGCTCCGGATGCGGCATCATGCCGAAAACATTCTTAGCTGCATTGCAAACTCCTGCAATATTTTCGATAGCGCCGTTGGGATTGGACTCAGGAGTACTATTTCCGTTTTCATCACAATAGCGGAACAACACCTGTCCATTGGCATTCAATTGCTTCAGGGTTTTCTCATCGGCGAAATATTTTCCTTCCCCGTGAGCAATAGGTATTTTCAGAATTTTATCTTTTGGAATAGCATTGGTGATCAGCGTTTCATTCGTCTGGGATTTCAGGTAAACATTCTTGCAGATGAATTTACGCTCATCGTTATGGAGCAAGGCGCCAGGTACAAGGCCAGCTTCACAAAGGATCTGGAAACCGTTACACACACCAAAGAGGTAACCGCCTTTTCCCGCATGAGCGGTCACACTTTCCATAATAGGAGAAAAGCGCGCAATTGCCCCGCTGCGCAGGTAATCGCCATAAGAGAATCCGCCCGGGAGTACAATGAAATCACATCCTTCAAGGTCAGTGTTCTTATGCCACAACTTTACGGTTTCCTGCTTCATGATATCACGGAGCACATATACCATATCCTCATCGCAATTAGAACCCGGGAATACTACGACGCCAAATTTCATCTTTACTGATTTTTAAAATGCATACAAATTTACGACAAAAAGCCTGTATTTGCTCAGAAAAAACCTATTGTTTGTAAATTCGAAAAAACAAACGCAACAACAAACAGTAAAATAAAAAAATCTGCAATTGCCGTTTTTTTGAGGTTACCAAGGTAATCCCCGATCAACAGACTAACGGGAATGATGGAAACGGCTCCTACCAGAACGGGCGCTTCCCACAAAAAGAAAAGTGTTCCATACCCTAATATTAACATCCAGCAAAGCACATATTTGATCTTTTTGGTTTTTACTTTCGAGCCGAAACCATTTATGAGCATGAAGAGTATAGAGAGCGCCGTAAGCACTATAACAGCAGTATTTATTAAGAAAGAGCCTTTCAGCCAAAGGGGAAAATGCAAAGGGGAAAAAGCCGAATTGAAGCTGGTCCTCCAGAATCCAAAGTCAACCCGGATCATCCAAAGCAAGGCCAGCGCGATGAAGAAAGGCAGCGCCAAACCAATAAGAGCAAGCAGGACCTCGCGGAGCCTGATTGTTTTCAGGATCATCAATGAAATAAATGGCAAAGGCAAAAAAATCAGTATCGGCCAATAGAACAGCGTGGCAAGAGAGAGAATAAAGG
>JBJMLS010000101.1:0-14292 GCA_045805185.1 Bacteroidia bacterium | reverse complement strand
TTGCGGAGCTCACCGCCTTAAAGCTGAAGCGTCCGCCGGGAAGCATTAGCTCTGTTGAATCTGTATTGGATGGTGGCAGAAGGATCAAGCTCGTTGGAAATCCAAGCATCTCTTCACTAAAAAGCGTGATGGTGGGTATTCGTAATCCAAAGGATCTCGCCGGAGAATCAAAATGCGTGGAAGTCTGGATCAATGAATTACGTCTTACCGACTTCGATCAGAAAGGAGGTTGGGCGGGAAATGCAAGGGTAACGGCAAAGCTTGCTGACTTCGGGCAGGTGGCTCTTTCGGGCGCCTACATGACGCCTTTCTTCGGTAGTATAGAAAAGAAGATCAGTGAACGTTCGCGGGAAACAACTAAACAGTACGATGCCTCTTCAACCTTACAGTTTGGAAAGTTCCTTCCTGAAAGCTGGAAAGTGAATTTACCGGTATATGTAGGTCAATCGGAAATATACATTACGCCGCAATACGACCCGGCTAATCCCGATGTATTGATGAGTGTGGTGAAAGAACCCACCTTCAGCCGTGATGAGATCAAGGCGATAAAAGAACGCGCGCAGGATTATACGCGAAGGCGAAGCCTGAACTTTACCAATGTAAGCAAGGCAAGAGGAAAAAATTCTACCAAGTCGCATATCTGGGACATTGAGAATTTCTCCGTCACCTACGCATATACCGAACAATTCAAGCGAAACATTACGATCGATCATAATCTGCAGAAAACATACAGGGGCGCGCTCTCCTACAATTACAGTTCCACTCCGAAGAGCATTAAGCCTTTTGGAAAGTCCAAAGCGAAATGGATCAACAACAAATGGTTCGCGCTGGTCAAGGAGATCAACTTTACCCTGATGCCGAGCAGGCTGGGCTTTAATACGGATATTACCCGGACCTATAACGAGATCCTTAATCGTGACATCACCAACATTATGGCTGTGGACAGCAAAACGCAGACGCAGTTCAATAAAACATTCATGATGAACAGGACCTATGATCTGAAATGGGACCTTACTAAAAATTTAAAGGTGGATTTTGCTGCTGCGAATGACGGCCGTATTCTTGAGCCGGTTGGAGCGATCGATACCAAAGAGGAAAAAGACGTCATCAAAGAAAATATTCTCAAGGGAGGAATTAATACAGGCTACAGGCAATCCACCAACGTAAATTATTCCATTCCGATCAATAAGATCCCCATTTTTGATTTTGTAACTGCCACTTACAGTTATAAAGCGAATTATACCTTTACACGAAGACCCTTCGCTGCGGATTCTATTGGTAACAACATACAGAACGGTAACACCAATAGCTGGAACGCGCAGTTCAATATGAACAGTCTTTACAATAAGATCCCATTTTTCAAAAAAGTGAACAGCAAAAAGCCCGGAGCGCCGAAACCGCCGAAGGACCCGAAAGACACAACAAAGAAAAAAGAAAAAGAATACATCGTACTTGAACACATTGCGCGTTTTGTAATGATGCTGAAGCAGGCGCAGCTCACCTATTCCGTGAACAATGGAACAACGCTTCCGGGCTTCGCGGACTCCAGCCAGATACTGGGAATGGATGCAAGCAACGGCTCATTTGCTCCGGGACCCGCATTCGTATTCGGAAGCCAGCGTGATATTTTAAACACCGCCGAAGAGCATAACTGGATAGTCAAACGGGCCAACCTGGCGAATCCGTATGCCCATACCACAACGCAAACACTGAATGCTACGGCCAAGCTTGAACCTTTTCCCGACCTCCGCGTTGAGTTAACGGGAACACGAACGTATGGAGCAAACGACGGGCTCTTTATCAGTTATGATCCATCCGAAGATAAATACCGGCACAATACGCAAACACGAACGGGTAATTTCAGTATTTCTACCATAACTATAGGTTCCGCCTTCTCCAAGAACAGGAAAGGAACGAATGCAAATGCCGTATTCGAGAAATTCCGCGATACGAGGGGCGCATACCAGGATATCCTCTGGCAGGCAAACCCATACGCGGATCACAGTGTATCTAATGACGGGTACAATGAAACGCAGCAGGATGTGATCCTCTATTCTTTCATTGCCGCATATACGAACAAGGGAGTCAGCAAAACAAAGACGGAACTTTTTTCAAAAATTCCAATGCCCAACTGGAGCGTAACTTACGATGGTTTAGGCAAGATCAAAGCGCTGAAGAAATATTTCAAGTCGGTAACATTGCGGCACTCTTACCGTTCCACTTTTAATATGGGCTCCTTCAGTAATAACGTATTGTTCGATGATCCCGAAATGGCAGGTTATTCGCAGTCGCGTGTGAATGGCAATGGAACGAATTTTATTTCACAGTACCAGATCGGAACGGTTACCATTTCGGAAAGCTTTTCTCCATTGATCAAGATCGATATGCAATTCAATAAGCCCGGTTTGCTGGGGAACTTTGAGATCAAGAAGGACCGCAACATCAGTTTGATCTCAAGTGTGCCGCAGGTAACAGAGATGAAAGGAAATGAGATCATCGTTGGCGCCGGATACCGGATCCCCAGTCTTGAAATAAAGAAAATAAAAGTAAAAGGAAAGCCGGTGAAGAGCGACCTGAACTT
This sequence comes from Bacteroidia bacterium, assembly GCA_045805185.1. Taxonomy (GTDB): domain Bacteria; phylum Bacteroidota; class Bacteroidia; order B-17B0; family Aurantibacillaceae; genus JAHEYF01. Next base: position 11,711 of record JBJMLS010000101.1, on the reverse strand, counting down.
CAAGATCGATCTTTCCATACGCAGGAACGTAACTGTATTGCGGCGCGTAGTGGATAATGTAAACCAGGCTACCCAGGGAACAAATGTGATCACCATTAAAACGGCAATTGATTATGTCATTAGCCAGAACATTAACGTGAGGTTCTTCTTCGACCGGATCATTAACAAGCCTGTGATCTCCACGTCTTACCCGACCTCGAATACAAACACAGGCTTGAGCCTCAGGTTTAATCTTGGTCAATAAGTCAGGTATGAAAAAGTGTTTTTTGCTTTTTACTTTTTTTAATGCCGTCTTCGCTTTTGCACAAAGCACAGATTCCACTTTTAAAAGATTTGCGATCGGACTGGAATTCTCTCCCGATCTTTCTTACCGCTATCTCGTTTCCGCAAATAAAATGACTGAGTTTATTGTTAAGGACAGGAATGAATACGAAGTGCCGAAGTTATCATTTACCACAGGAATTAGCGGTGTATTCAAACTGAAGGATAAGATCTACCTGGAAGCCGGGATCCAGTATTCCGTAAAGGGAGAAAAATACAAGCGGCAGGTTTATTTTATCGCTCCTCAATCCCTGTATGATCCTGCAATTCCTGCTAATGATAACGGTTCCGCAAAAATGGTGTACAACTATAAGGACATTTATATTGATGTTCCTGTAAAATTGAATTATTATCTGCGGACAAAAAAATGTTCGCCGTTTATTTCCGCCGGGATCTCTCCGAATATTTTCCTCACTGAAAAGGTAGTTATCAATTGCAGGAGCAGTAGCGGAAGTAATTTCTCAGGCTATAGCTTTATTAATCCGCAGGCCTTGTTGGGCTTTGGTCTCGACTTTAACCTGAAACGGATAAAGATGAGGGTAGAACCGATCGGACGCTGTTCTGTATTGCCGGTAATTAAGAACGCGAACATCAAAGGTTATTTTTACTCAGTCGGCATCAATTACGGGCTTTATTATCGTTTCAACTAGTCCTGTTTTTCTTCACAAATTCTTTTTCTGTTTCCTGAGGTTCTCCTTTACATTGTGTTTTACAATGTCACTGATGAGTTTTACCGGCAAAGGTTTGTTCAACGGCAATTTTATTGTTCCTTTTGTAAGTTCATAAGCAGAGAGCCTGCTTTTAAATACCGTTATAGCTCCCGGATAAGGGTAAAGTCCAAAATGTTGTTTGCACAAGGCGAACCAGATCAGTATTCCATTAAGCCTGAACCCGGGCATATTATAACTGATGACTTCTTCCGCTCCTGGCGCTGCTTTTCTGATGATATTCCGGAGCTGTTCCAGTTTAGCCTGCCATTCCTGAGGCTGAAGCGCAATATATTCATCAATAGTGGAGAATTTGTTTTTTTTCATTACAGCTCTGCTATTTTCCCGTTGATTTTTTGATTGCTCTTTCAATAAATAGTTCCCCGGGCATGAGGGCCATCTGGATCCTTTTTGCGTAGCGGATCGAATCAAGGATCTCTTTTTGCTTAATGTCAACAATATCCTTTTGCATTTCAATGATCGCTTTTTGCTTACGGCTGATGTGCAGCGCCCTGAACAGGAAAAAAGAAAATGCAATTACGAGTAACAATCCGCCAAGAACCGACCAAAGCACTACTTTTTGCCTCCGGTTCTCTGAGAGTTGAAGCGCATCTTTTTTATCCTGCCCGGCTTTTACTGCAGCTTCTTTCTTTTCGAAATCGTAGGAGAGCTGTTCCTGTAGCGTTTTCGTCCGCGTAGTTTCATTGTCCATGCTGTCGCGAAGCGCGATATACAATTTGTGATAAGAAAAGGCGCCTTTAAAATCCCCCTTCGCGCTGTCCAGGTCGATAAAAGTCTTGTAGGTGTTCTTGAGGAAATCTCTCTGCCCAATTTTTTGCGCAAGGCTTTTTGCCCGGTTAAGATAATCTTCAGCTTCTTTATATTTTTTTTCTCCCAGATAGGCTTGCCCTATATTGCAGTAGGAACCTGCCATTCCCGATCTGTCGCCCAGGGAATCACGCAGCCTTAATGCAATAAAATGGTTGCTTAGCGCTTCTTCGTATTTCTTCTGGTTGTGTTTTGCCAGGCCAATGTTATTATAAGAATTGGCCAATCCTTTTTTATCGCCGAGTGTTTCCCGAATTCTTAGTGCGGCATAGTGGTTCTCCAGCGCTTTTTCGGGTTTTCCCTGGTTGGCATACACAAGACCAATATTGTTATATGCCGCTGCGATGCCCTTCTTGTTGCCCATTTCCAGGTAGATCTTAAGACAGGCTGCGTAATTTTTCAGCGCTTCCTCATTATTATCCTGGTCATTGTACACCAGTCCTATATTATTATAAGAGGCGGCTATTCCTCTTTTTTCGCCAATGCTTTCATTGATCCTGAGAGAAGCAAAATGATTTTTCAGCGCCTCCGGATAATTGCCGAGGTCCGCGTAAATAATGCCGAGACTATTATACGCTCCGGCTGCTCCTTTTTTAGCGGCGTAGCTAATCTTCTGATCCCTGCTTAGGTTTTGTATTTCAGCTGAAAGTCCAAGAGCGATATTGGCGTACTTTCGTGCGCTGTCGTAAGCGCCGGAATTATCATATTCACGCGAGATCCTGACCAGGCGAAAAAGCTTAACGGTATCCGGCTTGTCGGTTTTTAACAGGAGAAGAAGGGAATCCGTTTTGTGTTGTCCGAAACAGGCTGAGCCAAGGTGCAGGAAGAATAGTACGAATAGAAGAGCTTGACGCATGAGAAAATTTCCTTAAAAATAAAGGATTTTTCGCAGGGCTCATCTGTTTAATGAATTATTTTTTCGCGCTCTCCAAATTCTTTCCTTTGCAGTCGGGCTGTTCAGCTTTGATCGTGAATTGAAGATTATGATAAAAAACAGCAGGAGTATAATTGTATTGTTTTGATGGCTAGTCTTCCAGGAATCTTACAGTTCCTTGCCTGATGCATACTACCTGCACGCAAACAACAAAAGGAAAGCGTTTTGACCAGTAGAATACTTTTTTCTTTGTCTTCATGAATGGCTTCTTGTTCCCCGGCCCTGAATATTCACTTTGATCAGGCCCGGCGCTGTAAATAGAGATTTCTGAACCCATGGACTTTTGAGCAGAAGAGTGTTCGATTCCTGGCTTTTCATGAAGCTTCATTGGGTTTTTGGCGCAGAGACCAAGGGAGAATGTACTGAGAAAAAGAAATAGTTTAAAAGGCCTCCCGCTTTCGATCGGTTTGACGAGGAATGGATCCAACTGCCCTTCATAGAACCTGGCGCAAAGATTTTTTTTGTGGGCATGAGCTTTTATTTCATGCGGACTGAGATGCGTAAAGTCGATGACCGTTTTACAGCATGTTTCGCAATGCCGGCCCTCCGTAACCGATTTCATTTTGTTCCAGTCCTGCGAACATTCAAAAATTAGTTCAAATTTACCTTTCATGTTTCCTGTTTTTATATAAAACACGGAACGGTAACAGCGGCAGTACCACGATTAAGGATGCATGTTAGAGAATGTTAACAGGTTTGCCCGCTGTAAATGCCGGGCCTCATCGAATAATGAGCGCTGTTATAAAACAAATGAGCCCGCGATCTTTCCCGCAGATGATTTCATGATTAGGCAACTGTAGCGAGAACTAGCTGCTGGGGAATAAAAAGCCAAATTGAACCAAATGGAATTTATTTTATTTTCACATAAATGTGCTTGAAATTTTTATTACCGGTCTCTCTTTCATCGATCTCAAATTTGCCCGTGCTCTTAATTAGCGGAAGCAATTTCTGAAAGCCGTAGTTCCTCGGATCGAAGTCGGTTTTCTTTTTCAGGATGAAGTTTCCAAGTTCGCCGAGAAAGGCCCATCCGCTCTCGTCCGCAAGGTCGGCAACACTTTCAGTCAGCAGGTCCACCAATTCGAGATCGGTTTTAGTTATTGGCGCAGGCTTGTTCTCAATTTTTACGCGGGTGTTCCGCAATGGCTCTTTAACCGTCTTTTTCGCCGGTTTCAGGATCTCAATGTATACGAATTTATCGCAGGCGGTAATAAAAGGCAAGGGCGTTTTTTTCTCTCCGATCCCGATCACTTTCATGCCGGCCTCTCTCAATCGCGTGGCCAATCGTGTAAAATCGCTGTCGCTGGAAACAATGCAGAAACCATCTACTTTACCCGAATAAAGAATGTCCATCGCGTCAATGATCAATGCGCTGTCGCTTGAATTCTTCCCTGTTGTATAACTGTATTGCTGTATGGGAGTAATGGCATTTTCCAGCAGGATATTCTTCCACCCAGAAACGGTTGGCTTTGTCCAGTCCGCATAGATCCTTTTAATGGTGGGGTTCCCGTTCTTCGCGATCTCCTCCATCATTTCCTTTACATTAGCGTAGGGAACATTGTCGGCATCGATCAGTACTGCAAGTCGTATGTCTTTCATCTGTAATTTTTAAATTGTGTTAAGGTAGCCTTAATGCAAATGCATAATCGTATAAATGGCATTGTCAAATATAGGAATAAAACTGCCTTAGCTTACAATTGCCGGTTTAGTGATGCAGTTAACAGAATTAAACTCAGTCTGCAATTACAAATTTGCCCTTAGCCGTAATTTTAGCTCCCTGGATAATTTGGATGAAATAAATTCCGGCAGGTAATTCTTCTCTTTCTATTTTCGCTTTATCTCCGGACAGTGCAGTTAACGTTCTTACTTTTTGACCGTAACTGTTATAAATCACCAGGTCAGCCTTATTAAGAATGGCGCAAGATTTTAATGTAGCAGTGCTGTTAAACGGATTAGGAAATACGCTTAGTGGCGGAACAGAATTTTCTGTTGCGTTTATTCCCATTGTTGAACAATTCAGGTTCACTGCAATAAGCGGGGATCCGAAATAGGCGGAAGGAATGATCAGATCCGTTCTTCCGTCTTCATTAAAGTCTCCAATAACAAGTGTATTAGGAGTGGTCATCGCCAAAAAATACTGGTAGGGATTGAAAGTACCGTTGCTGTTTCCTTTTAAGACCGTGAAGCCGTTACCTTCCTCCGTAACAATATCTTTTATACCATCATTATCCATATCGCTGAGGTAAATATAAAAAGGGTTGTAGGATGTAGGATAATACACCGGAGTTGTAAAAGTCCCGTTGCCGTTTCCGGAATAGACCTCCACGCGGTGAACCGAATTGCTGCTATTGGCTACTACAAGATCCGTTTTTCCATCGCCGTCAAGATCGCCTGAAGTTATTCCCGCAATAAAGTTGTAGGGATAGTTCATGGAAGAAACCGTAGTTGAGGATGCGAAGGTTCCGTTACCATTGCCTTTTAAAAAATTGATCTCGGAATACGTAGAAGTGATCAGCGTGGTCGATACCACATCAAGGATGCCGTCATTATCGCAATCGGCAATGCAGAGGTCGTCGCAGGAACCGCCGGTGGAATAGGTAATGGCAGGAAGGAAGGTTCCGTTTGCCTGCCCCATCAAAACGACCACTCCGTATTGGTCTGCTTCGAGCAGATCAGGAAATCCGTCTCCGTTGATGTCCCTGCTATAGATCCGCGAAGGATAGCCGCCTGCAGCATAGGCCGTATAAGGCTGAAAGGTGCCGTTGCCGTTGCCCATCATAACAAATATGCTTCCCGAGTTGGCTGCGGCGAGATCCGGAAGAGTATCGTTATTGTAATACCCCTTACTGATGCAGAATAAAGTTGGAGCGAGGTGAATGGTGTCCGGGTTTCCCAGTGTGCCGTTTCCATATCCCGGGATAAAGGAAATATTGCCAGCTACGCTGTTTGCGGTTACAATATCGAGGTGACCGTCAGAATTAAAATCTGCGCTGATCGCGTCATAGATAGCGCCTGAGGAGCCATTGCTGTATAGCGGACCCGTGTTGGGATCGTAGAAGCAAAAGGATTGAGCAGTTGTTAGTGCGGAAGTTAGTGTTAATAGCAGTAAAAAGATCAATCTCTTCATGTGTAATTTTTTTTCTTCGTCCTTATTCAAATGTAGTGAAATTATTTTTCTTTAATTTAAGATTCAAGTGTGAGATCGCATTATAGAAGCTGGCGAAGACACCAGGGTATTGAAGACACCTCACTAGTGGTTAATATATTAAAGATTCGCACCTGTAAAAAACGTTAATTGCAGTTCTATATTGATGTCCTTTCCTATTTTTGCTTATTCTCTTGTGAGCCCATCAATTAATAAAGTTGAAAAAATGAGAAAAGTTATTTTACTGATCCTGTTGATCCCTTTTGCAAGTAGCGCACAGGTTCCTGCGGAAAAAAACCTTGCGGAAAAGAATAATGTTGTGAGCGCGCGGTCCAAAACACAGGCAAAAGAAAGATTGGAGATCTACCGTCAGCGCGTGTTAAAAGGAGAAAGCATGAGTACACTTGCGGCGCTTTATTCTGAAGATCCCGGCTCCGCTGCAAATGGCGGGCGCTACGATGGAATTGAGCGGGGACAGTTTGTTCCTGAGTTTGAGGCTGCGGCATTCAGCCTGATGCCCGGGGAAATCTCAGAGATCTTTGAAACGCAATATGGTTTTCATTTTGTACAATTGATCGCGCGTCGGGGAAATGTGGTTGATGTGAGGCATATACTCGTGTGTCCGAAATAACCAGTTTTTATTCTTTGTATAAAGACCTGGTATTTTTTTATTTGCTTTTTTTTCCGGATCTCCCAATGGTCATAGAAAAGCGCTGAATATTGCCTGACTCGTTCAGCGATTTAAATCCCGCTCACAATTTTAATGATTGATATTAACCTGTCCGGCTGAGTTATTTCAGGAGTTTTGCTTCTTTGGGCCTGACTATGCAGTTTTCTCCAGGGATCCGGAACATTATGATCAGGCACTCAATTTAAATTCTGTTAAAAACTCTGCAAATCTTTGTCGGGTCAGAACCCGCGCTATTGCTAATTTTACCTCTTATGGCGGTGAAGAATACAGCAGCGAAAAGCGACAAAGAAACTCCTTTGATGAAACAATTCAATGAGATCAAATCCAAGTACCCGGATGCGATCCTTCTTTTCCGCGTGGGGGATTTCTATGAGACCTTTGGTGAAGATGCTGTGAAGACCTCTGCCATATTGGGAATTGTACTTACCCGCAGGGCCAACGGCGCTGCCACCTATATTGAACTCGCGGGCTTTCCGCACCACTCGCTGGATTCTTACCTTCCCAGGCTCGTGCGCGCAGGTTACCGTGTAGCTGTATGCGACCAGCTGGAAGATCCGAAACTGACAAAGACGATCGTTAAGCGCGGTGTAACGGAACTGGTTACTCCCGGATTATCCTTCAATGATAAGGTGCTGGAACACCACAGCAATAATTTTCTGGCAGCTGTCCACATCAACAACGAAAAATCCGGGGCTTCGTTCCTGGATATTTCTACAGGTGAATTTTTGATCGCGGAGGGAGATCTGGACTATATCGATAAGCTGATCCAGAGCTTCAAGCCTAACGAGATCCTTTTCCAGAAGAACAAGCGCAAAGAGCTCACGGATGTAATAGGCGATAAATATTATACTTTCGGACTCGATGACTGGGCCTTTACTTTTGATTTCGGGAACGAATCGCTCATCAAGCATTTTAAAACGAATTCACTGAAGGGATTCGGTATTGAAGGAATGGAACATGCCATCGCTTCCTGTGGCGCTATTTTGCATTACCTGAACGAGACCAAGCACGACAGGGTGCAGCACATTACCACAGTATCACGGGTGGAAGAAGAGAAATATGTCTGGCTCGACCGTTTTACCATACGTAACCTGGAACTTTTCGGTTCCAATCACGAGAATGGAAAAAGCCTGATCAGCATTATTGATTTTACAGTTTCGCCAATGGGCGCGCGTCTTCTGAAACGCTGGCTTTCACTACCTCTGAAGGATATCGCGGCCATCAACGATCGTCTGAATGTAGTGGAGTTCTTTTCAAAAGAAAATGAACTTGCGGAAAAATTAAGAAATTCTCTTACCCTCGTTGGCGACCTGGAGCGCCTGATCTCCAAAGTTGCCGCGGGTCGTGTGAATCCCCGCGAAATGGTTCAATTGCGCAGGGCGCTTGGACTGATCGAAGAGATCAAGAACCTGATCGGGCAAAGTCCTGATCTTTCCCTAAGAAAAATTGCCGAGCAGTTAAATCCTTGTCTGCTGATGAAGGAGCGCCTGGAAAAAGAACTGAAGGAAGATGCCCCGGTTGTATTATCCAAAGGCGGAGTAATAGCCGCAGGAGTAAACACGGAGCTCGATGAACTCCGCAGCATTGCTTTCTCCGGAAAAGATTACCTGATCCGGATCCAGCAGCGCGAAAGCGAGCGTACCGGGATCCCTTCGCTGAAAGTCGCATTCAACAATGTGTTTGGCTATTACCTCGAAGTTACGAATGCGCACAAAGACAAAGTACCGCAGGATTGGATCCGCAAGCAAACACTCACCAATGCGGAGCGGTACATCACACCTGAATTAAAAACCTACGAGGAAAAAATATTAGGCGCCGAGGAAAAGATCCTTGCCCTGGAAACCCGGATCTACGAGGCCCTGATCCGTGACATGGCGGATTATATTTTACCTGTGCAGCTCAATGCCACGCTGGTTGGCCGCCTGGATTGTCTTGTTTCTTTTTCAGTGCTGGCCCGCAATAACAATTACGTGAGGCCCCTGCTGAACGATTCCTTTGCCCTGAACATTACGGAAGGTCGCCATCCCGTTATTGAAAAGCAATTGCCGATAGGAGAAGAATACGTGAGCAATTCCGTGTACCTCGATAACGAAGAGCAGCAGATCATCATGATCACCGGACCCAACATGAGCGGTAAATCCGCTTTGTTGCGGCAGACCGCACTTATTGTATTACTGGCGCAGATCGGCTGTTATGTGCCGGCTCAGAAAGCGGAGATCGGCGTGGTGGATAAAATATTTACCAGGGTAGGAGCGAGCGATAATATTTCCTCAGGTGAATCTACCTTTATGGTGGAAATGAATGAAACGGCGAGCATCCTCAATAACCTGAGTAACCGCAGCCTGGTGCTATTGGATGAGATCGGCCGCGGAACTTCTACTTACGACGGTATTTCCATTGCCTGGGCCATTGCGGAATACATTCATGAAAATCCCAAATCGAAAGCAAAGACCTTGTTCGCCACGCATTACCACGAGCTGAATGAAATGTCGAATTATTTCCGTCGCATAAAGAATTATAATGTTTCGGTAAAAGAGCTGAACAATAAAGTGATCTTCATGCGCAAGCTCGCGGAAGGTGGAAGCGAGCACAGCTTCGGGATCCACGTGGCGCGCATGGCGGGCATGCCTAAGCAGGTGGTGGATCGCGCCGGGCATATCCTGAAAAAGCTGGAGAAGGAACACGAGGCGGAGCTGGCGGAAAGTAATGCGGAGCCTCTGCATCTGAATGGCAACGGAAGAAATCCCGCAGACGATTTTCAGCTTAGCTTTTTTCAGCTGAACGATCCGGTACTGGAGCAGATCAAAGACGAGCTTGTACGAACAGAGATCAATACACTCACGCCTGTAGAAGCGCTGATGAAGCTGAATGAGATCAAAAAGATGCTGGGCGGCTAGGATCCCGGGGAAGAGAGCTTTTCTTCGATCAGGCGCATGGTTCTTTCGCGAAGTCCGGGATCACCCTTTGTCATTTTTTTCAGCAGGTTCCTGCATTCGCGGAGATAAACTCCGGCAAATGAAGGGTCATCGCCTGCGATCTCAGAAGAATTGTCGAGAATATCCGCGTATTTGACCAGCTGGGCCTCAGGGCTGATCTTTTCCATTCGTTCGGCTTCCAGCTGTTTTCGTTTTCTCCTGTTGAACTGCGGAAAGTCTTTTTTCACATAAACATCGCTTAATTCAATGACCAGCCGGACTGTTTTTTCTGCTTTTTCATCACCCATTAAGGGCCTTAGAAAATTTCTGAGCTCTTCTGCTGTAAGCGGGGTGTCCTCCAGCACATCGTGAAGTAAGGCAGCTGCAAGTACGGTGAGCTCATCTGTGTACCCGGTGCATATTTCCATGACCCGGATGGGGTGAACGATGTAAGGATCGGGGCTGTATTTTCTTCTCTGACCCTCGTGAGCCTTTCCTGCGAATTCTTTTATTTCCTGAAGAATATCCATACCCATAAGCCGCTTCAAAATGAATACCAGCCCTTGCTCCCGGTGTGTCCGGTTTAATTCTTTGAAAGTTAAACAGAAAAAAAGACTTAAAATTTTGTGTTTTTTAAAAATATGGCTACTTTTGCCTTCCCAATCCGAAAATCACTGATCTAAGAATGGGGCACCAAAATTACAAGCGAAAGTAGCTCAGTTGGTAGAGCGTAACCTTGCCAAGGTTAAGGTCGCGGGTTCGAGACCCGTCTTTCGCTCAGAATAAGCCTTTAGAGGCTTATTTTTTTACCCGGACGCCTCTGTGGTGCGTAGAGATGCAGAAATCTCTGATTTCGTTGCAGCTCAAGTCCTAGAAGTGGATGTTCTTTATGTAGTACGCCTCTGTGGTGGAATTGGTAGACACGCAGGACTTAAAATCCTGTGACCTTAACAGTCGTGCGGGTTCAAGTCCCGCCGGAGGTACTAAAAGGAAAGCCTGAGTTTTGCTCAGGCTTTTCTATTTGGTCTACTCGTAGTAAGTGATTGATTTTGTCGAGATTCGGGGTGAACATTGGGTACACTAATTCTGTGAAAGGCTTTGGCTTGGATGGACCTGGAAATGTTGTAGGAAATGGCACATATCTAACAAGTAAAGAATTATTTCCTCAAATTTCATATGACGAAAATAGGGATCTGACCGATAGTATAAAGCGTGTCCGGTTTGGTTTATTGCCTATCAAGTCCATGTGTAACTTAGAAGATAGTGCAAATAGAGATAATAATTAGTTTAGCAACGCACAAATAATGCCAGTAAAACCACCATATCAAGATTTAGGAAATGTAGGCGCTACTCCAACATATAACGGCGGAAACATGCCTTTTCTTGAGGTGAAGGGAGCCGACTACAAAGCAAGATATGCAGCGTTTAATGACGTAACCTTTGACAGCCTTGTTCATTTTGACGAAACAGACATATCAATCGGGCAGCAATATTCAAAATGCACTTTTAAAGAAACATTAGTTTTTACAAATCTTAAAGCAAGCGGTCATGATCCGGTTCTTAATCCCGATTCACAGAACTTAGTTTTTAAAGACTGTACATTTGAAGAGGCGGTACTGTTTAAAGGCAAAAAAAGTGCCGTTGAACGGTCAATCGTGTTTGAACGCTGTGAATTCAAAAAAGGAATTGAAATAGAATCAATAAATATTAGTGTTGAAAGTTTAACTTTTAGTGGATGTACGATCAATGAAAAGCTCGACGTGTTCGATGGGAAGATCAAAAATGATCTAAGAATATCTGGCAGTACCGTTAATTGTTTTGTTAGGGTGGAAGGTTTGGTAGGTAGCATATTGGCAATCACTGAGGCAAATGTTTTTTCTGATCATTTTCATGTACGCCACTCCCAACTTGAGAGGGGAATAATATTAAATAACGGGACTTTCAAGGAGGAGGTAAATTTCAATTGTAACCTTGCAAAAAATGAGGGATTAGTCATTATTGGTACGTCATTTGAAAAAGCCGTGTTTGTTCGATTTCATAGTGGAAAGCACAAACCTGAAAGGGGTGTAAATAAGTTCTATCTCGCAAGTGCAAAATATGGTAATGGAATCTATATTGATGGGACAGAGGATTTATTTGCGGATTATCCATTAGTAGAAGAAATTGAAATTAA
>JBJMLS010000100.1:0-14419 GCA_045805185.1 Bacteroidia bacterium | reverse complement strand
CCTTCAAATTCGCTCACCGTCAGCAAGCGGTATTCTTTTTTAAGTAAAACAAGCTGCGCTTCAAAGTTAGCGGCTGATACAGCAAGCTCCTGCGGATCACTGCCAGGTGTGCATACCCGGTGGTAGAGCAGAACGGCGCACTTACCATAACGAATATGGTTAAGCCTGCGCTTTGCTTTTTCCTTGGCTCTATAAAGCTGTGTTCGTATACGACTCATTTACCGCGTAAATATCAAGCTGAATGTCCATCCCATTTTGAGAGTTGGTTCCTGAAAAGGGGCTGGAAGACTGGTGGCCTATCGAATGAATAGCATACCTGAACTTATTTTGTGTGAGGGTGCTCAGCAAAAGATCGAGCTGCTGTGGATTGCTGATCCAGGAATGGTATTCCACGAACAGGTACTTCACCTTTTTCAGCTGCTCCGCACAATCCGTGATAACTTCCACTTCAGCGCCCTCTATATCCATTTTCAAAAGATCAATTTCTTCTTCTTTTTCCATCAGCGTTTTTAACCTGAGCGAGGGCAAACGCGTTTTATTGCCTTCAAAATAGACCGATCCTCCGTCAGCGCCTTCGCTACCGAACTCAATTCCATTATCGTCGGTCCATACCGCTTTGTTTACCAGCTCAACGCCATCCACCATATTTTGACGCAGGTTTTCGTTAAGATACCGGAATATCAAGGGATCAGGTTCAAAGGCGGTAATGCGGGCAGCCGGGAAAATTGACTTAAAATAAAGCACAGAAACGCCAACATTGGCGCCACAATCCAGGATCACCGGCTGTGGAGAAGAAGGAGCGAATTTCAGTCGCTGATCCTCAAAATACTCCTTTAGCTGATAAGCTACAGATATAAAATCGCTTACCTTCAATGTATAGTGACCAAATTGAAAGCTATGTTCCCTGTAACGGGGAAAGGCCATCGCTTCACTGATCAGCTGCTGGGCTTCGGAAGGCTGCGGCGGTCTGAGCCGGTTCATAATTCTTTTTATCATTTTCTAAAAAAGTTTTTCATTCTTCTGCCCAGCGCATTCACCGCGCGCCTTGCAAATGGCAGCGGTGGCTTTATACCTGCAGGGTCAAGGAAATTCGTTTTTACGAATTTCTTCCATGCATTTAAAGCTTCCTCATTTTCAACCGGGGGAAGCCGTGTTACTTCTATTTTTTTTTCGGCAAGCACAAGGCCGCTGTTATAATCCACGTCTGATGTTTCATGCGTGGCCTCGGCGCCGAAACCAATGTGCTTCGATAAGGTCTGTGCGGGAAAAACGCTGAGCATATCGTTTATAATGCTGGTGGCGGTCCACCGGATCGCCCAGCTGTTGATCTTTCCCGAGATCTGCATGTTCAGCATGTTTTCGAAATAGGGCGCATCTCCATCTCCGTTGAATTTGCGCATGCGCTTCATTCGTATGAGCTTTTTAAGTGCAAGCTCAGCGTCTTTTTCAAATAGCTTCCATGAACGATCAAAGGTTGCCCAGGCAATGCTGTCCGGGTAGCGGAAAAAGAAGATCTCATTTCCCGGCTGCGGATTTCCCTGGAAATAGTTCCACGATCCAACAGCGAGTACTTTGGGATCATCCGCATAAGTATCCAGGCTGTCGTTCATGAATTGTAAGAAATGCCGGGAAAGCAGCACATCGTCTTCAACTACGATCACCTTTCCGTATTTTGAAACGATCTCTGTTACCCCATCCGTTACAGACGCTGCAAGTCCTTTATTCTTCGGCTGCTCAATGATGGTAACCGTTCTGCACCAGTTTTGTTCCCGGATCACTTCACGAACGGCACTAACTTTTGCCTTGTTCTCTTCGGAGTCTCCTTCTTTGGGGCCATCAGAAAAAATAAAAAGATCCGACGCGGAAGCCAAATTGTTTTCCTTAAGCGATTGAAGGGTTTGCCCCGCTAATGCCGGGCGATTGTAAACGAACAGGATGATCGGTGCCATGGCCATGCGCTTACTTTTTTTTCCAGATGGTTGTCTTCGTGAAATCCTTGCTGAAGGGGCTCGGGCCGTAAGTGTCGACCACCGCTTCAAATAACGGCGACAGCTCATCGCCCATTTTCTCGAGGTAATAAGGGCGATCGGAATTATCGAGTAAGAGATAAGCGCCTTTACTTACTTTGGAAATAGCGTGCTTCAGGCATGCTGGACGCGACCTGCCATCGACTACAACAAGGTCGAAATACTGGTTGGGGTAGGAATCAATGGCGCTGGCATAATTCCGGTAATTGAACCCTGCCGAAGCGGCGTCGGCTGATGAGTAATGACCGGGATGAGCCGGATCAGGTCTCTCCGTGAGATCGCCTTTTTCCCCAATGATGAATAAGCCTTTCCAGGCATTTTTATTTTTCGCGGAGATCAGCTTTTTGAGCTCTTCAAACCAGCCTTTGTCATGCTCCACGGTAATCACCTCTTTTGCTTTCTTTAAAAAATAAAGTGTTGAGCCGCCTCCACCGTATTCGAATACTTTTGCGCCTTCCTTCAAATGCCTGTCAAGGTAATCAATGGCTTCGAACGTGATCCAGGGCAACTCTTCCGAAATGGTAGAACCTCCGCTGACAAGAGATCTTCTCCATCGAAAAAAATGGCGGAACGGTTTCTTTTCAAGGCCCAAAGGTTTGTATCGCTCAACCTGGGTTCTGAATATTTTGTAGGCAGTGATCAATCAGTGTGATAATTTAAAACTGTGTTCAACATAAATAGCTCCTTGTCCTTCAGGAGGAAGCTTACCTGTACGGTAATAATCTCCGGCCTCCACTGCAAAGGTTCCTGCTTCCTGGATCCAGTCCGCCAGTTCACCGTTTACCGTTGAGTATAATGTAAATGTATACTGTCCGCTTTTCAAAGGAAGCTTTGGGATCTCGAGATCAATGAACCTGCTATCATCGCTCAGCCTTTCAAAGACCTCGTCGGTAACTTCATTGCTGAAATGAGTAACGCGCTGGCCGTATTCATCATCGATACCGACCGCAACCGAATAGTTCGTACAGTTCTTTTGCAATTGCTGTATCCCTATCTTTAATTTGACATAATCGCCACAATGTGCTACGGCAAGGGATCTATCGCCCCTGTCTTTTATATCGAAAGAAACGAATTTTACGGCTCCGTTCCCTGAGCGGTCGGTACGTTCAGAGAGATCAATCAACTTAATGTCCGAACTTGCTCTCAGATAAGCAGGTATTACTTCATCCGTTTTTCCCTCCTGAACCAATTGACCATTCTTAAGGTAAATACATTTATCGCATAAATTTTGTATAGCGGCCATATTATGGCTCACAAAAATTATGGTCCTGCCGCTGCCTGAAACTTCGCGCATCTTGCCAAGGCATTTCTTCTGGAAGGTTGCATCGCCAACGGCAAGTACCTCATCAACGATCAGTATCTCCGGCTCCAGGTGCGCGGCAACCGCGAAAGCAAGACGTACATACATTCCGGAGGAATATCGCTTTACCGGCGTATCCAGGAATCTTTCGACCTCTGCAAAGGCAATGATCTCATCGAATTTACGCTTGATCTCCTCCTTGCTCATCCCTAAAATAGAACCGTTCAGAAATACGTTCTCACGTCCGCTTAGTTCGGGATGAAAGCCAGTACCCACTTCCAACAGACTAGCTACCCTGCCATTTATTTCTACCCTACCGGATGTTGGCGCAACTATGCGCGATAAAACTTTTAAAAGTGTTGATTTCCCTGCTCCGTTCCGCCCGATAATACCTACGCGGTCACCCTGCTGAATCTCAAAGTTAATGTCTTTCAGGGCCCAGAACTCCTCTTCAGAGCGGCGCTTCAGAAGAGAGCCCGGACTGGTAAAAAGTGATCTTACGCCGCCTACCAGCGAATCGCGGAGTGTGGTGTAGGATTCATTGGCCTCGTGTTTAAGGACGTATTTTTTACTGATATGCTCAACCTTGATGGCGGGTTCCATAGCCTCCAAAGATAGGGATTTTAGACGGGTTTGAGGGAAAGCACGGACACTTTATCAACCCCGCCCTGTTATTTGGACCAGCACATTACAAAATCATTCATGAAGTAGCCATTGCCAATGTCAAAGTCTTCCGTTTTTTCGATCCGGAACCCATTTTTAAAATAGAAGTTAATGGATTTGTAATTCATGCGGTTAACGGTGAGACGAATGCTCCCGGGAGAACCCATTTCCTCCAGGATCAGCTTAAACACGGCCGTTCCGAGCCCGCGGTTCTGTTCATCCTGCAAGAGGTAAATTTTATGCAGCAAATAATTTTTATGGTCGGAAGAACTGATCGAAACAAAACCCAGGCATTTATTTTCGAGATGAACGAGATAGAAAACATGCTTTTTCTGCTCCATTTGTTCCTTTAGACTTTGCGAAGAATACATGTTCGAAAGCATATATTCCACCTGTTCGCTACCGATGAGCGGAACATAATGTTTTTCCCAGATCAGTTTTGCAAGGAAGCTGATCTCGGGAATATCCCTGAGCGTAGCTTTTTGAAGCCTTAGTTCCATTTTCCAAATATAGGCTTATTGCATAATTTTTCATCGCTTTGTATTGCATATTTTTTGTTCTCAATTGTGAGTATATTTGCGGTGCATTATGGCAAAGATCCAGAAAGACATCAACATCGTCAACCGCAAGGCCTCCTTCGAGTTCAGCTTTATTGAAAAATATGTGGCAGGAATGCAGCTTACCGGTACGGAAATAAAATCCATACGTGAAGGTAAAGCCAGTCTTGCTGAAGGCTATTGCTTTTTACTGAAAGGTGAGCTCTGGACAAGAGGCATACACATTTCGGAATACACAGAAGGTACTGTTTACAATCATAATCCTACCCGCGAACGCAAGTTATTACTCAGCAAACAGGAACTGAATAAGCTCGAAAAAAAATTAAAGGACCAGGGCTTAACGATCATTCCGCTTCGCCTGTTCATTGCCGAAAGCGGTTATGCCAAACTGGAGATCGCGCTGGCCAAAGGAAAAAAGATCCACGACAAGCGGGATGATATTAAGAAGAAAGATGTGCAGCGCGAAATGGACAGGAAGATCAAGTAGAATGGTTATTGACTATAGAACACGGATCTACAATATTTTTTCATATTACTCATGAACATCATAAAAATCAGAAAAGCAGGGACAAATACCTGCTTTCCTTTTTTGAAATTGTAACTAAGCACCTTTTTTTTCTTCCGTTTCCGGCAGCCTGATACCCTGAAAAAATTCTTCCAGCGTTACATCGAGAAGCTTGCAGGTCCTGATCAGCGTTTTCAGCTCAAAGTTCGCTCCTGTTTCCAGTCGCCAGTAAGCGCTTCGCGACATTCCGAGCTCAAAAGCAATGTGTTCGTAATTGCCGTAACCTTTTTCTTTTCTCAATTCTTTTAATCGCTCTGCGATGAGCAGCAGCTCAGGCAGTTTTGCTTCTTTCGCTACCATATTTTTCTTAACGCCTTATTGCTATTTTTTTGCTCACTGTTCCTTTATCTGTTTTGATGCGCATAGTGTAAACTCCTTCGGCAAGCTGACTGAGATCCAGTTTTCCGGCCGCACTTACTTTTTCAGAATTATAGACCAGCTCACCGATCAAACTATAAACTGAAACCGCTTCTGCATTTGCACCCAGGGTAGTTACAGTAAAACTACCTTCGGAAGGATTCGGATAAACTCCTACCTGTACATTCGCATTGATATCCGTCATTCCCGTTGCGCTGTTGATGAGCACCGTATCTCCTGAAACACTCATCACTTTTTGCGTTCCATCATTCATAATGGCTACCACATTAATGATATTGGCATGCATTACGGCCATCCCGGATAAATTATCTGTGGTCACGATCTTAAACTCCCCTATTTTTCCAAATCCCGTCCTGTTGTTATGATCGTTCCCCCCTACTGCGCAATCCTTTTGTCCTGCCATTTGCTTTTCCATGGAAATGAGATTGGTAGTAGTATCGCCGTACCAGCTGCTGATATAACTTACCGGTGTAGTCACTAACTCCAGGTTATCCTCATAACTAAGCTGGTATGCCAGGGCGTATATATTGTTCACTGGTGTGGCGCTTTGCCCAAGCATTACATCGAAGGTCACAGTTTCCTGCAGACCGGCCGTGTGACGATCAGCTACCAGGTAAAGATCGGCGCTTGTATTATAAGTGAAATCAGGCGCCATCAATTTATAAGGGTGTGTGAAATTGTAATTGGCAATAATCGCCTGCACATCTCCGGTATCAACAATACCGTTCCCGTCACAATCGGAATGCTTGTCATTCGCCCCGAAAGCCGCTGTTGCCCAGTCTGCCATTGGCTGAGCCGTCCAGCTTAAAGATGCTGAAGGACGAACTGCTCCGGTCTGGCCATAAGCCATACAGATATTCAGCAGGTCATAACAATTTGCAACCAGGTCGTAATTACAATCGCCTGGCCACACGTTACCCGGGGAAGCTGCACAGCTGTCAATAAGGGTAATGCCATTTGTAACAGCGCAACCATTGTAGAAAGCAGCGTATGTATAATTGCCCGGCGTTGTTATGATCGCTGTATTGGTGGTTTGTGATGGCGCCGGAGAGAACAGCCATTGATAATAATAAGCCCCCAAAGGCATAGTGAGTGTTACGGGAGATCCGTTGCAATTGTAAAGATTACCTGTGACGTAATGCACATTAGTCACCACTACCGTATCTGTAACCGTGCAGGTACCGTTAGAAACATAGACCACATAAGTTTGGTTAACCACATTATCTGCGGTCGGATTTGAAATATTGGGATTGCTCAGACCTGTGGAGGGAAACCATTGATAAGTATAGGTTCCGGCAGGCGTTACCACTGCATTTAATTGTGCTATAGTGCCGGGGCTGACCGCGCAGTTATTAATGTTGGATCCGGCGCTAACCGCAAAACCGCAGCCAGTATTCGTACAGGTATCCACTACATGGTAAACACTGGTAAGTGTACAACCGTTCAGGAAGGTTTCGGCCAGGTAATAATTTGCAGGATAAGTCGCCGTCAGAACTGCGCCGGAACTATATCCGGGAGTCCAGCTGTACACTGAAACGTCGTTGAAATGTCCTGTTAAAAGCGCCGGCTGATTGCCGCATACGTTAAATGTCTCATTGAAGGGGCTGGCTGCAAACACATGTATGGTATCCGAATCGGTGCAACCAGTTATCGTATCCGTAACTGTTATTACATAATCAATATCGACCGGTCCTGCATGCTGATTCACCTGTGTAAAGTCAAGGGTTGCCACAAATGAATTGGCATTGGTAAGGTACGCAGTTGGCGACCAGCTTACCGTGCAGTTTGAATTGTAATTGATCGCTGTAGCAATAAGAGAAGCCTGTGCTGGAACATTTCCGCAATAATTAATATCGCTGTTCGCTACAACCGCCAGGCTGCAGGTTGCACAGTTATTAACAACATTTATTGAGCTGGTTAATGCGCCGCAGCCTGGAAACATGGCAAAGCCCATATATTGACCCGGCTGTGTAACCGGATATGTCTGTGTATTTGCAGATATAGGATGATTCACGCCACTGGTATCCTGCCAGTTCTGCCAGTAATAGTTAGTAGCGCCGGGACCGAAATCAAGGATAGCAGTGGAACCATTGCATATTGTATAGGTAGATAAATTTACACTGTATACAGTAACGAGTAACGAATCCTTCGCGGAGCAACCAGTATTGCTGTCGTACATGGTAACCGTATACATAGTATTATTAACATGGTCAACATAAGGATTCTGAATATTCGGATTACTGATATTGCTATTTGCGGGAGTCCAGGAATAACTAAGGCCCGGACCGGACGTTGGAATGACGGGCATCGCATTCAGTTGCGTGGCCTGACAGCCAAAAACTGTATTCCCTGCATCCACCCTCACACCATTGGTAACCGTATAAGGTATTTGTTGTCCGGCAGAACAGCCGTTTGAAAGATCCGTAACCACAAGCGTTAAGGTATACGATCCGGCAGTCACAAATATTTTTGGCGCGTTGAATGGAACATTTGATGTAAAGCCATTACCGTAATTCCAGTTCCATTGAAGAGGCCCACTCATGTTTGAAACTGTTCCGGCCACAAAAATAGAATCACCGCAGGCGTAAGCAGTCGGTCCCATTGTAGCAACAGCAAAACAATTCGGATTAGAAACCACATTGATAAAAACACTAGCAGTATCGGAAGCGGAAGTCGGATTGCCCGGACTAGCAACGCCGTATATAAATTTATCCGGACCTACATAATTTGTATTCGGCGTGTACTGTATGCTATCATTATTCAATATAGTAATTGTACCGTGGGCCGGAGTGCTGAAAGGCACATAAGAATAACCAATGGTAAGATAATTTGAGGGCCAGGTGTCATTGGTCCTGACATGAATAATTTTAGAACCATTTATGTAACAATTAGCATTGTCGATCCCGCAGGTTTGCGCCTCGATTACATTTCCGGTCGGAATAAATGCAGACAGGAATGCGAAAAACGCTATCGCCTTGCAGAACTGTTTTGTGCCTGGGGTAATAAATTTATTCATGTTGTTTATTTTTTGTTTTAATTATGCCTTTTAACTATTGTCGCTCTGATTGTTTATGATTTTGCAATTGGCGCTATTTCACATTACAAAAGTATATTCACTGATTGCCATAAAAAAATACATTTTTAATCATTTGCCGGAATAAAATTAATAATAAAATTGAACTAATTAATTTATTATTACTGTTAATCAAATACTTAACTATTAATAAAAATATGATTAATCAAATTTTGCCATACATTCATTAGTTTAGTTTACTAAATATCTATTAAATATAATGAATAACAGCAAGCTATCGGGCATCTTCCTTTCACTTTCAGCGGCTGAGATCAGACAATTAGAAAAATTTCTTAATTCCGGATTAGTATATACCTACACTGAGCAACTCACCCTCTTTCATAAACTGAAAGAGAAACATACTGAACCTTCCGGATGGAATAAAGAAAAAATTTACGAAGAATGTTTTCTTAACAAGAAGTACGACGATAAAAAAATGCGTTACCTCGTCACTGATCTTACACGCAATATAGAAAAATTCCTTGTTTACCTTTCCTCACAGAATAACAGTTACCTGTTCAATTCTCAATTGGCAGCAGAACTGTCGAAGCGAAAAAGTGAAAAAGCTTACCGCATCCTCTATAACCAGTTCAGGCAGGAATCGGAAAACACGGTGGTGAAAGACGGGGATTATTATTATTATCTTTTTTTGAACGAGCACATTAACCTTACGGCTGAGATCGAAAAGGAACGAAGAGGCGAAGGGACAAATATTGAGCGGGTATTGGATAACCTCGATAAGTTCTACCTGGCTAAAAAGCTCCAGCTTTGCTGTGAAGTGTATAACGTTAAAAACGTAATGGCCATTAATTACAAGGCTTTCCTACTGGAAGAGATCACTTCGTATCTATCCAAAAACTCTTACGATGATTCCCCGATAATCCAGGTCTATTATAAGATCCTGATGACTTTAACCCAAAGTGACAGAGAAGAGCATTTTAATGACCTGCGGGATCTCTTACTCAAGCACGAAAACGTTTTTGGGAAGAATGATCTCCGGGAGATGTATCAATACGTTCTTAATTATTGCATCAAGAAGATCAACCTGGGAAATATTGGCTTCCAGCGCACGCTCTTTGAGATCTATAAAATAATCCTCGAAAATAAAGTATTACTCCCCGACGACCGGATCTCTCAGTGGGATTATAAAAATATTGTAACGATCAGTATGCGCCTGAATGAATTTGACTGGACAAATGAATTCATTCACCAGTATAAAAAGTTCCTTAACAGCGAAGAAAGAGAAAACGCCTTCAGTTATAATCTCGCTTATCTTTATTTTAACAGGAAGGATTATTCAAAAACGCTGAACCTGCTGCAAAAAGTGGAATTTACCGATCTCTACTACCAACTGGATTCCAGGGTCATTGTTTTAAAAACCTATTATGAGCAGAACTCAGACGAAGCCTTTTATTATCACGTCTCGGCTTTTAAAAATTTTATTCAGCGCAATAAACTGATCTCCGATTATCAGAGAACGATCTACACCAACCTGATCAGGTATGCTTCAAAACTGGTAAGGTATTCAGGGAAAAGAAAAAAAACAGAAGAGCTGAAACAACAGGTGGAAGAAAACCGCCAGGTGGCAGATATTAACTGGTTACTGCAGAAAATAAACGAGGAACTGATCTAAGCCGAAAACTCAGATCTGGCGAATGTAAAAACCGGAGAGCTTGAAGATAGATTGAACTTTACATTTATGCCTTTTGTACGAAACAGGTTTTAAGCACCATGTGTACTTTCTCCACTTTGCCTTCTATCTCTTCTTCATTATCGGTAAGCTTGATGTTCTTCACAATAGTTCCCTGCTTTATCACTCCTGAGGATCCTTTTACCTTTAGCATTTTAATCACTTTTACTGAATCACCTTCGTTCAGTAATGCTCCATTACAATCTTTGACTTCCATCTGATTTTATTTTTTTACTAATTTACACTTTTACCAATAGCTTTTCATTAATTCTGCGCTCCAGTCCGGCTGCTTTACCTTGCTTTTAGGAAGAAACTCTTCCATCACGGGCTTAATGTCAAGTATGGGCGTTCCATTAATGGCGTCAAGATATTGTACAGTAAGCAGGTTTCCTTCTTTCTTCAGCAGTTTAACAATAGAAAGCCCGATCCTGTTCGGACGGCTTTTTTTACGCTGCGCAAATATGCCAACCTTCGGCCATTCCGGGTTCTCCCTGGGGTGAGCGCTTTTCAATACAATATCCTCTTCGTTTACCTTGTCAAAAATAAATACCAGCTCGAGGTGCGAAAAGTCTTCGATCCCGTCCAGAGTTTCCGCAGGTATTCCGTCAACAAGCTCAATCTCGGAAATAACAGCTGCCCAGCTGTCATCCAGGATCTCCTTTCGGCTGTTTTTTACAAAAGCTACCGGATGTACTTTAAATTCCATTTCTTATGGTTTATGCGCTACCGAATTTTTAACGCTGGTTGAAGCCATGTTGAACCAGCCCAGCGCTTTCGGCGCTCCCGAAGTAACAACATTAATATTTGTTCTCACATTCTCCGGCGTCGAGGCAAAAAGCCCGCTTTGACTATTGGTCATCTGTACCTGGGCCTGCAGTAAAAAATCATAACTGCTTTTACTGATGGAATGGATCTCAATCGTGCAGAGGTCATTCTCTTTATATGGCTTATTGCCGGGGGTAACATTAAAATACGCATTAGGCGGAATAAAATAAAGTCCATCGGTACCGTCTCCTCCCCCTGCATCTTCGCAGACATTAATGTTAGATGGATTATTGATATACACGGCATTGTGGTATGCCTTGATCCAATAAAAATCTTTGCCTCCTGCGGAATCTTTTGCAATTATATAGGGAAACAGTCCATTCTCCGTACCGATCTGTCCTTCCAGGTCTTGCCAGACAATGGAATCCACTACAGTTGTTCTGCTCAGCTTTGCCAATGAAGTATACGTGTTCCCCTGGTAGCTTATGTTCAATTGGTAGTTGTGGCCAACTATGCACATGGTATCTGCAATTGAGGGTGTAAAACTATAATTACCATAACCCGCATCACTGAAGGTATAATTCTTATTGTTGCTTAGGTCGCTGAGCACAACAGCGGCGCCGGATACGGGAGGAACGTTCACATTACTGAAATAAGGTGAAGTTGTAGTAAGCTTAATGTTCTGCGTTCCGGGCAGATCATTTACCCAGGCATCAACAACAAGCAGGGTTTCTCCTGGATCAAGATCAACTTTCACCACATCGGTGCAGGAAGTGAAAAAAATCACAGCTGTACTAACAGATAAAATTTTAAGCATGTTATTTTTCATTTTTCTTAAAATTTAAAATTGTAGGTAACTGCGGGAACAAAGGAACCGATCACTGAATAGCGTACTGCTTCCGTAGCTACAGGGTTGTCTTTGCTGCTCCTGAAATAAATGGCAAATGCGTTCCTTCTATTGTAAACATTGTATACGCTCATGACAATGCTGCTCTGCCATTTTCTTTTTTCATTCTTTTTAAAATTATAAGTGGCGGAAATATCCAAGCGATGATAAGGCGTGATCCGGAAATTATTTCTTTTTTCAGTAGTATTATAGGGAATAGTATATCCCTGGATCTCGATCTTACTGGTTGGGAAAGTAGCCGGGGTTCCGCTGTACAATACAAAATTAGCGGAGAAGCTCCAGCGCTTACTTAGGTCATAGGTGGCAACAGTATTCAGGTTATGCGTGCGGTCATAACGGTTCAGGTACCATTCTCCCTTGCTTAATCCATCAACTTTACGCTCCGTTCTTGATAAGGTGTAGGAGATCCATCCGTTAAGCTTTCCTTTGGTCTTTTTCACATAGAATTCCGCTCCATAAGCGCGGCCCTTTCCCTGGAGCAGATCCGCTTCAATGTATTTATTCAGGAATAAGCTGGAATTATCAATATAGTCAAGCTGGTTCTGCATGGTTTTGTAATAGACCTCCACGGAGGTCTCAAACATATTGTCTTTAAAATTCCTGAAATAACCCATGGCGAACTGATCGCAGAGCTGTGGCTTCACATTATTCGTACTGGGCGTCCACACATCCAGCGGTGTTGAAGCGGCAGTATTGGAAACAAGGTGTATGTACTGAGCGGTTCTGTTATAACTTGCCTTTACTGAACTGTTATCTGTTAGATCCATTTTAAACGAAATTCGTGGCTCAAAATTTCCATACTGCTGTATGGTTTTCCATTTTCCGTAATAAACAGTATCACGAAGACGTTTTCTTTCATTAGGTATCGTATCGTAATAATGAAAAGCGTTCCCTTTACCCATGTAATCGAACAGGCTGTAACGCAATCCATACTGCACGCTTATCCGCGAGTTTATTTTCTGCTCGTTGTCCAGATAAAACGCGCTTTCCAGGCCGTATTTATGGTCAAGGCTGATATTGGTTTTTCCCCCATCGCTTGCTGTTACAACCGCGGTGGCAGGATTAAAGTCATAAAGAATGGACTGTCCGCCGAAGCGCAGCGTATTCTTATTGTTGATGTAGTATATAAAATCCGGTTTTACACTGTAGTTGATGATCTTTGAGTTCCAGTCGAAACTTTGACCGTTGCTTTCGTCCTTAAACCCAAGCAAGTAATCGTAATTGCTGTAAAATACAGTGGCGTTCATGAACAATTTCTCTGTGAAAAGGTGGTTCCAGCGAAGCGTAGAAGTTGTATTTCCCCAGTTGAATTTGAAACCTGCGCCAAACACGTCCCTTCCAAAATAACCGCTCAGGAAAATAGTATTCTTATCATTGATCCTGTAGTTTACTTTGGCAGTAAGGTCGTAAAAATTAAATTTCGCGTCTTTGAGATCTGGCTGCTTTTTGGCCAGGAAAGGTTTCGCAAGTACATCAATATAGCTTCTTCTTCCCGCAAGAATAAAAGAAGCCTTGTTTTTGAGGATCGGCGCCTCAATACTGAAACGGCTGAAAATGGTCCCGATACCTCCGTTCAACTGGAGCTGCTTATTGTTACCTTCTTTCATGCGAATATCCAGTATGGAAGATAATCGTCCGCCGTATTGCGCCGGAATTCCCGCCTTGATCAGTTTTACATCCTTAACGGCATCGGGATTGAACACAGAAAAGAATCCAAAAAGGTGAGATGAGTTATAGACCGGCGCCTCGTCCAGTAACACCAGGTTCTGGTCAATATTTCCTCCCCGGACATTAAAGCCGCTTGCGCCTTCGCCAACCGTTGTTACACCAGGAAGAAGCTGGATACTGCGTATCACATCCACTTCTCCAAGAAGCGCAGGGATCTTCTGGATCTGTTTTATATCAAGCTTGGTTACGCTCATCTCCATCGACTTTACGTTCACGTCTTCTTTCTCCGAACTGATCACCACTTCGTTCAGGTTAGTTGATTCTTCCTCAAGTTCCGCATTCAGGGTAGTATTCTTATTCAGTTCAATTACCTTTGTCTGCACGGTATATCCGATATACGAAATGGTGACGCTATCGTTCCCCGCCGGGAGACTGAGTGAATAAAATCCATAGACATTGGTAGATGCGCCGATAGAAGTGCCTTTCAGGTAAACGTTCGCGCCAATAATAGCTTCGCCATTCTTCGCGTCTTTTACATATCCGCTAATGGTGAAACGTTCCTGCCCTACAGAAAAAAAAGAAAAGCTTAGAAACAAAATGACAAATAAAAATGTGCGGGCAAAATTTTTCATGACCTGGTTTTAAATTCCGGGGCAAAACTAAGGAAACTATTTTCGACTACAAAGTTTCCTTTATTAAATTATTCGGGAAGTCGGTTAAGTGTTATGAACGGTAGGTGAACCGGATATTTAGCCGGGAATTTGTATTTTTACCTTTTATTCCGATTTATGCAAAAACCATTTGTTCCCAAAGGCACCCGCGATTT
>JBJMLS010000099.1:0-3766 GCA_045805185.1 Bacteroidia bacterium | reverse complement strand
TTTTTTAAATTAAAATTTCCAAATAAGGCAGCAGTCTTCTCAAAGTGGGAAGAGTTGAATGGCTCTTCAGAACTTAATGATGTGCTTTCCAATAATTTATTTCGGCTGGCATACGTTTCGTTCCGGCGGTGTAAACAATTAAAAAAACAAAACCATGAAAGCATTAAAAAGACTTCTGACAATTGCGGTGGTAGTTTCCGGAATAGGACTAGGATCATCGTGTAGAAAAGTAGAAATGATACCCACTTCCCCAACGGAAAAGGGTGCATTTGAATTATTCATACAAGACGCTATGGGAGCAAATTACGATGAGGTAAACCTCGACATTCAAACAGTAGAAGTATATGTAGACAACGAAACCCCCGGATGGCATTTTATAAAAACAAGCTCCGGTGTTTATAATTTACTTAAGCTTCACAGCACAGGGGTTCTCCTTTCGGAAGAAAGCGGTATTCCGGCAGGTAAAATAACGTTTATGCGTTTGATGGCCGGTCAGAAGAACTCCGTTAAGTTCAAGGGACAATATTATCCGTTAAAAGTAGATGCTCCGCGCGGATTGCTGGTAATAATGCCTTCCGGTTATACGATCCATAACCACGCTAAGACAGATGTAAGGATCGACTTTAACAGCGCCCTCTCTGTTTCCCTGAGTGGTGAAGAAACAGCTGGTCCAAGTTATATTTTCCGCCCTGCGATCACTGTGGTAAAAAGGAACAGCCCAACACCAGGATTCGAAGACGTATCGACACAGTAAAAAGAGAATAAGAAAAGAAATCATGAAAACCCTCATAACCATATTCGCAGCGATCATGCTGACTTTCTCCGGAGGCATGAGTGCCAGAGAGAAAGAGCGCGGCGAATTTAAAGGCGTGGGGCATAAACAAAGGCATACGATAAATGTGTATCGCGGGAAAGGACTTGCACCGTTCATGACGGTGAGCTTTCCCGGGGCACATTACAAAGTGAACATGGTGCATCATTACAGGACGCCCTATTGGGCAGCTAAAGAGCTAAAGGCCCGTTATGTGTACTTTCCTAAAATGGACATGTTCTACGATTCGTACACCGATGCGTTCATATACACAGATGAAGTTGCCTGGATCACTTCAGCGTATATGGCCCAACAGTTTTCATTGTTAAGGCTCAAGCGGGCCGAGCAGATCCAGGTCAATGCCATCCCGCCCGAACCCAAAGCATTTTTAGAATTTTATGGAACAAGAAAAAAGCGGACCTGAAAAACGGTTCGCGAAAGTGGAACATAAAATTTTTTAAGTGGTCTCCTCCTGTTAACCGGGAGGAGATTTTTTTTGCGGGGATCAAAGATCAATAAATCTTTTTCTTAATTCGGGAGATGGCATCATGCAGGAATCTTTTTTTCCATACCACTTGTAGCGGTTGCGGGCTATGTAATCGTAAACCGCGTTCCGGATAAAGGGAGGAACAATGATAAATCCAAAAAGCAGTGGATATAATCCTTTTAGCAGCCGTGTTAATTGCAGCGCGGCAGAAGATTTAACATAGGCTCTTCCATTGTTAATGTAAACAACGCTGTCGATCCCTTTATCCGCAAGACCGTATTTTTTCAATAGCGCCTGCCCGGTTGGCGATTGAAGAGAGGCGAAATTTAATTTTGCCTGTTTTTCATGCCGGATAATAAATTGTATGGAGGCGTCGCAGAAATTACAAACTCCGTCGAAAAGTACAATATCATTCAGTTCATCGGTGTTCATGGTCGCAGGGCAATGGAATAAGGGTCTACGGAGATCTCTGTTTTTCCTGACCGGAGTTGCAGGCTATTCAGATCAATGTAGGTGATGTAACCGTTCCTTCCTCCGCACACGCTGCTGTGATGGGGCAGGGGACCTGTTACATCGATGTTCCGGTTGGCAACATATACTTGTCCCCTCGCTTCATCTACTGCAATTCCATGGGGCTGTGTTCCGGCATTAATGTAAGGAGTTGCTGCGTTCAGCGTATTTGTTGTAATGTCGATAACTGCTACAGCGCCGACTACGCCTGCAAAATGCGGCGAATCCCAGCTGCTCACGAACATCAGGTTCTTTGTGGGCGAGATACTCATTTCCAGTGTTGAGCCATCAATGGCAATGGTAGTGATGAGGTCGTCAGTGACAGCGTCGAATACCCTTACAGTATGTTCAGTCTGGCAGCTAACGTAATATTTAGAGCCGTCGGGCGAAAAAATAATATCATGCGGATTAAATGTATTGCTGGGCTGACCGGGAATGCCTGTTGAACCGGTAAGCGCCACCCAGTCCACGCTGCCGTCGGAGATCGTGATCTTATATAAAAAATTTCCCTGAGTTGCCGTAACGTATAAAAAATTACCATTCGGTGAAACCGCTGACCCATGCGGATAATACTGGTACTTGGTAGTATCGCTAAGGATCATGTTCTGGAGATCGCAGGTGGCGATCTTTCCATTTTGCGACCAATCGATCACGAAGGCTTTTTTTGAATCGGGTGTGATGGCAAAAGTGTTCCATTCTCCCGTGCCGAGAAGCAGCTCTCCAGCAAAGCTATCGTCGCTTGTATTGTAGCGCCGTAAATAAGCGCCGCCGGAATTAAAGCATACGTACCAGTATTTTCCATCGGGTGAAATTCTTACGAGGTGAGGGGTGCATTGTTCCCCGTTCTTTACCACGGTAATGTAACGCATCGGTAAGCGGGTGGCCGCATCAAATACCGCTACCACGCCACAGGCAGTATGGGCGACATAAAACTTAGAGCGGTTCGGATTATCCGAGAATTTTACAAAACCGTCGCTGTTCGGGGCGCCCTGGTTGATCCAGTCGCGGAGCTGTATAACTTCGTCACGACTCAATGCAGCTTTGCCATAGGGCATGGTAGGCACATTAACCGGACCCAGATCAGCATAAGTATTTACAAAGTACAGGAAGGGGCTGTAGTCCGCCCGGTAAGGGATCACGCTTGCTCCTGTGCGGGTTCCTTTAAAGAGGTCTTCCCAGGTGCTCAGGTTCAATCCCCCGGCGGCATCGTAGCTGGCGTCGTTGTGACAACCTGAAGTTGCGCATCTTCCCCGGATGATCTTTCCGACCACTTCGGGATAATCTTTCGTGTCGATCTTATCGCTTTCTTTTACACAGGACGATAAAGCCGCACTGAGCAGGAAGAGGAGAAAGAGCTGATGTGAAACTGCTTTCATGGTACATATTCCCGGAAGAGCCGGGAAGAACTATTCGGTAACCGCGATGTCCTGCGATTTACTTTCTTTTTTTGTAAGAGTAATTGCAACGCCCCCGGTCAGTTTTTCAGTGATGCCCTGGGCATCGGTATCGTATCCTACCGCATACAGGTAGTAATTGCCTTTTACCAGGCTGCCGATGGCGTAATTGCCATTCTGATCCACAGTGTAAGATCTTTCGTATACCGAAATATCATTGCCTGGAAAATCGGTCGCTCCGTATTTGATATACACTGTTGCACCGGGCACTACTACTCCGTGATGAGCGACCACTCCTATGACCTTCGCTTTTCCGCCCGGACCTTCTTTTTTGCAGGAGAGAACACAAATGCTGAGGATTAGAAGTAAACTGATCTTTTTTAAAACTGACATGGCAAATCTTTATTTAGTGATGACTAATTTTTTTGTTATCTGTGCCGGAACGGTTCCGCTGACAATGTTTACGCGTACAAAGTAAAGGCCGCTGCCCAGCTCTGCGCTGCTTAATTCAATAAGATTGTCAAAGGTACTAAGTTCTTTTACAAGCCGGCCCAACGCGTCACA
>JBJMLS010000098.1:0-7312 GCA_045805185.1 Bacteroidia bacterium | reverse complement strand
TTTTGCATACCGGGACTTTCAAACTGGAAAATGCCGTTCGTTTCACCGCGCTGAAACAGCTCGTAGGTCTTCTTATCCTCGAAATCTATCGCGTCGATATCGATCTCAATATTGTGCCTGTACTTCACATTGCGCAAAGCATCCTTAATGATCGTGAGCGTACGCAAGCCAAGAAAGTCCATCTTCAGCAGGCCCGCATATTCTGCAACCGAGTTATCGAACTGGGTTACCAGCATCACATCATCTTTCGCCTTGGTTACAGGAACGAATTTGGAAAGCTCATCAGGAGTAATGATCACACCGCAAGCATGGATACCGGTGTTGCGCACGCAGCCTTCCAGTTCATAAGCCAGCTGAAGCGTCGTAGCCTGCAGAGAATTTCCCTCTGACAGCTTACGGAAGTTATGCGATTGCTCCACTACCTCGCGCCTGTCCTTTATTTTCTCTAAGTATTTTTTATTGATCTCGCCCGGCTGCAGAAGATCCTTCAATGAAGCCTCTAATGATTCCGGGTAAGCCTTGGTCAATTTTTCCGCTTCTGACAAAGGCAGGTTCAATACGCGCGCAGCATCTTTGATCGCGGATTTACCGCCCATGCTGCCATAAGTAATGATCTGGGCCACCTGGTTAGCGCCGTATTTATTGATCACATAATTTATAACTTTTCCACGTCCCTCATCATCGAAGTCAATATCGATATCGGGCATGGAAATACGATCCGGATTTAAGAAACGCTCAAAGAGGAGATCGAACTTGATCGGATCCACATTGGTAATACCTAAACAATATGCAATAGCAGAACCTGCCGCTGATCCACGGCCAGGCCCTACAGAAACACCATTGTCCCTTGCATAAGTGGTGAAATCGGAAACGATAAGAAAGTAACCTGGGAAACCCATGCGTTCAATCGTAGCCAGTTCAAAATCGATCCGCTCCTGGATCTCGGGCGTCATTTCAGGGTAACGCTTCTTCGCGCCTTCATAGGTCAGGTGACGCAGGTAAGCGTTCTCACCACGGTTCCCTTTTCCTTCGTCGTTCGGATCAAGGTCGCGCGCATCTTTGAACTCCTCAGGGATAGCAAATTTCGGAAGAAGCACATCGCGGCCAAGCTTAAAGGACTCTACCTTATCTGCAATCTCATTGGTGCATTCCAATGCTTCAGGCAGATCGCTGAAGATCTCCTGCATCTCCGCAGGAGTTTTAAAATAAAATTCATCATTCGGGAAACCGTAACGAAAGCCCCTGCCCCGTCCCTTCGGTGTTTCCTGTAATTCGCCGTCCTTTACACAGAGCAATACATCGTGCGCGTTGGCGCTTTTCTTATCGATATAATAATTACTGTTGGCGGCAAGATACTTTACATTGTACTTTTTCGCAAATTCGAGAAGCACCCGGTTCACATGCTCTTCCTCCTGTAATTTGTGACGGTTAAGCTCAACGTAGAAATCCTCTCCGAACTGCTGGTGCCACCATACAAAAGCTTCTTCAGCCTGCTGTTCGCCCACATTTAAAATGAGACTTGGAATTTCAGAACTGAGTGATCCTGTTGTTGCGATCAGGTTCTCCTTGTATTGCGAGAGCACATTCTTATCGATGCGCGGCACATAATAGAATCCTTCTGTAAAACCGATGGAGCTTAATTTGGAAAGATTCTGATAACCTTCTTTGTTCTTTGCGAGAAAAACCTGCGTATAACCGTTATCCTGTTTTGATTTTTCCTTATGGTCGCGGCAAATGTATAATTCACAACCAATGATCCCCTTCAGTTCCTGTTTTTTCTCTCCCTGCTTTTCTCCCTTAACAATGGCTTCGTTATGGGCCTTAATTCCTTTGTTCTGCTTGTCTACGCTTTGCCAAAACAAAAATGCCCCGTACATGTTTCCGTGATCGGTGATCGCCAATGCAGGAGAACCATAATCGATCGCGCGTTTCACCATCTCGTCAATATCGCTGGTTGCCTGTAACACGGAGAACTGGGAATGGTTGTGCAGGTGAGAAAATTTAATCTCAGTTCCGTTTCGACTCCGCTCCAATGGCGTTGCCACATCCCGCTGAGCCGAACCCTGTTGAGTGAGCGGAGCCGAACTCAACTTCTTCTTCTTCTTCAACTCTAACTCATACTCCAGCAATTCCGAAAGATCAGGGGCGTCATAGATCACCGCAAGCGCTTGCTCAGCGCTCAATTCTTTTACATTGATGATTCTCCGCCTGATGACCTCGAAGAAACATTTTGCAGTTGCATTAACGTCAAATGCTGCGTTGTGCGCTTCTGCAAATCCTTCGTTAAATAGTTTAGTATAAAGCTCAGTTAAGGTCGGCCATTTGAATTTTCCCCCCTTACCTCCCGGGATCGCACAAAACTCAGTAGTTTGATCATTCTTTGTATCTATTACCGCTCTGCCTTCAAAAAAATTCGGCAATTGCATGCGTAAAAATTCAGCACCAAGGATATTGATATCGAATTCGATGTTATGTCCCGCCAGGTATTGCGTTTGTTTTACCACATCGGCGAATTCCAGCAATACGTCTTTCAGCAATAATCCCTCTTCCATAGCGCGCTGCGTACTGATGCCATGCACCTGTTCTGCATTGAAGGGAATAGTGAAACCCTCGGGTTTGATAATAATGCTTTTGGAATGCAGCAACATCCCTGATGAGTCGTGTAACTGCCAGGCCACCTGTACCACCCTTGGCCAGTTGTCAAAATCAGTTAAAGGAGCATTATAATTACGGGGCAAACCCGTAGTTTCTGTATCAAATATTAAAAACATTGCAGAGGAAAAATTAAGCAATAAAGTTACGAAGGATGCGCCATTATTGGAAATGCTGTTAACAAGAGTTAATAACTCAGGTTTATATTCAGGAACATAAGAACCAGGAAAGCAAAACACAGGCATTATCTGAACCGAAAAATATAATTCCGTCCGAACTTATTTTTTTACTTTTACTCTTCTATGAAATACAGCAACAACCTCATCCGTGAAACAAGTCCCTACCTGCTCCAGCATGCGCACAACCCTGTGAACTGGCACGCGTGGAACGATGAAACGCTTGAAAAAGCCCGCAAAGCAAATAAAATGATCCTGGTAAGCATCGGTTATTCCGCCTGTCATTGGTGCCACGTTATGGAACACGAGAGCTTTGAGGACGAAGAAGTGGCAAAGCTCATGAATGAGTATTTCATCTGTATTAAAGTCGATCGCGAAGAACGCCCGGACATTGACCAGGTGTACATGACTGCTGTGCAATTGATGACCGGGCATGGCGGCTGGCCCCTGAATTGTTTTGCCCTTCCCGACGGAAGACCCATTTACGGAGGAACTTATTATCCAAAGCAGCAATGGATAAATGTACTGATGAACCTTGCGGACCTCTACAATAAGGATAAGGAAAAAGTAGAAGGATATGCGCAGGAATTGACAAATGGCATTATAAAAACAGAGCTCATCAACCAGAATTTAAAGCCCAGGGAATTTAATATGGAATTTCTCGACGCAAGCGTTAAGATCTGGAGCAAGCGTTTGGACAATGTAAATGGCGGACCGGATAAAGCGCCAAAATTTCCCTTACCCAATAATTATGTGTTTCTCTTGCGGTATGCGCATTTCACCAATAATGTGAGTATTCAGAAACACGTCGATCTGACCCTGAAAAAAATGGCTTACGGCGGGATCTTTGATCAGCTTGGCGGAGGCTTCGCACGCTACTCCGTTGATGGGATCTGGAAAGTGCCCCACTTTGAAAAAATGCTCTACGACAATGCCCAGC
The DNA here is from genome assembly GCA_045805185.1 of Bacteroidia bacterium. Taxonomy (GTDB): domain Bacteria; phylum Bacteroidota; class Bacteroidia; order B-17B0; family Aurantibacillaceae; genus JAHEYF01. The sequence continues at coordinate 3,544 of JBJMLS010000098.1, read as the reverse complement.
TCATTAGTCTTTATGCCGAAGCTTACCAGGCTGCACCCAATGAATTGTATAAAGAGGTCGTTTATAAAACAATTGACTTTGTTGAACGGGAACTAACTTCAGCTGATGGCAGCTTCTACTCTGCACTGGATGCCGACAGCGAAGGTGAAGAGGGGAAATTCTACATCTGGCAGCAGGAAGAGCTCAAAAAGATCCTGGAAGATGATTTCGCGCTCTTCGCGGATTATTATAATGTGAATGATAAAGGTTATTGGGAACACCACAATTACATTTTACTAAGAGAAGAAGGTGATCAGGAGATCGCCCTGAAATATCACATTCCGGTCGGACAATTAAAAGAAAAAATAGCATCAGCAACTTCAAGGCTCATGAAAGTTCGTGAGAAACGCGTAAGGCCAGGTTTAGATGATAAATGCCTGACCTCCTGGAATGGCTTGATGTTAAAGGCTTACTGTGACGCTTATAAAGTTTTTGGCGAGGATCGTTTTCTGCAGGTAGCGATCCGCAATGCCATGTTCATCCGCCAGAAACAATTGCGGGATGAAGGAGGTCTTTTCCACAGTTATAAAAACGGGAAGTCAACGATCAATGGCTTCCTGGAAGATTACGCTTTTACCGCTGACGCCTTTCTTGCATTGTACCAATGTACGGGACATGAAGACTGGCTCGGATTTGCAAGACAGCTCTGCGATTATGCGATTGAGCATTTTCTTGACAAGAAGAGCGGTATGTTCTATTTTACTTCCGATGAGGATACAGCTCTTATTGCTCGAAAAACTGAATTGAGCGATAATGTTATCCCCGCCTCTACGTCACAAATGGCAAGGAACCTTTGGTATTTAGCAAAACTCTACCTTCATGAGCCTTATGAAGAAACGGCGCTGAGAATGCTTCATAACATTAGCGATGAATTGGTGAATTATGGTCCGGGCTATAGCAACTGGGGCATCCTTATGCTGGATGTCATACATCCGTTTCACGAAGTGGCCATTGTTGGTAAAAATGTTGATGAAATGTTTTTAGCCTTCAGGAAGCATTACCATCCAAATAGCATCTTTGCCTTAGGAAAACAGCCATCCGAGCTGCCTCTGCTGAAAAACAGGTTTGTTGAAGGGAAATCCCTCATTTACGTTTGTAAAGACCACACCTGCGGGTTACCGGCAGAAAGCACTGAAGAGGCGCTAAAGCAAATGAATTGAAGCGTATTTTTTCACTAAGTAGTATTCTTGTCCTGTTCCTTTTTCTACCGGGGAAAGCACAGCTCATCTTACCTTCCACCAATAACGGTTTTGACAAGTATCCTAACTTTAATTTCGATTATATCAAAAGTCACCGGATCAAAACGATCACTTTCGATATCATAGATAAAAAGGATATGGAAGTAGCGGTTGATAAAGGACTGATCCATAATTATGAATTTGATAAAGAAGGACGATTGATCAGGTTTTACTATACGGTCATCAGCAAGACAGTTGTGAAGGAATACAGGACCAAACCAGTTTACCGGCACAGGCGAAAGATCAGTAATGGCGGAATTATTTATAAGAATGAATACGAATATGACACCATTTCAACACGTTTTTATTACGATGAAATGAGCCGTTTAAAGCTGAAGCGTTATAATGACGGGATCTATTACGAAGCCACCTATTACGACTACAATACCGACGGTCAGGTGATCAGGGAGATGCGCGCAAAGGAAACCAACAGCAGCGGCGATAAAAGCATGTTCATGCTGGGCGTTCAAAATATACTTTCTGAAGAGAAGTTTGAATACCAGAAAACCGGGGAACGACAATACAAGAAAAAGTGTCTGAATGATGAGGGAAGGATCTTCAAAGAGATCATTGTGAATGTAAATGAAAAGGGTCAGCCTTTACTCTTCAACGAATCCTTTACCGTTACCTGGATCAGCCAGGAAACAAAATTTATTTACAATGACAAGTTCCAGTTGGTTGAGAAAAACTATTCTTCCAATTCCGGCGGACAGATCAACATTAAGGATACTTACGAATACGATGAGCGGGGAAACATCCTTACCGAAAAACAATACAAAAGCGAAACCCTGCTCAATGAGCTCAGCTATCTATTTGATGAAGCGGACAACAAGGTAAAGTCCTTTCTCAACCGGGATCATGTCAATAAGTCGATCCGGATCACGAAAGTTTACTATAGCTTTTACTGAGCACTTCTTCCCTGTGCATCCCTTCCGGGTGAAAACTTATCTATTTTCAGCAAACAGCGGACAAGCCAGAATTATGTAAATCATTGACTTTTGAACGATTTTTTGATTTTTTTGATTGAAAATGAGTGAAAACAAAGAATTTTAGCGCAAAAACACCCTTATTTAATTATCAAAAAAACCACTTTTTCATGTAATTTTTTTTATTAGCTTTGCACCCTTAACTCAAGTACATATACCATGTCGCAAGCTATTGATATTACAAGGATAAGCGAGCTTTTAGGAGCGCAGGCGGATACACTTTTGAATCATACCTGCAAGACTATTGCAAAGGAAAATATTCATCAGCCCGGAGCCGATTTTGTGGACCGGATTTTCGCTCAAACCAATCGCAATCCACAAGTACTGCGGAGCCTTCACCAGCTATACAATACTGGTCGCCTTGCCGGTACAGGCTATATGAGCATTTTACCTGTCGACCAGGGGATCGAGCACAGTGCAGGGGCTTCATTCGCGCCTAATCCCATTTACTTTGATTCGGAAAATATCGTTAAGCTTGCCGTAGAAGGCGGTTGCAATGCGGTGGCTTCAACTTATGGCGTGCTTGCTTCTGTGGCCCGTAAATACGCGCATAAAATTCCATTTATCGTTAAGATCAATCACAATGAGTTCCTTTCTTACCCCAATAAGTTCGACCAGATCATGTTCGGAACTGTGGAGGAAGCCTGGAACATGGGCGCAGTTGCCGTTGGCGCCACCATTTATTTCGGCTCACCGGAATCCGGTCGCCAGATCGTAGAAGTGGCGGAAGCATTTGAACGGGCCCATGAATTGGGAATGGCGACTATTCTATGGTGTTATACGCGCAATAACGCATTTAAAGTAAATGGCGTGGATTACCATACCGCTGCCGATCTTTCTTCACAAGCCAACCATTTAGGAGTTACCATTCAAGCAGATATTATCAAACAAAAACTTTCGGATAAGAACGGCGGATACACAGCTGTGAACTTCGGAAAGACTCATCCAAAAGTATATTCAGAGCTTAGCACAGATCACCCAATCGATCTTTGCCGTTACCAGGTAGCTAATTGCTACATGGGCCGCATGGGACTGATCAATAGCGGCGGTGAAAGCAAAGGAGCCTCTGATTTTGCAGAAGCGGTTACAACAGCCGTGATCAATAAGCGCGCTGGTGGCCAGGGTCTGATCTCCGGTCGCAAAGCTTTCCAGAAGCCGGTAAAAGACGGGGTCGCATTGCTTAATGCCATACAGGATGTGTACCTGGACAAGACAATTACTATAGCTTAATTAAGAATTGGAGACTTTCAGAATTATTCACTAGTCTGCAAGTCTCCAACT
>JBJMLS010000097.1:0-6890 GCA_045805185.1 Bacteroidia bacterium | reverse complement strand
TTTCCATTGATAAGAAGGTGCAGCGCCGCCATTGGTCGGAACAGCGGTAAATGTAACATTGGTTCCCGAACAAATTGTAGTGGAAGGTGCAGCTGAAATAGAAACGCTGACCGGAAGGTTCGGGTTCACAGTTAGCACTACAGCTGAAGTGGTAACCGTAGTTCCGCAGGTACTCACAATAACGCACCTGTATTGATAAGTGCTCATGGCAAGACTGACCGGCGTAATGGAAAGGCTGGCGGTTGTTGCTCCGGAATAGATCCCGCCATTTGCAATGTTGCTAAAGCCTGCGCCACTATTCAATTGCCATTGATAAGTTAAGCCGATACCTGTTGCCACTACAGAGAAGCTTGCATTAGTGCCATTGCAATAGGAAGTGCTTGAAGGTTGAGTGCCGATCAAAGGGACGCTTTTTTCTCCCATGGCGAGGTCGCCAACCGAAGTTATTCCCGATCCCTGGTTAGTAGTGGCTGTAGCAGCTACCTGAACCGGGGCGTAGGTCCAGATCCCCCCGCTGAATTTGGACATTAAAAAATTGGCGGGAGTAGATCCGGCATCAACATCAGTTGCCAGGAAATTGCAGGTGGCGGAATAATTTGTAAATGTAGTTCCGCTATTGCTCAGTGTCCAGTAACGGTTCACACTTTTTGCCGGGTCTATGCAGGAAGTCGCAATACTCGGGTGATCACCTGAAGTTACCAGAGCAGTAATGTTTCCGGCAACACTTACACTGGCAAATACTACCGTTAATGGAAGATAGTCCGTGCTACCTGAACCGACCTCGTATGTACGCGTTACATTCGCTCCTGTGGCTACATTTTTTTCGAGGGAGCCATTTACAAAACGTGAAGTTGCGGCGCCGGCTACTGAACCTGTGCTGGTAATGGTCACTTTATTCGCCCCTGTTGTGATTACACCTGAAGTAAAAGTTAATGCTCCGGCAACCGAAGTACTAATGCTCAGACTAATTCCTGCGGAGTTGCTTATCGTTAGTCCCCTAAAAGCTGTGATAACTGTTCCGCCAATTGTTTGCGCAACAGTTCCATTAAAGGTAACTGTGCTGGTGCCGGGCGTAAATGTTCCGCCGTTTGTCCAGTTGCCCGCTAATGATACGGCAAGGTTATTACTGATAAATGCACCTGAACCAGCATTAATGGTAATGTTCCCGCTTGCACTGATCGCGGAATTCAATGTTTTTGTTCCCGCACCCGAAAAGCTCAGGTGATTGAATGTTTCCCCTCCCGTACGTTGTATGGTTTGGGCAGCCCCGCCATTGAAAGTAACCGTTCCGCTGCCAGGAGTAAAGGAAGAATTGTCGAGCCAGTTCCCCAAAAGTGTAATGTTAAAGCCATTGCCAATTAAGGCTCCTGATCCTGCATTAATGGTCAGGTTTCCACTAGCGGAAAAATTACCCAGCTGGGTCTTGTTACCTGCTCCGGAGAACACAAGAATATTAAATGTTTCAGTAGAAGAGTGGAAAACAGTCTGAGCGCTTGTTCCGTTAAAGGTAACTGTTCCGGCTCGTGGTGTAAAGGTTCCGGTGTTTGACCAGTTGCCGGCGACGTTCAGCGCAAAGTTACTGGCCGTTACGTCAAAAGTGCTGCTTATTGTAACATTTCCATTGCATGTGGTTGCTACTGTTAATGATTTGGTTCCTGTTCCTGCGAGGCCAAGGTGATGATAAATGGAGCCGGTTGGATTTCTGACATTTTGTGCGCCGGCAAGTGTATAATTTACGGTGTTGCCTGCGCCTGAAGCGCCAAAGGTTGAAACAGAAAAATTAGCATCTACACATGCCACATTAAGCGTTCCGCTACCCTGTGTCCACGATCCGGTTCCATCAAGGGCCGCAGCTACCGTTACTATTCCATTGTTCGTGATCGAGCCGTTGCAGGTAAGATTGCCATTGAAGGTTGCGTTCGCTGCTCCACTGAATGTTTTTCCTGCACCGGAAAATGTATAGATACCCGTATTGGAGGTAAAAACACCATCATTTGAAAAATTACCCTGTATCGTCCATGTTTCAACAACAGCACAATTAAAAACTCCGGTTGAGGTGATTACCAGGTTATTTAATGTTTTGTTGCCTGTAGCGTTGGTAATATTAAGCGTGGCCGAAACAGTAGTGGTTCCTGAAACTACAAGCCTGCAGCGACTCAATAGATTTGTACCGGATGAAATAAGAAAATTTCCGGTAATGTTCAACCTGTCGGTGGATGTTCCGTTAATGGTTCCACCCAGCATGGTGAAGTCTCCGCTCACATCTGTAGTTTCGTTTGCTGTAGTGCCCCAGGAACCCCCGGAATTGATCGTTACATTTGTAAAAGACTTTGTTCCCTGGACAGAGCTGAATGTAATTGACCCGCTTATAAATGTATTTCCGGAGATAATAAAGTCAAGATCAGAAATGGTGGTACTGGCTCCGGCAGGAACAGTGAGTGTTCCGGCAACATTGAGCACCCCATTTCCCGTGCCACCAACTGAACTCGAATTGTTTAAAGTTAAGCCCCCGATTCCAACATTCGTGGTTCTGGCTTGCGTCCAGTTAAGCGTGCCATTAACAGTAAGAGAAAGACAGGTCCCGGAATTACCGTTCATTGTGATGGTGTGGCCTGCCGCAACAATGACAATGTCCCCGGCTCCGGGTACAGTTCCTGTTGACCAGGTACCTACAGTAGCCCAGTTACCCGATGCAAGGCTGGTTATTGTGGCCGAAGAAAGAGCGAAGGAAACAAAAAGTAAAATGAGAAGCGTCGATTTCTTTATGATCCCGGTTGTATTCATCAAAAAACTGCAGAACCAGGTAATGCTATTCTTAAGCGGAGTAGTTCTTTTCAAAGTCGACAAGGGTTTTAAACAAAAATATCAATTTTTAGCATTCTCTACCTGCTTTTTCGACGTAAGAAAGGAAATAATCTACGAACTGAAGTAATTGATATTTAATGAATTCTAATTATTTTTAAGAAAGGATCAATGTAAGTTTGAAATGCTTAACGGAATATTTTAAATGGAGGCACTCCCGATTTGCTCAGCCAAACAACTTGAAGGGTCTGTACCACCCTGAAGTAACTCAGGTTGAACCTACTGGTATATTTCCTAATTTCGGTTCAAATTAAACCCATTACAATATGTCAAAACGCTTATTAATTGCTATTGTAGCATTAACGGTAGGATTATTTATTGCCATGCCCTTTATGACCCAATCTCATGGAAAAGCGCGGCATGGAAAGGTTGATCCTGCATTCAAAGAATTTATTTCGGCATTTACCTCGGGTTATGTCTCAACTGAGACAAAAGTGAGGGTGGTACTGCAAAGTCCTTCGGCCGCAGCTGCTGTGAAAAATACGGAGCTGGACAATGACCTGTTTGATTTCTCACCTGGCATCGATGGTAAAATTGTATGGCTGGATGATAATACTGTTGAGTTTAAGCCTGCCGAACGCTTAAAGCAGGATCAGTTATATTCCGTAACATTCAGATTGGGAAAAGTTTCCGAGGTCCCGGCTGAGCTCAGAAAATTTGAATTCGATTTTCAGACAATTCCACAGGCGATCGATGTGCAGGTGGAAGGTTATCTGGTGAAGGATAAAAGCGATTTTAAAGTGCTGCAGGTTTCCGGGATATTAACTACCGCCGACATCGCCGATAACGCACAAGTGGAAAAATGCCTGATCGCTTCTCAACTGGGAAATTCTTTAAAGATCAGCTGGAATCATGAGTCTTCCACGCAACACCGCTATGTTGTGGACGATGTGGTGAAATCGAAAGAGAGATCACTGCTCTCATTGGTATGGATGGGTGAAGCGATCCAGGCAAAAGAGAATTCTTCCATGGAAATAAATATCCCTTCCCTGGACGAATTTACAGTAATGAATGTGAAAGTAGATCATGACCCTGAGCAAGTGGTCACACTTCAGTGTTCAGACATTCTGCAAGCCGGACAAAACCTCGAAGGGCTCATCAGTATTTCCGGAAATGATAATTCCAATAATTCGTATTATGGAAACAATCCCACTGCAGCTAACAATAATTTTACCTGGTCAATTTCGGAGAATGAGATAAAAATATTTCCAACAGCCCGGATGGCTGGAACAAAGACGATCACGCTCGATCAATCCGTAAAGAACGCCAAAGGAAAGTTATTTACCGATATTCAGTCTTTCCAGGTGATCTTTGAAGAGCTTAAGCCCGCGATTAAAGTAAAAGGTAAAGGAACAATATTGCCAAGCTCAGAAGGGCTTGTGTTCCCTTTTGAAGCGGTGAATATAAATGCGGTGGATATCAAGATCACCAAAATTTATGAAAGTAACATGCTGCAGTTCCTGCAGGTGAACAACCTGGAAGGCAATCGCGAACTGGCACGTGTGGGAAAAGTAGTGCTTAAAAAGAAGATCTTATTGAGCAGCATAGGTTCACTACCGAAGAATAAATGGACAAAATACGCACTCGATCTATCGAAACTGGTAAGCGCGGAGCCGGGAGCCATTTATAATATTTCAATGAACTTCAAAAAGGCGTATTCGATCTACAATTGCGACGGGGATACTTCTTCTACCGCTTATGATCCTTCCGAAAATGCTTCCTCGCAAGGATCAGATGAAATGGATGAGGATGAAAAGGACTGGGATTATTACGGAAATTATTATTACGATGAGTACGAAGGCGATTATTACGACTATTACAATTACCGCGATCGCGAGAACCCTTGTACACCCTCTTATTATGGAAACTCGAGGGCGGTAAATAAAAATATTCTTGCAACGAACATCGGACTCATGGCTAAAAAAGGCAACGATGGTTCTCTCCTGATCATTGCTGCAGATCTTATTACCACAAAGCCTATAGCGGGCGCAACGATTGAGGCTTACGATTACCAGCAGCAAATTCTCAGTACTGTGAAGACAGGCGCTGATGGCATCGTAAAAATGGAGTTTAAGAAAAAGCCCTTTGTCATCCTTGCAAGAAATGGCGAAGAGCGCAATTACCTCAAATTGGAAGACGGAGCTACAAACAGCCTGAGCACCTTTGAAGTTAACGGGACAGAGATACAAAAAGGCCTGAAAGGCTTTATTTACGGCGAGCGTGGTGTGTGGCGCCCGGGTGACAGCCTTTTCCTTTCTTTCATTCTTGAAGATAAGCTGGGAACAATTCCCGCATTGCATCCCGTTTCCCTGGAGCTTGTCAATCCGATGGGACAAGTAGTACAGAAGATCACGAAAACGCAAAATGTAGAGGGCTTCTATGATTTCCGTACAAAAACAGACAACTATGCGCCGACAGGAAATTATGTAGCCAAAGTAAGAGTGGGTGGTGCGGCATTTACAAAGAACATCCGCATCGAAACCATCATGCCTAATCGTTTAAAGCTGAACCTAGATTTCAAAGCTACTGTCCTCTATGCGGCAAATGGCGAGCTGAAAGGCGATCTGCAGGTAGACTGGCTCCATGGTGCGCCGGGAAGGAACCTGGAAGCAAAGATCGATATGGGACTTACGCCAACTACTACTGAATTTAAAAACTACAAAGGATTTATATTCGATAGTCCCATCGCGTCTTTCACTTCCGAACCTCAAACCATATTTACCGGACGTACTGATGAAAGAGGTTACACAGCAGTATCTGCAACGATCAGCGGAACGAAAGGAGCGCCGGGTTTTCTTTCCGCGAATTTTACGGTAAGGGCCTTTGAAGAAGGAGGAGCTTTCAGTACGGACAGGTTCAGCTTGCCCTTGTCTCCATACAGTCACTACGTCGGTGTAAAAATTCCTAAGCCCGGGAAAAATGAAACCTACCTGGAAACAGATACGGATCACAATGTAGAAGTCGTTTCAGTGGATGAGCAGGGAAATCCGGTGAGCCGAAATGTAAACGTAAAGGTTTATAAAATGAACTGGCGCTGGTGGTGGGATAGTTACAGTGATGATGTTTCATCTTATGTGGGAAGCGATTACCGTAAACCGATCTACGAAGACAATATCAGTACAGAAGGTGGGAAAGGTTCATTCAAGCTTCGGGTGAACAGGCCGGAATGGGGAAGATACCTTGTGTACGTTACAGATCCGGAAAGCGGTCACAGCACGGGAACGATACTTTACATCGATTGGCCAAGCTGGGCTGGGAAATCTCCGAAAGGAAACGAAGGCGCAAGCATGTTGAATTTCTCTACAGATAAAACAGAATACAAAGTAGGAGATAAAGTTAAAATGTCTATTCCATCAGCAAAAGAGGGAAGAGCCTTCATCAGTATTGAAACAGGTTCGCGCGTATTGAAAACCTGGTGGGTGGAAACAAAGAATGGAGTTACCGACTATGAATTTGAAGTAACAGCCGAGATGAGTCCTAATGTATACATCTATACGAGCCTGATCCAGCCTCATGCGCAGGCGCTCAACGATCTTCCGATCCGTTTGTACGGTGTTGTGCCGATCCTGGTAAAAGATGAAAACACTATTCTTAAGCCGAAGATCTCCTGCGAGGAAGTGTGGAAGCCAGAAAGTACGGCGATGGTGAAAGTCTCTGAAGATAATGGAAAGGAAATGGTGTATACACTCGCAGTTGTTGACGACGGATTGCTTGATCTCACACGTTTCAAAACTCCTGACCCCTGGTCTTCCTTTTACGCAAAAGAGGCGCTTGGAGTTAAAACCTGGGATATTTATGATATGGTGATCGGCGCTTCGGGAAGCGTCCTTCAACGTATCCTTTCTATTGGTGGTGACGAAGGACTCGATAATAAATCCGCTTCAAACGCGCAACGTTTCAAACCCATGGTGAGGTTTGTCGGTCCGTTCAAATTGAAGAAAGGAGAAACCGCTTCTCATAAAATTGATATTCCGCAGTATGTAGGCTCGGTTCGTGTAATGGTAATTGCCGGGCAGGATGCTGCATAC
>JBJMLS010000096.1:0-8536 GCA_045805185.1 Bacteroidia bacterium | reverse complement strand
TATTCAAAAAGCCTGAATAACGAAAAGGACTAAAGTCCAAAGAGGTTCAGATTAAATTTGAGAGCATCTACCAGATCAATCCATGCACACAAAAACATCCACGGTCCTGGAACATATTTTTTCAAGCATCATCCGGAGAAACACGGGAGAAAAAGTATGGGAATGGCTGCAGGAAGAAGTGCGAGCCCAGGAAAAAAGCGGCTCGCCTGACCTGCTGAATATCCTTTTTTCTTCGGTGCAGAGAAAAACAGGTAAATCCATTATTCAGTTAACAGAAGAGGAACAGGATCAGATCAAAACAATTCTTCCCGGCTTTTCTCTCAGGAACTGGAGCCTCGACCGCTTATGCAGGGTCTGGCTGCTCATGCAGATCGATCAATCTCAAAAAGGAGCTTACATTGAACGTGTTAAATCTCTTTTCAAAAATTCCGAAATGAACGAGCTGGTCGCTTTGTATTCCGCCTTGCCTGTTCTCGCTTATCCGGAAGAATGGAAGTCACAGTGCGCAGAAGGGATCCGCTCCAATATTGGAAATGTACAGGAAGCTGTCATGCTTGACAATCCTTATCCTTCAGCATGGCTCGATGAGGCGGCATGGAACCAAATGATACTGAAAGCGTTTTTCACGGAAAAAGACACCGAACGGATCGTAGGGCTATACGAGCGTTCCAACATTCAATTGGCGCTTACCTTATCGGATTATGCAAAGGAACGAAGCGCCGCGGGGCGACCTGTAAATCCAAGACTCTGGCCATTGGTAGAAAAGTTTTCAAAGGGCAGTTTATAAAAAAACATATTATGTGCAGCAACCACTCATTAAACGAAAGGGAAGTCAATAAAGAAAAAGGCATTCCCATGGATCCCGAAACAATAAGAGGAATGCGTTTCTTTGATCCGCATGTACACATGACCTCGCGCACCACGGATGATTACCAGGCCATGGCTGATGCCGGAATAAGGGCGATAATTGAGCCCGCCTTCTGGCTCGGGCAACCGCGCACTGGGCTTGATACATTTCGCGATTATTACAGCAGCCTGATCGGTTGGGAAAGATTCCGCTCCTCGCAATTCGGAATTAAGCATTATTGCACCATCGGACTTAATTCACGCGAAGCGAACAATGAGAAACTTGCTGACCAGGTAATGGAGCTATTGCCCATGTTCATTCACAAAGAAGGCGTAGTAGGGATCGGGGAGATCGGATTTGATGACCAGACATCCGCAGAAGAAAAATATTACCGGCTACAGCTGGAGCTCGCTTTGAAAGCCAATTTACCCGTACAAATTCACACCCCTCACCGCGATAAAAAAAACGGAACGCAGCGGAGTATGAACATCGCCCTGGAGCATAAGCTGAATCCAGGCATGGTCATTATCGATCACAATAATGAAGAGACCGTGCGGGAAGTATTGGAACGTGGCTTTTGGGCGGCATTCACCATTTATCCTTTTACAAAAATGGGGAATGAGCGAATGGTGGAAATTGTAAAGCAATACGGTGCGGAGCGTATCATGATCAATTCAGCTGCCGACTGGGGAATCAGTGATCCGCTGGCTGTTCCGAAAACAGCGGCCCTGATGAAAATGAGAGGAATAAATTCTGAGGCAATAGAATTGGTTACTTACCGCAATGCTATCACTGCGTTCGGACAAAGCGGTCAGATCAATGAAGCGGATTTCAACTCTGCTGGATCAATTGATCAAAGTCAGCGCTTCGAGAACAATAGTATCCTGAGAGGAGGACAGCAGCCGAGGATCGAAAAATCATCCATGATCATAAGCTAGTCGTATGAAAAAAGGGATCGGGTACTTAAAGTTAATGCGACCGGCAAACAGCGTTACTGCCGCGGCCGATGTTCTCGCCGGGATAACGCTTTCCGGTTTTTTTACAGCGCAGTTGCCCGGTGCTTTTGTTCCCGTCTTGTTACTGTGCATTTCTACAATGGGTTTATATGGCGGAGGCGTAGTGTTCAATGACGTTTTTGACCATAAGCTGGATAGTGTTGAACGACCGGAGCGACCGATCCCGAATGGAACGATCACTCTTACAGAAGCAGTTCTTGCAGGAAGCGTTTTATTGCTGCTCGGGATAAGCTCCGCTTTTTTCGTGAATACCCTTGCAGGAACCTGCGCCATACTAATTGCGCTTGCTGCGCTGAGCTACAATAAATGGAGCAAGCACAATGTGCTAACAGGGCCGCTGAACATGGGAATCTGCCGCGGGCTGAACCTGCTGCTTGGCGTCAGTATCATCCCTGCCGCGGTTTTCAGTACCTGGCACATTGCTTTTGTTCCCCTCATTTATATCGCTGCAATAACCCTGATCAGCCGCGGTGAAGTACACGGCAGCAGCAGGAAGCCCCTGTATTTAGCAGCAGCATTCTATATCCTGGCAGCAGGACTGATCCTTACTTATGCTTTTCATCACAATACAACTCTGTTTGCCGTTCTATTCCTGCTTCCCTTTTTAGGAATGATCTTTCAGCCATTACTGAGAGCCGTGAAGGAACCCTCGGGACCGAACATCGGGAAGGCTGTTAAAGCAGGTGTAATAGGCCTGATCCTGATGAATGCCGCATGGGCCGCTTCTGCAGGCGCTTTTAATATTGCTTTGCTCATATTCCTGTTGCTGCCTTTATCCCTGGGTTTATCGAGAATGTTCGCAGTAACCTGATCAAAAATCAAAAAAACCATGGACTTTATACAACAATCATTTTCCGTCAACTTTCAATACAGGGTTTTTTTTACCGAGAACCTTTTTAGCAGGTCAAATCCTGTTCTTTCGGATTTTTTCCGGCAGAAGCAAAATGCGGAAACAAAACAAAAAGTTCTTTTCGTCATCGACCAGGGAGTAATTGATTGTCATCCTGCGCTTGCTCAGCAGATAGATGATTATTTCTCAATTCATACTAACGTACAGCTCATCTCCGAAAAAGTGATCCTTCCCGGTGGTGAAACTGTGAAGAACGATGAAGTTTATTTTAAAAAAATTATTGATCGGATCAACCGGCATTCCATCGACCGGCATTCTTATGTGGCTGCGATCGGCGGCGGCTCGGCGCTGGACCTGGTTGGTTATTCAACAGCAATCGCTCACCGTGGAATAAATCACATCCGTATTCCAACAACAGTTCTGTCACAAAATGATTCAGGTGTTGGCGTGAAGAACGGAATAAATTACCTGGGGAAAAAGAATTTCCTTGGAACCTTTGCTCCTCCGGTTGCAGTTTTTAACGACGCGTCTTTCCTGCTTAGCTTAAATGAGCGGCACTGGCTCTCGGGAATTTCGGAAGCCATCAAAGTTGCGCTCATCAAAGTTGCTGGCTTCTTTGACTGGATAGAAGCGCATGCAGAAGCCTTGGCCGCGAGGGATCTGCAGGCGATGAAGCAATTGATCAGGCGATGCGCAGAGCTTCACATCCTTCACATCGGCAGCGGCGACCCTTTTGAAACAGGATCCTCGCGTCCGCTTGATTTTGGACATTGGAGCGCGCATAAGCTCGAACAGCTGACCAATTTCGAAGTACTGCACGGTGAAGCAGTGGCTATTGGGATCTGCCTGGACAGTATCTATTCTCAACTGAGCGGCCGGCTTTCAGCCTCAGCAGCAGAACGGATCATCCGGCTCTTCATAAAGCTTGGCTTGCCCATCACACATCCGGCGGCAATGGCAGAAAATGATCAGAGCCCTATCCTGCAGGGCCTGCAGGAATTCAGGGAACACCTGGGTGGCAGGCTTACGATAATGCTGCTAAAAGAAATAGGACAGGGAGAAGAAGCTCATGAAATGGATCCGGCCCTGCTCGGCGAAGCGGCCAGACACTTGCAAAGATACCTTCAACAGCCCTTATAATTCAGATCATGCAGCTCAATAATTCACACCTAAGCTATTGCACCAATATTCATCCGGGTGAACACTGGCTCGAACATTTTTCAGCCCTCAGGCAACATTTTCCCTCCATTAAAAAAGAAGTATCACCTGAACAGCCGATGGGAATTGGACTGAGATTATCCAATGCGGCAAGTCTTGAATTAAGCGAAGAAAATAATCTCGCTTCCTTTCAGGAATGGATGCGAACGGAGGATGCTTATGTATTTACCATGAACGGATTTCCTTATGGAAACTTCCACCATACCCGCGTTAAGGAAAATGTTCACCAACCTGACTGGACAACAGCAGAAAGAGTAGCTTACACACTGCGCTTATTCCGGCTGCTGGAAAAACTGGCGCCGGAGGGAATGGATGGGGGCGTTTCCACTTCGCCATTAGGATATCGCCGCTCTTATAAGAACCCTGATGAATCCGGCCAGGCGATAAGCAAAGCAACCCGCAATATTCTTTCTGTTACAGAACAACTGGTGCGCATCAAAAAGGAAACAGGCAAGCTGCTGCATTTGGATATAGAGCCGGAGCCGGATGGTCTGCTGGAGAGCGGCGAGGAATTTATCGCCTGGTATGAATCCTGCCTTGTTCCATTGGGAATACAAGTACTAAAGGAAAGATTCAATGTAAAAGAAGGAGAAGCCGAAAATATGCTGAAGGAGCATGTACGCCTGTGTTACGATATTTGCCATTTTTCAATTGGCTACGAAAACCACGGTGAGGTGATCCGGAAATTAAATGAGAGAGGAATTAAGATCGGGAAGATCCAGGTCAGCGCTGCATTAAAAGCAGAAATGCCGGTTTTTACCTGGGAAAGAAAAAATATTTGCAGAGCCTTTTCAATCCTTAACGAATCCACTTATCTCCACCAGGTTGTTGCGAGGAAAAGCGACAACTCATTGATCCGGTACAGGGACCTGCCGGACGCATTGGCTGACAGCGGACATCCAGAGGTAAGAGAATGGAGGTCGCATTTTCATGTTCCCGTTTTTTTACAAAGCTTTAGCTGCCTGCAGTCGACACAAAGCGAGATCATAGAACTAATAGAAATGCACAATTCAGCTCCGCTAACAGCTCATTTTGAAGTGGAGACCTATACCTGGGAAGTGCTGCCGGAATCCTTAAGATCGCCAATGACGGAATCCATTGTTCGCGAGCTTCAATGGGTGAAGGGCCGATTCAATCAGTTTCAACAAAGAGCAATGTAGCATGCAAAAAACAGCAGTTATAAATGTGGTGGGACTTTCTTCATCATTGATCGGCGAGCATACGCCCTTCCTGAAAAAATATGTTGCGGAAAATTACCTGCACACCATTCAACCCATGCTTCCTGCGGTAACCACCTCTGTGCAATACACCTACCTCACCGGGAAATGGCCCTCCGAACATGGGATCGTAGGCAACGGCTGGTATGACCGTACAGATAGCGAAATAAAATTCTGGAAGCAATCTCATAAGCTGGTATTGTCGGAAACCATCTGGGACAAAATGAAGCGGGAAGATCCCGACTTTACCTGCGCGCAATTGTTCTGGTGGTACAACATGTATTCCTCTGCGGATTACTCCGTAACACCACGTCCAAACTACCTGGCCGACGGACGTAAATTACCCGACTGTTATTCGCAGCCCGCGGAACTCCGCGATGAATTACAGAAGAGCCTCGGACAATTTCCTTTGTTCCAGTTCTGGGGGCCAGGCGCAAATATCAAAAGCTCGCAATGGATCTCTGAAGCGGCGATGCTAACGGATACAAAGTACGCTCCCACGCTTTCATTGGTTTATCTTCCCCACCTGGATTATTGCCTGCAAAAACACGGCCCCGACTTTTCGAAAATAGGTAAAGAAGTAAAAGAGATCGATGCCGTACTTGCGAAACTGGTTACACATTATAAAAAGAACAATACTAACGTGATCCTGCTTTCCGAATACGGGATCTCCCCGGTGAATGATCCCATTCACATCAACCGTTTGCTGAGAGAAGCCGGCTTGCTAAAAGTCCGTGAAGAAAGAGGTCTTGAACTTCTTGATCCCGGCGCTTCCAAAGCCTTTGCTGTAGCTGATCACCAGCTCGCGCATGTTTACGTCAACGATCCTTCAACACATGAACAGGTGAAGGCGCTACTCGAAACTACAAAAGGAGTTTCACTTGTGCTCGATCGCGTGGCTCAGGCAAAGCACAACATACACCACGAACGCGCCGGCGACCTCGTGCTCATGGCAGATCCCGGAAGCTGGTTCACCTATTACTTCTGGCTGGACGATGCAAAAGCGCCGGATTATGCGCGCTGTGTAGACATTCATAAAAAGCCGGGCTATGACCCGGTTGAAATGTTCATGAGCTCCAAATGGAGAGCAGCTTATAAATTACTCCGCAAGAAGCTTGGCTTTAGATACGTAATGGATGTTATTCCTCTTGACGCAACATTGGTGAAGGGATCGCATGGCTGTACAAATGCAGCTGCTGAATATCACCCGGTGCTGATCTCGGATAAAAAGCACCACAGCGACCAGCTCTCCGCGATCGAGGTAGCCGGGTTCATCCAGGCAAGGCTCGAGGGAAATTAGTAACTGAAATGGTAGGTCCCCCGCTAAAGCGTATCTGCCAAATTTTGCTATATTTGGTAGAATGGAAAACATCAAACTGACCAGGGAAAAGCTAAAAAAGGAAGCAGAGGATCTCCTTGGCCAAAATCCGGACCAGATGACGGATGTTGTAGCTATCTTTGATACGGACCTGAACTATGTTTATGCAAACGGTATTGGAAGCAAGCTGCTTCGCAAGCAAATTGATGAGCTGGAAGGCAGCAACCTGCTGCACCTCTTCCCGCAGCTTACAGCCTCAGTATCTCACCGGCACCTGCTTGCGGCGCTCTCAGGCAAAGGCGCCCTGAACGCAGCATCTGAAGGGAACATTACCAAAGATGGCGCAAAATTCCTTTCTGACTATTACCCCCTTAAAGACAAGGAGCAGGTTTACGCTGTTCTTGTTGTGACAAGGTTGATCTATTATCCATGAGAAATCCGGAGCCCGATCCTATTCCGCCAGCATCCATAAGAAGCAGGATCTTCCGAATGTATCGTCTCTGTCCTGTTACCTTGCCAGCTATTATTCTAACCTCACTTCCCACTGCTAACACATAAAAAAAAGCGATACGCAAGGTATCGCTTTTTTTAAGTATTAAAGATCAAGCTTATTGAATGTTCTCCGGCTCCCTGATCTGTGATGAACCGATCAGATCATCGGAAAGTCTCCGCTATTCTATGATCAACCTTGCAGTATTGCTTCCTGTATCGGCTTTTATTTTCACTAAATATATTCCGGGAGTAAGCTGGCTTATATCGATTTTTGTCGAGCGATCTCTTGTGACTAGTTCTATCACGTTTTGTCCAAGAAGGTTTACAATGCTAATTGAAGAATTTGGAGCGCAGTCAATGCTGACCTGGTCATTGGCAGGATTCGGGTAGACCCTGAGTCCGGTATTCTGAGCCAATGAGTTGATACCAACAGTTGTGATCGCAACACAAGCCGAAGTATCCGCACAGCCATTTAAGGTAACTTCAACAGCATAGCTTCCGTTAGCGGATGGCGTAAAGCTCTGATTGCTCTCACCTGCGATCATCGCATTTGAATTGTTGCAATCCAGCCACTGGTAGCCCGCACTGTTTTCTGCAGCAGTGATGATGATACCATTTACACTTGTGACAACCGAAGGCAATGAATTAACAGTAATAGCTACTGTTTCCATATCCAGGCAGCCGTTCACATCTGTACCGGTAACCGTATACGTGTGAGTAGCTCCCGGAACAAAAGAGGCATTATCCGTTACACCGTCGCTCCAGCTATACATAGTTGCTCCTGTACCTGATAAGGTGATCCCTGTTCCTGCACAAACTGTAGTTGCACTTGCGGTAACACCGACAACAGGAAGTGAATTTGTCCAGATCGTATCGTTGACGCTATAAGACACACAGTTGAACTGATTCATAACTCCGGCATAGACAAAATAGCCGCCATAACCATTTGTGATCAGCTGCTGAATGGTCATCGTATCCGTAGTGAAATTTATTTCTCCATAAGCTCCGCTTACCATCGCTGAGTCAAAAGGAAAAGCGCTGTTTGCATAGTACCACTGGTAAGTATTCGTACCTGCACTTACTACGCCAAACAACCCGCTGGTATCGCCGCATGCATTTAAGTTGCCCGACACAGCTGAAATTACCGGAACCGGGTTAACAGTAAGACTCACAGGAGTTCTTGCTGCAGTATAACAGCCGTTGCTGTTCACCGCATCCGCATAATACGTGTAGTTACCTACAGCAGCGTTCACGGTATAGTTCGCGCCGCTTGTCAATGCACTTCCGCCAGTGGGCCCGGCATACCACTCGATCGTTTCAGGACCGGCAGTAGTTGCAGCCAATACGGCATCTGATCCTTCACAAGCTATAACTGCAGGAGCAGCTGTTATCTGTGGAAGCGCAGGAGCTATAACAGGCGTGAGGTAGTTCCTATACAAGGTAGAAAAATGATTTCTTGCCAGGCAAAAAATATCCATGCTTCCATCGCCATTAAAATCGGCAATTGCATTGCCGTTGTCGGAATAACCCAAAGCATATTCACTGGAAGTCTGTAGTACAAGTGCGCAACCGGTATTC
>JBJMLS010000095.1:0-8107 GCA_045805185.1 Bacteroidia bacterium | reverse complement strand
CAGGGAATGACGCCCAATGAAGGCGAGAGCAGCGAAGCCTGAATTGCTGGGGGATTATCCCGCAGGGAATGACGCCTAATGAAGGCGAGAGCAGCGAAGCCTGAATTGCTGCGATTGTCAGTAGTATTTTTGCTGAAAACAATACAAAACTTGCAGAAAATAAACAGCTATATTTTTAGTAATATTGCCTTATAAACTGAATTTATGAGCCACATTGTAGCGCCTTCCGTACTCTCCGCCGATTTTGCAAATATCCAGCGCGACGTAGAGATGATCAATAACAGTGAAGCCGATTGGTTTCATGTGGATGTCATGGATGGCGTTTTTGTACCGAATATTTCTTTCGGATTTCCGGTCATTAAAGCGATAAAAAAATATGCTAAGAAACCGCTCGATGTTCACCTGATGATTGTTGAGCCGGATCGTTATGTGGAAACTTTTAAAGTATCAGGTGCAGACGTGCTCACCGTTCATCTTGAAGCCTGTCCGCATCTTCACCGCTCCATCCAAAACATTAAGGCGGCGGGAATGCAGGCAGGTGTTGCACTCAATCCTCATACTTCAGTTCATTTGTTAGCGGATGTTATTGCAGACATAGATCTGGTTTGCCTCATGAGCGTTAACCCGGGTTTTGGCGGCCAGAAATTTATTGAGAATACTTATTTCAAAATAGCTGAGCTGAAAAAAATGATCCTGGAAAAAGGTTCAAGCGCACGAATTGAGATCGATGGAGGCGTTGATCTGAACAATTATAAAAAACTGCTGAGCGCCGGAGCTGATGTTCTGGTTGCAGGGAACACTGTTTTTGGAAGTAAGGATCCTGTTCAAACCATCTCACAATTAAAAAAAACATAATATGAAAATATTCGGAACAATTATTCTACTTGCGTTTTTCGGTTTAAGTTCGAATGCGCAGGCATTAAAAAGAATAACAGTAAGCCTTGAATATACTAATGCTTATTGCGGCGGAGCTAAGCCAACTCCTGAATTGGTTGCAAAAAGTAATGTAAAGCATAAACTGGCCGGATGGGTGCTAAGACTGGAAGAAGAGGGTGGGGGAAAGCCTGTAATGGTGAAAACCGATGCTGAGGGGAAATTTTCAAAGGAGGTGAAAATGGGAACATACCACATTTTTCTTACCAAGAAAATAAATAAAAAAGCGAAGAGTAATATTGATATTAACTGCAAAAAAATGATGAGCCATTCTTATGGACAACTTGTAGTCAGTAAGGGGCATTCTCCAAACTATGTGATGACCTTTGCCTTTGGCTGCAGTCCCTGCGCTCCATCAAAGCCATAGCAATGAAAAACAGCGCAGCTCTGATCCTCTTTTTTCTTCTCCTGTGTACTTCGTCCTGCCAGATCGGGCGTTTTGTTTTTTATAATTTCGCCGGCATAAATGACTACAAGATATTTCCAGAAAGAGTATTGACTAAGGCGCCGGTGCCTTTTACTTTTCATGAAGCTTCAAATACCGTAAGTGTACCAAAAAAAATAACCTATCAGGACCGGTCGTATGATTTTGATGATTTTCTGAGCAAAGAAAAGACTGTTGGTTTTCTCATCATCCGTAACGATACGATCCTTTATGAGAATTATTTCCGGGGAAAAGAAAGATCTTCCATTGTTCCCTCCTTTTCAATGGCGAAGTCATTTTGCTCTGCTCTTATCGGCTGTGCCATTGCGGATGGTTATATCAAATCCGTGAATGAGCCGGTAACGAATTATGTCCCTGAACTGAAAAAGAATGGTTTTGATAGTGTAACGATAAAACATGTATTGCAAATGACCACCGGAATAAAATTCAATGAAGGTTATTTCAATCCTTTCGGCAAGGTAGCCGCATTCTATTATGGAAGAAAACTTCGAAAAAAAGTTCTAAAGATCAAAACAGCTTATAAGGCCGGGACTAAGTTCGAATACAAAAGTGGAAATAGCCAGTTATTAGGACTGATACTGGATCGCGCTCTGAAAACAAAGACCATAAGCGCCTATCTGCAGGAGAAGATCTGGACGCCTTTAGGGATGGAGTACGATGCCTCCTGGAGCATTGATATGAAAAAGAACGGACTTGAAAAAACATTTTGCTGTATTAACGCACGTATGCGTGATTACGCAAAGTTCGGAAGGCTATACCTGAACAAAGGCAAATGGAACGGACAACAAATCATTCCCGAAAGCTGGGTCAATGAGTCCACCAGAATTGATGAAACCGCAGGCAGCAAATGGTATTACCAGTACCAGTGGTGGATCTGCTCCAGGACAGAAGGCGATTATATGGCGCAGGGAATACTCGGACAGTTCATTTACGTGTATCCCAAAAAAAATATTGTGATCGTTCGTCTGGGTAAAAAAAATGGCGATGCTTATTGGCCTGAGGTTTTCCGGAACCTTGCCCGGTCGCTTTAACTTCCCCTCAAGTATTTTCCACAGGACCTGCGAATGATGAGTTCAGTTGGTAATACGATCTGTTTCACGCTTGCCTTTTCCTTCGCCTTCATCTGGTTGAGCAGGAGTTCAAAAGCATTATGTCCGATATCCTCCACCGGTTGAGCAACTGCAGTAATGGAAGGGTCGCAGAATTTGAACATTTCCAGATCATCAAAACAGGTCAGAGCCACATCCTGTGGAATTCGCAGTCCGATCTTATTCAATACCTCGAGGCAATACACTGCGAGATTATTATTAACAACAAACAACGCGTCCACACCGCCTTTGCCCGTAAGCTCCCTGATCTCTTTATCAACGGATTCGTAGGCAGTTGCGAAAGGGATCTCCCGGACTATTTTCTTGTTGAAGGGAACATTGTTCTTTTTAAGCGCAGCCTTATACCCTTTTACGCGATCGCTTATGGTGCTTATGAAATGCGGGGAAATAGTAAGCATTCCAATTTTTTTATAACCAAGCCGGATCAGGTGCTCCGTGATCGCAAAGGCCCCGTTAAAATTATCCACTGTAACGTAGTTGGCATTCAGTCGTGGAATGTAACGGTCGATAAGTACAAAGGGTGTATTTTCTTTTTGTAGCTTTGAAAAATAAGCGCTGTTCTTTTGAGTGGAAGAAACAATTACACCATCAGCGTTCTGGCCTCTCACCAGAATATCGATCAGCTGTTCCTCTTTTTCTTCATTTTCTTCTGAACTGCAGATGATCAGGTTGTAGCCGTTCTTGCTGGCCATCTTTTCAATGCTCCTGGATATCCTCGCATAAAAAGGATTGGAGATATCTGCGACAACCAGTCCAATAATATTGGATCTACCTGTTCTTAATCCCCTGGCGATAAGATTCGGCTTATAATTAAGCTCCTTTGCCTTTTTAATAACTTCCTTTTGGGTTTTCTCACTGATCCCATACTTTGCGCCTTTATCGTTCAGCACCAGCGATACCAGCGTTTTTGAAACGCCAAGCGCTTTTGCTACTTTATCCAGATCGATCTTTTTCATATTAGTGTTTTAGCAATTCCGCAATACATCAGTCCGCCCCTTTAGATTGCCTGTTGCAGTAGGGATAAATTTAAAAGAATTCTCCGGCTTATGACAAAATCGTGCATAAAAAAACCGGCCTTTTCGCCGGTCCTTTTACAATGATCGTTGAATTACCAGATATCAGCCCTGATTTCTTTTGCTCTGAACATCTTATCGCCTTCTTTCACTCCAAAGGCTTCATAGAATTCAGGCATATTGCTCAGAGGGCCTATTGCTCTGAAATAACCTGGTGAATGCGGATTTGTGGCAACCAATTGCTTTAAAGCCTGTGGCCTCATGATCGTTTTCCATCCCTGCGCCCAGGCAAGGAAAAAACGCTGTTCTCCGGTATATCCTTCAATGACCTCTGAAGATTTTCCTCCCAGCGACATTTTATATGCATAATAAGCCATGGTTATTCCTCCAAGGTCAGCGATATTTTCACCCAGGGTAAGTTTTCCGTTTACATGAACAGAATCAACGGCAATGTATGAATTGAACTGATCAACAAGGATATTTGTTTTGCTTCCGAATTTTTTCAGGTCTTCCTCGGTCCACCAGTTCTTCAGGTTCCCATCCGCATCGAATTGAGAACCCTGGTCATCAAAACCATGAGTGAGCTCATGACCGATAATAGCGCCCATGCATCCGTAATTAAATGCGTCATCAGCAGTAGGATCAAAGAAGGGAGGCTGCATAATTCCCGCTGGAAAAACAACTTCGTTCGCAGATGGGTTGTAGTAAGCATTGACAGTGGGCGGTGTAATGTTCCACTTTGTTTTATCGACTGGCTTTCCATAAGTATCGAGCATGCGTTTGTATTCAAAATTCGCCGCCCTGAAGTGATTCAATACATAAGCGTCAGTTTTAACCTGCAGATTAGCGTAATCCTTCCATTTGTCAGGAAAGCCAAGCTTGCGGACTATTTTATCCAGCTTTTCCTGCGCGCGTTTTTTTGTTTCAGCGCTCATCCAGTCCCTGCTGCTCAGGCGTTGCTTATAAGCTGCAAGCAAATTATCGACTAAACTGTTGACGCGTTTTTTAGCCTCAGCAGTAAAGTATTTATCGACATAAAGCTGGCCCAGGGCCTCACCGAGAGCTCCGTCAACCGCTTGTGAGCTTCTTTTCCATTTTGGCTTCATCATTTTCTGACCCGAGAGCGTGGTATTATAAAAATTGAAATTCTCTTTTTCGAAATCAGAACTGAGGCGCCCGGAAGCGTCATGTATGAGGCTCCATTTCAGGTATGTCTTCCAGTCGGATATTGAAACTGAATTGAAGAGCTCGTTCATTTTTTCAAAAAATGCAGGCTGCGTGACAATTACTTCTGCAGGAGCGCTCTTCATGCCAATTGCAGTAAAGTAAAGATCCCAATTGATATCAGGTGTTTTCTTTGCAAAATCTGCTTTTGTGAATTTATTGTATTGCTTTGCAATGTCGCGTTGTTCCAGGCTGTTCATGGAAACTTCGGCAAAGCGCGTTTCTATGCTCATTACCTTGCCGGCAGCTGCCTTTGCCGATTCGGGGTAATTACCCAGGAGCAGGAACATATTTTCTATGTGCTGCGTGTATGCTTTTTTCAGATCTGCATATTTTTCGTCAAAATAAAAATCCCTGTCAGGAAGATTTATTCCGCCTTGTGAAAAATAAGCGGAGTTGGCATTACTGTTCTTAAAATCCGGGAAAATAAAAAATCCAAAGGCAGCATTTATCCCTTTGGTATGGAAGTTAGCCATCACTTTGAGAAGATCTGTTTTTGTCGCTATTTTATCGATCATGGCAAAATCAGCCGCCAGCGGTTTGATCCTGTCCTTTTCCAGCTTTGCGGAATCCATTGCCAAATTATAATAATCGCGAATCTTCTGCCTGTTCGTTCCCGGCTTTGCTGTTTTATCGGCAGAGACTTCATCGAGCAATGATTTTAAGTTTGCTTCATTGCGATCCCTTATTTCGTTAAAACTTCCGAAATAGGTTTCAGAAGCGGGGATCTGCGCATCTTTCAGCCATGATCCATTAGCGTACTGAAAGAAATCTTTTTTGGGATCCGCATTTTTATCGATGTATTTTAAATTGATCCCGATATTTTTAGTTTGACCCATTGTATTCAGCACACATCCGGCCGACAACATCAAAATTATTCTTTTAAGCATGAGAGTATTATTTTTTGTGAATTTACGCTTTATTCGCAATTCCCTATCAGAAATTTCATCAGTGGTTAAAATCAATGCCGGATGGGGATCGCGTTGATCACGCCTCCCCCATATTGGGTGAGAATTGCTGTCTTTTAAAACCTGTCCGCTTGTGTAATTAGTCTTTGAGCTGAATCTGCCAAAATGTTAAAGGACCTCCTCTGCCTTCAGCTCGCCGATATAAATCAGCATTTTTTTAACTTTTTTATGACCAAGCTGGTTTAACGCAATGGCGTATTTGTCCAATTGCTCATGGTACTTTTCCAGTGCCTTTCCTGTTTTATAATCGATCACGTAGACGGTATCTCCCTCAAATACGATCCGGTCGGGCCGTAGGGTCTGACCATTGTTCAGCAGCAGTTCGGCTTCGTTCCGTATTTCCAGTCCCGGTCTGAAAAAAGGCGAAACGGAAGGATGACCGATCAGTGCGCGCAGGAGTTTATCTGTTTCTTCTTTTTCAGTATGCTTCAAATAACCTTCAGTTACCGACTGCCGGATTGCTTCATCAATGTCCCTGGCCGAGCGGATCTTTGAAAGGATATAATGCAGCAGTATTCCTTTGTCTTTTCTCTCTTCGTTTTCTTCATGCGACCAGATAGTTGAGCTTGCTTCTTTTATCTGTATAATGTCCTTCCAGTAACGCAGTTTTGTGCTTGATGAAAAAACAGGATTGTTTTTATTTTTTTCGTCTGAACTGTTGACCCACTCTCCGAATTCGTAATGAATAACACCCTTTTCAAATTCATTTTTATAAGACAAATACCCGACGAGCCATTTGTATACATTTGGGAAATGATGCTTCGGTATTCTGCTGATAAGGTGGAGGTGATTCACCGGACGCGTCATGGCTACATACAGCAGGTTAAGATTATCCAGCACCTGTTTCTCATCTTCCGAATCGGCGAAGCTTCCGTAAGATGTTTGCTTCAGGTCCCTGGAGCTTTTTACCAGCGTAACCGGTAATTCATCAAGGCTTTTTTCTTCCAGGTCTATCCAGATAAAATCTGTTTTTTTTACGATCCAGTCACAATAAGGAATAATAACCACTGGAAACTCCAATCCCTTCGAAGAGTGTATGGTCATAATGCTCACCGCGTTCGTTCCGGATGGAAGAATAACGGAAGCATTTGCGCTGCGGTTCTCCCACCATTCGAGAAAGGCATGAATATTATTGCTGTTTGTTCTTGTGTAACTGATCACTTCATCCAGGAAGAACTGGACATAAATAAAGTTTACCTTGTTTAAGGAAAATAAATTTACCAGTTGAACGCAGCAGTCAAAAAGTGGAAGAGCCAGTAGCGACGAAAGCGGAAGATCAAGCTGGTGTTGCGCCAGGAGCCCTTCCAGTTTAACCGGACCTGTTTTTGAATTTAACTGAGCGAGCAATTCATGCTCTGATGCCCCTGGAATAAAACCGGCCTGGCACAGGTAATTGATGATCCCGGAAGCGGAAGTTAAGTCATTGGAATTACTTATGACGCGGAGGCAGTTCAGCAGGAAATTAATTTCAGCGGATCTTTCCAGCAGGAGAGAATCAGATGAAACGATGGGAATACTACGGCGCGTAAGGAAATCAGCCGCTTTATTCCCAATGCTGTTGGTCCTTACCAGTATGGCGATATCTTTGTAATTGTAACCCTTTTCTAGATTAAGCTGAATATACTCCAGCATTTTTTCAAGAGTAATGTCATTCTCCCTGTCATCTTCCGCATCAGCCAGATCGATGCTTACATAGCCACCCTTATTTTCAGGATTGTATTTCTGTTCCAGCTCATCGTAGATCTTTTTCCAGTCATTGCCCAATTCGGCGCCACTCAGGAAACGGAAGAACTCATTATTGAATTTGATCACTTCTGCCCGGCTCCGGAAATTGCTGGCGAGGTTTTTAAATTCGTGGTGGCTGATCAGCGACTGTTCGCGCTGGACGGTGAATTCATTTCCGAAATGATCCTTCACATAAGGAAGGCTGGAGAATTGTTCAACCTCTCCACCCCGCCAGCGGTAAATGGATTGCTTTCCGTCGCCTACGATCATGTTGAATTTTCCTTCGGCAAGTGAATTATCGATCAGGGGCAGCAGGTTATGCCATTGCACTGTTGAAGTATCCTGGAACTCATCGATCAGGAAATGCTTGTAACGTTCACCGATGCGCTCATAGATAAACGGTACGGGTTCTTTCAGGATAACTTCAGAGATCCGGTTATTAAATTCACTGATGAATAAAATATTTTGCTCTTCCTTGAACTGGCTCACCAGCTTTTCTACTTCATTTACAACTGTAAGGGAATAAATGTTTTTAAATACGGATATGTAAATAAAATACTGCTGTCCTTTTTCTTTTCGTAACTCTTCTATCTGAAAGAAAAGTTTTTTTAGTTCATTGCTTATGGATTCTATCGCAGCATTTTCAGAAGCGGAGTTTTTTTCGGCAGTGTACCATTTGTTTTCATTAAT
>JBJMLS010000094.1:0-19480 GCA_045805185.1 Bacteroidia bacterium | reverse complement strand
GGGACAATTACATCACCATGAATCCGGAAGATGTTGCTACATACAAGTTCCTTGAAATGAAGCGCCAGGATATTGATGCAACAGTTGCAACCTTAACCGTGAACGGTGTATCCGCTGAGCTTCCGGTTTATCCTCAGCCTGGCCAGGCAAAGGGAACCATCGGAGTCGCGCTCGGATACGGAAGGATGCTTCCAAGCTTTAAAGTGGCGAACGGAATAGGTGCAAACGCTTTCCCGTTCCTGTCGTGGAGCAACGATACATTCCAGAATATCTCTACGGATGTTTCAATTGCCGGAACGGATAAAGTTCACACTTTTGCTGCAACACAGATCCACCACACGATCATGGGCCGTGAAGAGCAGATCTTACGTGAGACCACTTTAAATCAATACAGGGAAAATCCAAAATCAAATAATCCTGAGGCTTTACTTCAGACACATACCGGTAAAAAGCATGTGAAAGAGATCGACCTTTGGGATGGTCACGAACGCCCGAATCATAAGTGGGGAATGGTCATCGACCTTACTTCCTGTATCGGTTGCGGAGCTTGTGCGATCGCATGTACTTCTGAGAATAACGTTGCGGTTGTAGGCAAGGACCAGGTAATGCGTACGCGTGATATGCACTGGTTGCGGATCGACCGGTACTATTCTTCGGATATGAACAAGGCGAAAGCTCACGAAGAAAACAAAGGAGCCATCGGAATGTACCTTGAGATGGAGAACCCATCGAACAATCCAAAGGTTACTTTCCAGCCCATGCTTTGTCAGCATTGCAACCACGCACCTTGTGAAACCGTTTGCCCGGTGTTGGCGACCAGCCACAGCACGGAAGGCGTAAACATGATGACCTATAACCGTTGCATTGGCACACGCTATTGCGCAAACAACTGTCCTTTCAAAGTTCGTCGCTTCAACTGGTATAACTACAACGATCACTTTCAGCATTCAGTAATGAATCCGGCTCACGAAGACCTCGGACGCATGGTTCTGAACCCGGATGTTGTTGTTCGTGGCCGTGGAGTGATGGAAAAATGCTCACTGTGTACACAGCGTACACAAGCGGGGAAACTTGCCGCTAAAAAAGCAGGCGTTCCGCTTCCTGACGGCTCTATTAAAACAGCATGTCAGCAGGCCTGTCCTACCAACGCAATTACTTTCGGCGACGCGAACGATACAGAATCCATGGTGAGCAAAGCCAGAAATGACGAGCGTAACTATTACCTGCTCGAAGAGCTGGGTGTGAAGCCTACACTTTCCTACCTGGTGAAGGTCCGTAACCAGGAAGAAGAGATCAGCCTTGGAGAAGAAGAATCAGCCACAGGAAATCAACCGGCAGACAAAAAGAAAAAAGGTGAGAAAGAAGAGACAAACGAGGAAGCAAAAGGATAATAGAAATAGCTTAACAGAAAAAATAATATTTCAATTTTAAGATATGCACGCAGAATCAGACATAAGAATTCCGTTGATCATCGAGAACAAGTCCTATCGCCAGATCTCGGATGACATTATCCGACCGATTGAAGGTAAGGCCAACAAATGGTGGTACGCGATGTTCACGTTATCAGCACTTGCTTTCCTTTGGGGAATAGGTTGTTTATGCTATACGATCGGTACAGGTATTGGCGTCTGGGGCTCAAATAACGGTGTGGATTGGGCCTGGGACATTACCAACTTCGTATGGTGGATCGGTATCGGTCACGCGGGTACCCTGATCTCAGCGGTGTTATTGTTGTTCCGTCAGAAATGGAGAATGGCCATTAACCGTTCAGCAGAAGCGATGACCATCTTTGCCGTAATGTGCGCAGCTATTTTCGTAACACTTCACACAGGACGTCCATGGCTGGATTATATGCTCTTCCCTTTGCCGAATCAATTCGGTTCATTGTGGCCGAACTTTAACTCGCCTTTATTATGGGACGTGTTCGCGGTATCCACTTACTTTACCGTTTCCCTCGTATTCTGGTACATTGGCTTAATACCTGACTTCGCCATGATCCGCGACAGGATCATTGCTCCGAAGGTGAAAAAGATCTATACCATTCTGAGCTTCGGATGGGGCGGGAGCGCTAAACACTGGCAGCGTTTCGAAGAGGTTTCCCTGGTT
Source organism: Bacteroidia bacterium (assembly GCA_045805185.1). Classification (GTDB taxonomy): domain Bacteria; phylum Bacteroidota; class Bacteroidia; order B-17B0; family Aurantibacillaceae; genus JAHEYF01. The sequence continues at coordinate 17,374 of JBJMLS010000094.1, read as the reverse complement.
CTTGCAGGATTATCCACTCCACTCGTTTTCTCCGTTCACTCCATTGTATCCTTCGACTTTGCCACATCCATTGTTCCAGGCTGGCACACGACCATCTTCCCTCCTTATTTCGTTTCCGGCGCCGTATTCTCTGGTTTCGCAATGGTATTAACGCTGATGCTCATCGTACGTAAAGTATTCAGCTTAGAAGCTTACCTTACTGTGAAGCACGTAGAGTACATGAACATCGTGATCATCGTAACCGGTTCCATTGTAGGTGTTGCTTACTTAACAGAGCTGTTCATTTCCTGGTATTCAGGCGTTGAATTTGAGCAGTACGCATTTATCAACCGTGCAACAGGACCATACTGGTGGGCCTATGCAGCAATGATGACCTGTAACGTCGTCACGCCGCAGCTCTTCTGGTTCAAGAAGATCAGGACAAGTCTCATCGCAACCTTCATAATTTCCATATTCGTAAATATCGGTATGTGGTTCGAGCGTTTTGTAATTATCGTTCCCACACTGTGCCGTACCTTCCTCCCTTCTACCTGGAACATGTACCACCCTTCATTTGTTGATATCGGGATCTTTGTAGGAACAATAGGAATGTTCTTTACTTTCTTCCTGTTGTATGCACGTACCTTCCCGGTAATCGCGCAGGCTGAATTGAAATCGATCATGAAATCCTCAGGGAAAGAATACAAGGAAAAAGCAAAGCACGGTCATCACTAATTAAAAGAAATCAGAAAAACTTATATCGATAATATGAGCGCAACAAAACAAGTTATTCACGGGATTTACGACGATGAGGTGCCTTTGATGGAAGGCTGTAAAAAGCTCCGCGCTTCAGGGATCCGCATTGCTGATGTATTTACACCCTTTCCGATTCACGGACTGGATACTACGATCGGCTTAAAACGTACGCGTATTGCAATCTGTGCATTCATTTACGGAATTACCGGAACAGGCCTTGCTACCCTGATGATGTGGTACATGATGGTGCATGACTGGCCGAATGATATCGGAGGTAAGCCAAACTGGAATTATTACAGCGCCATCCCTGCTTTTATTCCTATCACTTTTGAATCAACCGTGTTTTGTGCGGCGCATGGAATGGCGCTGACGTACTTTCTGCGTTGCTGGCTGATCCCGGGCGCAAGACCTAAAAATCCTGATCCACGTACCACCGACGATAAATTCATGATCTACCTGGAACTGAATACTGAGCAATCTCAAAAAGCGGATGCTATCTTAAAAGAAACGGGTGCCAGCGAAGTGAATTACAAAGGAACTGTTGAAGTAAAAGAACATTAATTTTCTGATAAAATATATTTTCGAGATGAAGCTAACTAAAATGATAAACCTAAAAACACTGGCGCTGGGCATTATTGCATCGGCAGCTGTGGCAGGTTTTACATCATGTAAAGAGGTGCCAAACAGTCCGGGTTACGAATTTATGCCCGATATGTACCGTTCGCAGGGCTTAAGGTATTACGGTGAGCATACGCTGAATGGCGACACCCTGCAAATCGCGCGTAAGCCGGTTGAAGGAACTATTTCGCGCGATCACCTTCCTTCAATTCCAAAAGGGATGAGCTATGAAGATGCTGGATTGTACCTGAAAAATCCGTTGACGCTTAACGCAGAGAATGATCAGGATGGAGATGTTCTTTATGGAAAGTTCTGTGTGCATTGCCATGGCGATGCCGGTAAAGGTGATGGAAAAGTTGGTCAAAAACTGCCTGGACCTCCGCCTGCTTACGATGGACCATTGAAGAATCTGCCTGAAGGAAAGATCTATTATTCAATTTCTAAAGGAAAAGGTACAATGGGGCCACACGAGCTTTTACTGAGTGCAGAGGAGCGCTGGAAACTTGTACTTCATGTTCAGAAGTTGCAAGGTCCTAAAGTCGCTGCAACAGACTCGACAAAAGTTGCAGAAGTAAAACCGCCTGCGAAGAAATAATACAGGAAAGAAAAATTAAGAATAAAGCAGTAATATTTTAAAATATGAACTTCAACGAAAAATTTACCTTCCCCGGCAAAGCAAAGATGTTTACCTATGTGCTGATGGCAATAGGTCTGATATCCATGATACTTGCTTTTGTAATGGATCATCCGCATGAAGCAGACGAGCATTATCACCATAACCGCTTCTGGGCGAATATTTTTATCAATTCATTCTTCTTCATGGCGATCTCTCTTGCCGCTGCCTTTTTTCTTGGGTTACAGTATGCAGCAGAGGCAGGCTGGGCTACTACGGTAAAGCGGATCATTGAGGCGGTTACCTGGTACATGCCATGGGGTTTAAGCCTGATGATGCTGTTGTTCCTTTTAGGACAATTCGGCTTTCACCACATTTATCCCTGGATGGACAAAGAGATCGCTGAAAATGATGCGATCGTTAACGCTAAGATGGGATACTTCGGATGGTTCTGGTGGCTGCGCACTATTCTTTACATGATAGGCTGGTTATATTTTACATTCAAGCTGCGCAAAAATTCGGTAGAAGCGGATGAGATCGAAGGGCATGGCCATCACTGGAAAAATGTGAAATTAGGGGCGTGGTTCATGGTTGTGTTCGCAGTTACTTCCTCTACTGCTTCCTGGGATTGGGTAATGAGCATTGATACGCATTGGTTCTCGACACTGTTTGGCTGGTATATTTTCGCAGGAATGTGGATCAGCGCTATTATCACCATTGTTATGCTTGTGGTGTGGTTAAAAAAACTGGGTTACCTGGAGTACGTTACTGAAAGCACCGTGCATGACTTAGGGAAATGGATGTTCGCCATCTCTTTCCTCTGGACCTATTTATATTTCTCTCAATTCATGCTGTACTGGTATTCCGATATCCCCGAGGAAGTAACTTATTTCCAGACACGCTGGGAGAATTACAAAGCTTTAATGTGGACCGTTCTTTTTGTAAACTTCGCTTTCCCAATGGTTGTATTGATGAGCCGCGATTCAAAACGCAATTTCTGGTTCCTCACCGTTGTTGGTTCTATCATCTTTATCGGTCACTGGCTGGATGTAGTTATGATCGTTATGCCGGGAACTGTTGGTCATCACTGGACGGGATTAAGCTGGATGGAGTTCGGAACCTTTCTCGGTTTCTTAGGACTGTTCATTTTTGTAGTGCTGAACAATTTAAGTAAGCGGAACCTGTTGGTGAAAAATCATCCTTTCCTGGACGAGGCTATTCATCACCATACCTAGGATTTAAAAATAGAGAGAAAGAAGACATTTATAAATTTAATAAATAGAGAAAAATGACACTGTTGTATTTATTAGGAATCGTTTTATTGTGTATAGCAGGACACCAGTTGTTTCGCGTGCATGAACTTTCACGCTCGCTGAAAACAGAGCATGAGTATATTCCTACCGAAAATGATAACCGAATGATGGGAAGAATGATGTTCCTGTTCTTCTTTGCATTCATCTTATTCTGCGTATGGCAAATGCTGAAGTATGCCGACAAGTCGCTGCCCCGCTCAGCTGCTGAGCACGGAGATGCAATTGACTCGTTGATGAACTGGAACCTCGTGATCATCACCATTGTTTTCGTAATAACAAATTTTGTGTTATTCTATTTTGCATATAAATATTACGGACGCAAGGACAGTAAGCCCGTTTACCTGGCGCACAACAATAAGCTGGAAATGCTCTGGACCGTTATTCCTGCAGTTGTTCTTGCTTTCATTATCATCTTCGGTTTGAAATACTGGAACGACATCATGTCGCCAACGGAAGATCCTACTGCTGTGAAAATTGAGCTATATGCAAAACAGTTCGACTGGACGGCGCGCTATCCTGGAAAAGATAACCAGTTCGGTATCGATGACTATAAGCAAATTGACGGTAAAAACTCGGTAGGCCTGGATACCACAGATACAAAATGTTTTGACGATCAGATCGTAAAGAATGAGTTTCATATTCCTGTCGGAAAAGAAGTAGTGTTTACCTTCCGCTCACGGGATGTAATTCACTCTGCATTCATGCCGCATTTCCGCGCACAGATGAACTGCGTTCCCGGCCAGATCACCAACTTCCGGTTTAAGCCGACAATTACTACCGAAGAAATGCGCAAAGATCCGCGCGTTATCAGGAACCTGGCGGAAGTAAATGCTATTCGTAAGGCAAAAGGAGAAGACGAGTACACATTTGACTACATTTTGCTATGTAATAAGATCTGTGGAGCCTCACACTTTAATATGCAGATGAAAATTGTTGTTGAGAGTGAAAAAGATTATAACGCATGGTTGGCAAAGCAGCCGGCGTTTAAAACAGTGGCGGCAAAACAACCGTAGTTAATAAAGATAATTAATCAGAATAAAAGATTTAAAAAAAGAGAATAGAATGGGAAATCACGGTCACACAGAGGTTATAGGGCATGAGCACATGATGCACGAGCATGCTCACGCGCATGACGATCACCATGAGGAGAGTTTTGTAAGCAAGTATGTTTTCAGTATGGACCACAAGACCATCTCACGTCAGTTTTTGATAACTGCCGTAGTTATGGCTGTAATAGCAATGGGGATGTCCATTATCTTCCGTTTGCAATTGGCCTGGCCCGGAGAAAAATTTGCATTTGTTAATGCAATGTTAGGAGACAAATGGGGTAAGGATGGGATCCTGAGTCCGGACATGTACCTTGCATTAGTTACGATCCACGGTACCATCATGGTGTTCTTTGTACTTACTGGAGGTTTGAGCGGAACATTTGCCAACCTCTTGATCCCTTACCAGCTGGGAGCCCGGGATATGGCTTCCGGATTCCTGAACATGCTTTCCTACTGGTTCTTCTTTATTTCAAGTGTGATCATGCTTGGCTCTTTGTTTATTGAAGATGGTCCCGCTTCTGCAGGATGGACGATCTACCCGCCTTTATCGGCACTTCCCGAGGCGATCCCTGGTTCTAAGCTGGGAATGACCCTCTGGCTGGTATCAATGGCGCTCTTCGTTGTTTCATCATTACTTGGAGGTTTGAATTACATTGTAACGGTGATCAACTTACGTACGCAAGGAATGAAAATGACGCGTATGCCGCTTACGATCTGGGCTTTCTTCGTTACGGCTATTCTCGGTGTATTGTCTTTCCCGGTATTATTCTCCTGCGTGTTATTACTGATCTTCGACCGCAGCATGGGTACAAGCTTCTACCTTTCTGATATTTATATCGGAGGACGTCCCTTGGAACAGACAGGTGGTAGCCCGATCCTATTCGAGCACTTATTCTGGTTCCTTGGCCACCCTGAGGTATACATTGTGTTATTACCGGCGCTCGGTATCACATCCGAGATCATAGCAACGAACTCGCGTAAGCCTATCTTCGGCTATCGCGCAATGATCGGTTCTATTCTTGCGATCGGATTTTTATCCTTCATCGTTTGGGGTCACCACATGTTCATGACAGGTATGAATCCGTTCTTAGGATCTGTATTCGTTTTCACTACCTTATTGATCGCCATCCCGTCAGCGGTAAAAGCGTTTAACTACATTACCACGCTATGGAAAGGAAATATTCAGTTCACACCCGCAATGTTGTTCTCTATTGGTCTCGTGTCCTCATTTATCACTGGTGGCGTAACCGGAATTATTCTTGCGGATTCTACCCTCGATATTTATGTGCATGATACATATTTTGTGGTTGCTCACTTCCACATTGTAATGGGTCTCTCGGCCATTTTTGGAATGTTCGCCGGCGTGTACCACTGGTTCCCGAAAATGTTCCTGCGTATGATGAACAAAAAGCTGGGCTATCTTCACTTCTGGTTCACTTTCGTCTGCGCTTACGCGGTATTCTTCCCAATGCACTTTCTAGGAATGAGCGGTGTGCCGCGCCGTTATTATACCAATAGTAACTTCCCGCTCTTCGACAACCTGGTTGACATCAACGAATTTGTTACCGTTGCAGCGATCATCGGAGCTCTGGCGCAGGGGATCTTCCTCATTAACTTTTTCTACAGCATCTTCCGCGGAGAAAAAGCGCCGCAGAATCCATGGAACGCAAATACCCTGGAGTGGACTACTCCAATGGCAAATACGCATGGTAACTGGCCCGGTCCATTACCTGTTGTTCACCGTTGGGCCTATGATTACAGTAAGCCAGGCCATGAACGCGACTTTGTTCCTCAAACTGTTCCGCTCGGTCCTGATGAGCACGATGGCGGCGAGCATTAAAAATAAATTTCAATTAGAAGAACTCCTGTTAATTCAGGAGTTTTTTTTTGGATTCAACAATATGCTATCTGTGATTTCAGGAAATATGCGCAACAAACCGGCATTATTCAATGCCACACAGGGGTTCAGTCATGGGGATTTTTCTACCATTGATCGAACAAATGCTATTTAACGCAATCCTGTTCAATTAATACTTGTATAAACACCTGCTTTTTATATATTTGTTAATCATACCACAAAAATTCTATCATGTTTAAAAAATTACTATTCCCTGTTCTCATTCTTCAATTTGCGCTTACCGGAAAAATTCAGGCACAAGCCTCGGGTTGTCCGGAGGTAGTGGATCAGCAGCAAAACACTTCCAATAGCGGAACAAGCGGTGTAGAGCTTTGGCAATCTTTCACAGCAGGCGCCACAGGATATCTTACCCGTGTAGAAGTAATGACCAATGGTTGTCCAAACCAGACAGGAACCCTGAGCGTTTACGCGGGAGTGGGAGTAGGCGGAACGCTGCTTTATTCGGGATCGGCTTCGTTCCCAAATGTATGTAACGCCTATGTGGGAAACACGATTCCATACGGATCCTGTGCTGTTACGAGCGGATCAAACTACACGTGGAGATTCCAGATGGGAGGCTCAATAAGCACTGTGGTTAATACAGGAAACGTTTATTCAGGGAGTTTCTTTTCTACCACACATGGTGCCGCGGCCAATTATGATAGCAGGTTCAGAACATATGTTACGGGAACAGTTTTCCCAACAGCAACAGCCAGTGCGGGGAGCGCTACAACTTTTTGCCAGGGCGGAAACGTTACGCTGACAGCTAATACAGGCGCTTTTAATTACCAATGGAACAATGGGCTTAGTCCAATAGGAGGAGCCACTGCCCAGACGTACGCTGCAAACACTTCAGGAAATTACAATGTTAAAGTGACCAATACTACAACAAATTGCTGGAATACTTCAACTCCCGACATTGCAGTTACCGTAAATCCTTTGCCAACAATTGGCACTTCGCAAACGAATGTGTCTTGTAACGGAGGAAGCAATGGAACTGCAACCGCAACACCAAGCGGAGCAACAGCGCCTTATTCTTATTCATGGGCCCCAAGTGGTGGAACCGGCGCAACTGCAAGTGGTCTTCTTCCGGGGACTTATACAGTTACCGTAACTGATGCAAAGCCCTGCTCCAATACTCAGGCATATACAATTACTCAACCAACAGCCTTAAGCGCCACAACATCGCAAGTCAACGTTTCCTGTTTTGGAGGATCGAACGGATCTGCGACATCTACAGGAACCGGCGGAACTGGTCCGTATACTTATTCCTGGGCGCCGAGCGGTGGAACTGCAGCTACAGCATCAGGAAGAACAGCAGGTACGTATACCTGTACTGTGACCGATGCCAATGGCTGTACAATTACAAGATCATTTACTATTACTCAGCCGCCGGTTTTAACAACTGCACTTTCTTCTTCTACTAATGTAAGCTGTAATGGTGGAAGCAATGGCGCTGCGACTATATCCGCTTCCGGCGGAACAACGGCTTACAGCTATAACTGGACGCCGGGTACTCCGACAGGTGATGGTACGGTAAGTGTAACTGGCCTTACAGCCGGGACCTGGACCTGTACTGTTACGGATGCGAACGCCTGTGTAGCCACTCAAACGGTTTCTATCACTCAGCCAACAGCATTAACCACTTCTGCCGTCAGCCAAACCAATGTTTCCTGTAATGGCGGAAGCAATGGCGCTGCGAGTATATCCGCTTCCGGCGGAACAACGGCATACACATATAACTGGACGCCGGGTACTCCGACAGGTGATGGTACGGTAAGTGTAACAGGTCTTACAGCCGGGACCTGGACCTGCACGGTTACTGATGCGAATTCCTGCGTTGCAACCAGAACGGTTTCTATCACTCAGCCAACAGCCTTAAGCGCTACAACATCACAAACCAATGTTTCCTGTTTTGGAGGATCGAACGGATCGGCAACTTCAACAGGAACCGCTGGAACACCAGGTTATACCTATTCCTGGGCGCCAAGCGGCGGAACAGCTGCCACGGCAACGGGTCTTTCACAGGGCGGATATACCTGTACAATTATAGATGCGAATTCATGCAGCACCACCCGCTCGTTTACGATCACTCAGCCAACTGTTCTAACAGCCACAACCGGTCAGACCAATGTTTTATGTAACGCTGCCGCAACAGGATCAATGACTGTAACCCCCGCCGGCGGAACAACCGCTTACTCGTATTCCTGGTCGCCAAGCGGTGGAACAGGTGCAACGGCGAGCGGAAGAACTGCAGGAAACTATACCTGTACCATTACCGACGCGAATTCATGCTCGCTCCAGAAAACATTTACACTTACCGAGCCAACAGCTTTAACAGCTACAACAGGCCAGACAAATATTTTATGTAATGGTGCCGCAACAGGATCAATGACAGTAACGCCAGGTGGCGGAGTTGCCTCTTATTCCTATTCCTGGTCACCAAGCGGAGGAACAGGTGCAACGGCAAGCGGACGTACTGCGGGAAATTATACCTGTACCATTACCGACGCGAATGCCTGTTCTATTCAAAAAACATTTACCCTTACACAGCCTTCCGTTTTAACTGCCACTACCAGCCAGACAAATGTAAGCTGTAACGGAGGATCCGATGGAACCGCTACAGTTACATCTGCAGGCGGTGTTGCGGCATATTCCTATTCCTGGGCGCCAGGCGGTGGAACGGCTTCAACAGCAATTGGTCTTGCACTTGGGAACTACACCTGTACCATAACTGATGCTAACGCTTGTTCTATTCAAAAAACATTTTCCATTACCCAACCGACATCGCTTACAGCAACAACGTCGAAAAATACAGTGAGCTGTTTTGGACTCTCTGATGGAGACGCTACTGTGAATCCTTCGGGGGGAACTCCATCCTATACTTACTCGTGGGCGCCAAGCGGAGGAACGGCCTCAACGGCTTCCGGACTTTCTGCAGCATCCTATACCTGTACCATAATGGATGCGAATGGCTGCGTCATCAATAAAACAATTAACATCACTCAGCCGGCTGCACTTTCGGCTGCTGTTTCACAAACCAATATCAGCTGCAATGGAGCTGGTAACGGAACTGCAGCTGTTACGGTAAGCGGTGGAACACTTGCGTATTCGTATGCATGGTCTCCCGCAGGAGGATCAGCCTCTTCAGCAACAGGACTGGCTCCGGGAACGTATACCTGTAATATTACCGATGCAAATCTATGTACGCTCCAAAAAACATTTTCTATTACTGAGCCGACAGCATTAACGATCACCGGTTCACAGTCGGATGTAACATGCAATGGTGCGAATAACGGAACTGCAACAGTGAGTATTGCGGGCGGAACAAGTGGATATACATATTCATGGACCCCTTCGGGAGGAACAGCTTCTACTGCAACCGCATTGGCTCCTAACAGTTATACCTGCACGGTAACAGATGCCAATTCTTGTGTAATTACCCAGGCTTTCGTAATTGCAGAGCCTGCCGCACTAACAATATCAGCAACGCAGACAAATGTTTCCTGTAACGCATCAAGTGATGGGTCTGCAACTGTTAGTGTCAACGGTGGAACAAGTGCATATACTTATTTATGGTCCCCTTCGGGTGGAACCGCCTCAATGGCTTCCGGTTTAACGGCCGGAACTTATACCTGCGATGTCACCGATGCAAATAACTGTACAATACAACAACTAGTTACCATTACTCAGCCCTCTGTGTTAACCGCGAATCCTTCGGTTACGAATGTTTCCTGCAATGGAATCTCCGATGGCGCTATAACAATTAGTTCAGCTGGCGGAACTCCGGGTTACTCTTATTCCTGGTCTCCGAACGTTTCGGCGACTTCATCGGCCTCCGGTTTAGCAGCAGGAACGTATTCATGCACCGTAAGTGACGCGAATGCCTGCAACACTACTTTGACTATAGTGATCACTGAACCGGCAATACTCTCTTCAACATCATCGCAACTAAATGTAAGCTGTAACGGATTAAATAATGGAACAGCAACCGTAAGCGTGAGCGGAGGAACAACTGCCTATGCTTATTCCTGGTCTCCTTCGGGAGGAACAGCAGCAACTGCAACTAACCTAGCGCCCGGATCATATACCTGCGCGGTAACTGATGCTCAGAATTGCGCAACACAGTCTGTAGTTACCATAACAGAACCGGCTATCTTAACTGCAAGCTCTTCGCAAACAAACGTTTCCTGCAATAGTGGCTCCGACGGATCAGCTTCTGTAGCTGTGAGCGGCGGAACAACATCTTATTCCTACGCATGGCTTCCTTCCGGAGGTACAGCAGCAACGGCTACTGGTCTTTCAGCAGGGAATTATAGCTGTACCATTACAGATGCTAATAACTGCACAACCCAACAGACATTTAACATTACAGAACCATCAACACTTACAGCAAGTACTTCGCAGGTCAACGCAGCATGTAATGGCGGGGCGAGCGGTTCAGCTACAATTAACGCGAGTGGCGGAAGCGGATCTTATACCTATTCCTGGTCTCCTTCAGGCGGGACAGCTGCAACAGCATCAGGTCTTATTGCCGGAACTTATACCTGCATAATTACGGATGCTAATGGTTGCTCGATCAGTAAAACCTTTACCATTACCCAGCCTCCAGCCTTATCGGTGAGCGGCGCCAGCATTAATGCATCCTGCTTCGGCGGATCCAATGGTTCAGCTACAGTAGCGGTTGCCGGGGGAACTCCTGCATACACCTATTCATGGAGCCCTTCAGGCGGTAGTACTGCAAACGCGCAGGGATTAAGCGCCGGGGGTTATACCTGTACAATAACAGATAGCAAAGCCTGTACTATTACGCAGACCTTCTCGATTTCACAACCTGCTTCAGGTGTAAGTATTACGGTAAGTACAATTCCTGCGGCCTGTAATACTTCAAATGGTTCAGCTACGGCTCTGGTTACAGGTGGTACTTCGCCTTATATTTATCAATGGTCCTGCGGAAGCAGTCAGGCGCTGGCCGATAGTCTTGCAGCCGGACAGTATTTCCTGCAGGTGTACGATAACGTAGGTTGTTACAGCACTAAAGTGGTAACAATTAATAATACAAACGCGCCTTCTGTAAGTTTAGGCAGCCTCACCAATGTTTCCTGTAATGGTGGAAACAACGGAGCCGTTTCGGTTAATGTAAGCGGAGGTGCAAGCCCATATACTTTCTTATGGAGCGACGGATCGACAACCTCGGCCACAACTAATCTTCAGGCAGGACCTTATGACGTTACAATTACTGATGCAAACAATTGTACAGTATCCCAAACATATACAGTTACACAGCCTGCCGCATTAAGCGCGGTATTCAGCATTAGCCCTGCAACATGTGGCGCCAGCGACGGTTCAGCTACCATTACAGTGAGCGGTGGAACAACAGCCTACAATTACCAATGGTCGGCAAATGCTGCAGGACAAACGACGGCAACCGCTATTAACTTAAGCAGCGGCTTATACAGTGTGAGCATTATGGATGCGAATGGATGTACCTTAACAAAAGTTGGAACCGTAAGCAGCGCGGGAAGCACACTTGCCGTCGCGGTGGATACCGTGATCCAGGGTGGTTGCAGCAGCATAAGCAGCGGTTCGATCGATATAACAACTTCAGGAGGAACAATGCCTTATACCTTTGCCTGGAACAACGGAGCTACTACCGAAGACATATCCGGATTAAGTCCCGGGAACTATGTGGTACTTGTTACCGACTCAAATAATTGTTCAGCGTCCCAGACAATAAACGTTGCTTCATCGATGCAGGGATATCAGCCTGAGATTTGCATTGTTACGGTTGATACGGCAACACTAACCAATCTTGTAGTGTGGGAAAAAACGCTTACCGAAGGAATTCAATCATTTAAGATCCACCGTGAAACATCTTCACCGGGAGTTTACCAGGTAGTTGGAACAGTTCCTTATGATAGCCTGAGCCAGTTTACAGATGCAGTTGCAAATCCACAGATCCGCTCCTGGAGGTATAAGATCACCGCCATGGATTCCTGTGGAGTACAAACGCCATTCAGCCAGCCGCATAAAACAATTCACCTGGCACAGAATCTTGGCTTCAGCAGTTCCATCAACCTCGCCTGGGATTATTACGATGGCTTCTCTTATTCCACTTATTTCATCTGGAGACATGATCCCTCAACAGGATGGATGAAGATCGATTCGCTTCCGGTAACACTTACATCCTATACTGACCTAGCACCTCCAAGTGTTAACTCAAGGTATATGATCGAGATCATTCCGAGCACCGGATGTACCTCAACACGTGGCGCTATAAATACTTCAAGGTCCAACATTAAAGTAAGTACAGTTGGTTCCACGGGTATAGCAGGTGTTAACGCAAGTGAAATGTTTTTATCAGTTTATCCTAATCCGGCTAACGACCAGATCAATGTTCGCATGGAGCAAAAAGAAAAGGAAAAAATGACCTTGCGCCTGATCGATCCTTTAGGAAGAGTGGTGTTTGAAAAAGCGATTGAAGCTTCATCTGTTAACGAGAAAATTTCTCTGAATGGTTTTGATAACGGATTATATCTGCTGGAAGTGAGAACGCCAAGATCGGTTAAGCAGGTGAAGATCATAAAACAGCAATAAAAAAGTAGAACTATCTTTAAATTGAATCCTGCACCTGAAAGCGCAGGATTTTTTTCGGTTCCCTGGAGCGTACACCCCGTATTAGCATGCTTTTCCGGGAATAAGTTATATTTGTCGGACTTAAACTAAAACTCATGAGATTAATTTTATCATTTGCATTTGTGCTGATCTTATCTGGAATCAAAGCACAGATGACCTTTTCTTCTTCAACCGTTACACAGGGAACCTGTTCAGCGATTCAAAATGATTTCAATAAAAGGATCATCGGTATTCAGATCGTAACCGCCGGATCGGGCGCTGTGTTGAATGCGACGCAGTTTAACCTGAATACTAATGGAACAACCGCGGTATCGGATCTCCGTGCAGCAAAAGTTTTTTATACGGGAACCAGTTCAGTATTCAGCGATGATGTTCCCTTTGGCAGCGTTTTTTTAAACCCGAACGGCGCGTTTACCATTTCAGGAAACATGGCCCTGCAATTCGGAACCAATTATTTCTGGGTAGCTTATGATATTGCGCCAAATGCGGTTCTCGGACATGTGATCGATGCGGAATGTACACAGATCACCATAAGCTCTTCCAGCTACACACCATCAACAACTGCTCCGGCCGGTAATGAAACGATCAGCAACAGTGGAGTGTTCATTGTAACCAATACGAATGATTCAGGAACGGGTTCTATGCGTTCTGCAATAGCCAGTGCAAATGCTTTTGGCTGCGACGCGGTTGTTGATGCAAGAAGAATTTCGGGCACCATCAATTGTAACAGTACCATGAACCTGAGCGGTACGAACAAAATAACCATTATTGGCCCCGGTGCAGATAAACTCACCATTAACGGATCGGGTAATGGAAGTTTTGGCATGTATCATTTAGGCAGTGCGGGGCCTCTTACGGTGAAAGGGATCACCTTTGCTAATCACGCCAACCGGGCTTTTTATACCCCATGTACCGGCTTAACCATATTAGATGGCTGTGCGTTTATATCAAACCAGGGAACCTCTGCACTTTATTCTCCGGCAGGAACTCTGATCATAAAAAACACCACCTTCGATAACAATAAGCATAATACCAGTTTTGCAGGAGCATTGTATACGCCAAGCTGTAATGCCAAACTGAGTAACTGTACTTTTAGTAACAACTGGGCTTATCAGGGTGGCGGGGCTATTTACCATCCCAGCGCAGGCTATATATTAACAGTTGAAAACTGTACGTTTACCGGGAATTATGCCAACAACCAGGCAAGTACTTATGGTGGAGGCGCTATTGATAATTTTGGAACAGTAAATATTGTCAATTCTATCTTCTCAGGAAATAGTGCGAATGGAGGTACTGGTTTCGATCTGAAGGGAAGCTTTAATATGGATTATTCGCTGCTCGGAAACACAGGAGGCGCCACTATAACAGGAGCGAATAATATTCTCGGAACGGCAGCCAATTTAGGCGCAGTAGGGAATAACGGAGGAACAACTCCAACAGCCGCTCTTATTGCAGGCAGTGCGGGAATTGATGTAGGAACGAACGCCTCGGGACCACAGCTTGATCAGCGCGGTTTCTGCAGGGTAAATACAAAAGACATGGGAAGTTATGAGTATAACGGACCAGCGGTCCCGGCTCTATCGGTTGCTATAACTCCTCTTACGCCAACAACTATTTGCCAGGGCGATTCAGCTAAGTTCACCATTGCAAGCGCTGTGGGAGGTGGGCCCTCTCCGCAATATTTCTGGTACATCAATAAAAATTATTCGGGCACAGGAATTAACTTTGCTACTACGGCTCTCGCAAATAATGATTATGTGTCCTGCCTTATGATCTCAAATGCAACTGCAGGATGTAATTTCGATCCTGCCGTTTATTCGCAGGCGATCAGCTTTACTGTAAATGCCCGCCCACTTGTAACTGCTACCTCAGCTACGGTGTGTGTTGGACAGGTCGCAAGCTTAACAGCCAGCGGTGCGGGTGGAAGCGGAACATATTTGTGGAATACAACAGCAAACACTGCAGCTATAAATATTACTGCCACTTCCAGCGCATCTTATTCTGTTGTAGGAACAGATGTAAACGGCTGCAAGGATACGGCGTATGCTAACCTCACTGCGAACCCGCTTCCAGCTGTTACCGTGAATTCCCCTTCTTATTGCATAGGTGATAGCGCAACATTAAATGCAGGAGGAGCATTGACTTATCTCTGGAGTACAACTGCAACCACCAGCTCAATAATGGTGAATGCAACAGCAAGTAATTCATATACGGTAACCGGAACGGATGCAAACTCCTGTTCAAATACAGCCGTATCAGCAGTTACTGTAAATCTGCTTCCTGCGATAACTGTAAATTCGCCAACAATATGTGCTAACCAGACAGTCGTGCTTACCGCAAGCGGCGGAGCAACTTATCTCTGGAGCACAACGCAGACGACATCAAGCATAAGCTTCAGCCCTGGTGGTTCTGCTTCCTATACAGTAACAGGCACCGACGCTAATGGCTGTTCTGATTCAGATGTGGCAACAGTTACCGTAAACTCTTTACCGACTGTAACAGTGACATCTGATACCATTTGTTTTGGACAAACAGCTCTGCTTTCGGCTTCCGGAGCATTAACCTATTCCTGGAGCAGCGGAACCGCGCCTTCAGCCGGAACGCCGGTAAGCGCCAGTCCGGCAAGCACAAGCTCTTATACGGTAACCGGCACGGATGCGAACAACTGTTCCAATACAGCTGTAGCAACTGTAAAAGTAAATCAGCTGCCTGTTGTTAACATAGCTGCACCGCTTGTAATTTGCGCGAACACGCCGGCTACAATTACCGCAACAGGCGCTTCAACTTACAGCTGGAATACCGCCGCCACTACTGCGGCAATAACAGTTAACCTGACCACATCAACCGGCTATACGGTTACCGGGACAGATGTAAGTGGCTGCGTTAATACGGCGACTATTATGCTTACACCGGTTACTGTAGTTTTGAATACAGGCGCGTCAAATGCGAGTTGCTACGGATCAACCAATGGAAATATTATCAGCGCGGTGAGTGGCGGTACAAGTCCCTACGCATATTCGTGGAGCAATGGTTCGAGTGCGCAGAATATTTCCGGTATTCCCGCCGGAACATATACACTTACTGTTACCGATGCAAAAGGTTGCATTGTCAGCATCACTACTGCCGTAACTCAGCCTTCGCAAATCGTCATTTCTGTTACTACAACAAATGCGAGCTGCGGACAATCTGATGGCTCTGCTTTAGCGAGCGTATCGGGTGGAACCGGACCTTATATTTACCAGTGGTCGAACGGAGATAATCAGTCCTTGAGTGATAGCTTGCATGCAGGACAGTATTTTCTACAGGTGTACGATAACATCGGTTGTCACAGTTCAGCTGTTGTAAGCGTAAATAATACTAACGGACCATCGATCAGCTTAACAGGAAATACTTTTGTTTCGTGCAATGGAGGAAATAACGGCGCTTTATCCATCACTACTTCAGGAGGACTTGCGCCTTATACCTATGCCTGGAGCAATGGTATTACAACGGCTGCAAATACCGGACTTCAGGCAGGCCCGTATGATATTACCGTTACAGACGCGAACAATTGCACCACTTCGCAAACCTATACAGTTACGCAACCGGCAGCGCTCAGCGCGGTATTCAATGTGAATCCTGCTACCTGTGGCGCGGGTGACGGCTCGGCCTCAGTAACGGTAAGCGGAGGCACACCGGGCTATATTTACCTGTGGTCAGCGAATACAGGGAATCAGGTAACAGATACTGCCTTCTCATTGAGCAGTGGTTTATACAGCGTAAGTATAATGGATGCAATGGGATGTTCCATCACTAAAGTAGGAACTGTCAGCAGCGCGAACAGCGATCTTGCTATTGCAGTAGATACGGTTGTTCAGGGCGGATGCAGCAGCCTGAGCAGTGGGGAAATCTACATTACTGTTACCGGCGGCTTGCTTCCCTATACATTTGCATGGAACAATGGCGCCTCAACAGAAGATGTGAACGGCTTGAGTCCCGGTGATTATGTAGTGCTTGTTACTGATTCCAACAGTTGTTCTGTTTCAAGGAATGTGCATGTTTCCTCATCGATGGAAGGTTATCAGCCGGAGATCTGTCTTGTAACTGTAGATACGGCAACGTTTACCAATCTTGTTGTATGGGAAAAAACATTAACCGCAGGTATCTCCGCATTTAAGGTATACCGCGAAACAAGTTCACCCGGCGTTTACCAGGCAATAGGTTCATCGCCCTACGATAGCCTTAGCCAGTATACTGACCCTGTTGCCAATCCACAGGTTCACTCGTGGAGGTATAAAATTACTTCAGTAGACTCTTGCGGAACGGAAACACCGATGAGTCAGCCGCACAAAACAATTCACCTTACCCAGAACCTCGGCTTTAGCGGATCCATTAACCTTGCCTGGGATTATTATGATGGCTTCAGTTATTCAACTTATTATATCTGGAGGCATGATCCATCAACGAACTGGGTATTGCTCGATTCGTTGCCTGTTACGCTTACCTCTTATACGGACCTTACTCCGCCAAGTAT
>JBJMLS010000093.1:0-15889 GCA_045805185.1 Bacteroidia bacterium | reverse complement strand
GGGCCCGCAACTGCAGGACAATCATCATCCTTATCGTATACGCCATCTCCATCCTTATCCGGCCATGGACAGCCTTTGTTATCTGCAGGGCCAGCCATATCAGGACAAGCGTCTTCTTCATCCTTAATACCATCCTTATCCCTGTCGCTCCATGGACAACCCATCATCTCAACAAGTCCTGGCGTATCCGGACATTTATCGATCTTATCAATTACCTGGTCGCCGTCGCGATCAGGACAACCTTTGAATGCAGTTAATCCTGGCTCATCCGGACAATCATCATAACGATCAGGTACTTTATCTCCATCTTTATCAGGGCAGCCCATGTATTCGGCCAGGCCTGCCTCATCCGGGCACTCGTCCTCCTTATCAGTGATCTTATCGCCATCGCGGTCAGGACAGCCTTTGAATTCGGGCAGACCTGCATCATCCGGACAAACGTCATCGCGGTCAATGATCTTGTCACCGTCGCGGTCAGGACAACCGTTGAATTCTTTGAGTCCCGGCTCATCCGGGCATTTATCTTCAGTATCCTGTATGTGATCGCCATCGCGGTCAGGACAACCCATAAATTCCCAGGTACCCGGTACATCTTTACACTTATCTTTTTTGTTGGATACCTTGTCTTTGTCCTTGTCTTTAGGAGGACCGAAAGGGATCGGCACCTTCACTATCGCGTGAAGATCCAGTCCATAAATATTCTTCTTACTTACCAAAGGGTTCAGGTTCGTGGTTCCGATAATAACCGGCCCTAAACGTACAGTGGCGCCAAAACGGAACCCATCCAGCTGGTGATAAGTAACAGGAAGAAAAACACCGAACCATTTGTGATCCCAGCGTGGCGTGATGCTGATCTGTGAATACTCATGGATCTTCGTTTCCCTGTTTTTAAATTGCAGGGCGAGAAAGGGTGTCATGTTCACGTAAAAGTTTTTCCAGATATTATAATCAACCTGCAGACTGAAGGCTGTTGGAAGGGTCATGGTATAGGTCGACTTTACATTTTCGTCTTTAAATGTTTGCTTCATCAGGCTATCGAAGCCATTAACTGATTTGATCGTATCAAAAACGTGAATGTTCCATAAGTTCACATCTGCGTTGAAGTTATTACTGAGGTCGCCTTTTTTAAATTTGATCGCTCCCACATCCAGGGCCGAAAAGCCAACCCGGAGCTTATACTTATTCTGGTCTCTTCTCCATCTTCCTGTTTCACCGTCCATGTCGTATTTGTAATCCTTGTATTTCGGGCGGTACTCATATACAAATCCGATATCAGCCCCAAAGCCAGGAAAAGATTCAAAGGTTTTCAGGCGCAGTTTGTTATCGTTGGTCAGGTCAAAATTTCGCGAGTGCCCGTAATTTACAGATGAATGAATGAGAGAAAGTGTAGTGTCGTTGGTAACGTTAAAATTGAGGTCCCTGATGTTCATGTAGGAAGAGATCATTCCCTGAAGCATCTTTAAACGAATTGCAGTTTTAAATGCGTGCTCATTATCTTCCTTCAATACGCGGCCATAAGTTAAGCCGTATTCAGCCCAGGCCATTTGCTGAACGCTGAGGTTCTTATTATTCAGGTTCGGTACAGTAGCCGCCCAAAGCTGAGGATATTTAAAATCTTCTACAATAAGTTTGGCAAGGTTCGGCGATACGCCATCCACGTTCACATAATTGCGCACATCCCAGGTAAAAGCGAATGAATTCTTGTGATCGCAGAAGACCATGAAAGAAGGGAGGTTTACGCGCGTGGCTGAATACACAGATTTCGTATGGTTGTTTATGCGTTCCTCGAATTGATTGTGGATCGCATCGGTATCATTCGCCAGTGTTGGAAAATACATTTTCTTTCCCTTGCTGTCCGTACCTGTTCTCGGATTCAAAGCGCTCCTTTTCAGGCCGAGGTAGTTATTGTAAGCAGAAGTGTTCACGCCGAAAAGCGTCATGTCAAACTCCATACGGTCATCAACAATACAGGCAGGCTGAAGAGAGATCCCGGTAACGCCAACATAATTACTATTGCTGTAACCCAGAAAATCCTGGGACCTGGCCACATATCCAAATGCAAGTAAAACAATCACTGTAAATTGCTTTAACAGGCGCTTCGAGCTTAATTCCATAGCTAAAATTTTGGGACTAATATAGTTTAAATTACTAAACTGATTACACTAATTAACACAAAAACAAAACCCGGAACAAAGTCCCGGGCTCGCTCTACCAGACAAAAAATTACTCATTTACCATGATCCTGCGTGTTACATTTCCATTCTTCGCTTTTATGCTGAGGAAATAAACGCCTGCGCCATACTGATCCGTGCTGAATGATCTGTTGAATTTCCCACTGAAATCTTTCACCTGTTCTGCAAACACGACCTGGCCTATAGCATTAACAAGACTAATAACCAGGTCTTCTTTTGCATTAACATTCATGCTTATGCTGAACATGCCATTATTCGGATTCGGGTAAACCGACAAGCCACTGATGACAGAACTTTCAGCAATGCCGGTAAAGGTTCCGCTGAACGAAGAGGAAGTTGAAGTGCAGCTGTTCGCATCCGTTACAATTACGGTATAGTTTCCGCTTTGCGTGATCGTCATTGCAGGATTGGTTTCACCCGGGATGAGCGTTCCGTTCAGGTACCATTGGTTGCCTGAAGCAGCGCTTGAAGTAAGCACGTTGCCCGACTGACTGATAGTTGGCGCCGCAGGATCGGCGAAAACAGTAATAACAGCTGAAGAAGAACTGGTACAGATACCCTGCGTAACCGTTTGCGTAACCGTATAAGTTCCGGGAGCAGGATAAGAGTAATTGACATTATCTCCTGTCGCAGCCGGACTGCCATTGCCATAATCCCAGGAGTTGGTAACACCGGTAGTCCCTGTATTGCTGAACGCAAAATTATTTCCATTAAAACACTGATCAGCAGATTGTGTGAATGTCGCCGATACGGAAGAGGAATTTCCAACGGTTGCTATGTCAGTTGCCGTACATCCCGCAGCGTCGGTTATAGTAACAGTATATGTTCCGGGGTTAAGATTTGATTCAGTGGCTCCTGTTCCGCCTGAAGGCATCCAGGTGTAGTTGTATGCGCCTGTACCACCGCTCGCATTTGCAGTAACAGATCCCTGGAGAGTACAGGTTGCATCGGTTACAGCGGTGCTAACGGAAGGAAGAGGGTTCACGCTTACCGGGGTCTGGACAGAAGTAGCTGAACAGCTATTTGTGTTTGTTATGATCACATCGTAATTACCCGCGCCTGTCACCGTATAGGCGGCTGAAGTTGCGCCGGCTATGGCAGAACCATTCAATTCCCATTGGTAAGTTGATATAGATCCCGAACC
Organism: Bacteroidia bacterium; assembly: GCA_045805185.1. Classification (GTDB taxonomy): domain Bacteria; phylum Bacteroidota; class Bacteroidia; order B-17B0; family Aurantibacillaceae; genus JAHEYF01. The sequence goes on along the minus strand of JBJMLS010000093.1, from coordinate 12,553 downwards.
TGCAGCAGAAGTGGAAGCATCCAGAACAGTATTTGAGCCCGAACAGAAAGTAACAGCTCCTGTTATATTCGCAGTTGGATTTGCATTGACAGTTACAGCGCTCACAGTTGAAGCCGTTGAGCAATTATTGCTGTTGGTCACTACTACATTGTAGTTTCCTCCGGCAGTTGCAGTATATGTTGCTGAAGTCGCACCTGCAATATTAGAACCGCTAAGCTGCCATTGATAAGTGCTTATGGTTCCCGAACCCGCAGTGGAAGATGAAGCGTCGAGCACTGTATTTGAACCTGCACAAAAACCGGCAGGACCCGATACTACAGCAGTTGGTGAAGCGTTAACAGATATCGTAGTACCGGAAGAGACATTGAAACAGGTGTTACTGTTTGTGACAACAAGGTTATATGTTCCGGCAACAGTAGCAGTATATGTTGCAGTGGTCGCGCCCGCGATATTGCTTCCGCCAAGTTGCCACTGGTAAGTACTGATCGTTCCTGATCCTGCTGTTGATGTTGCTCCGCTAAGAATAGTGCTTGAACCTGAACAAAAAGTTGTACTTCCGATAATCGCCGCAGTTGGATTATTGCTCACGGTAACTGTTGTTGTTACCGAAGTAGCTGAACAGCCATTGCTATTGCTCACGATCACGTTATAATTTCCGGCAGTTGATGTTGTATAAGTTGAGGCAGTCGCGCCGGCAATATTGCTACCTGCAAGCTGCCATTGATAAGCAGCAATTGTTCCGGATCCTGCAGTTGAACCTGCGGCAGAAAGTGTCGCATTAGCGCCCGCACAAATTGCTGTTACACCCGAAATAGTTGCAGTGGGAACTGCATTAACAGTAACTGCAAATACAGCCGAAGTTTTGGAACAGGTGTTTGAATTGGTAACAACCAGGTTATAATTACCCGCAGCAGTAGCTACGTAAGTTGATGAAGTAGCCCCCGCAATGTTGCTTCCACCGAGTTGCCATTGGTAACCTGTAATCGTTCCGGACCCTGCTGTTGAAGAAGCGCCGGACAGAACCGTATTACTTCCTGAGCAGAAGCTTGCACTTCCGCTGATGGTAGCTGTAGGAATAGCATTAACAGTAACCGATGCAGCAGATGAAGTATTACTGCAGGTGTTGGAGTTGGTCACAACAAGATTATAGTTACCTGCGGCAGTAGCAGTATAAGTAACTGCGGTAGCGCCCGCAATATTGCTTCCGCTAAGTTGCCACTGGTAAGTACTGATCGTTCCTGATCCTGCAGTTGATGTTGCTCCGCTAAGAATGGTGTTTGAACCTGAACAAAAAGTTGTACTTCCCGTAATCGTCGCAGTTGGATTATTGCTTACCGTAACTGTTGTGGTGGCAGAAGTGCCTGAACAGCCATTGCTGTTGCTTACGATCACATTATAATTTCCCGCTGCAGAAGTTGTATAAGTTGAGGCAGTCGCTCCGGCAATATTGCTACCTGCAAGCTGCCATTGATAAGCGGCAATTGTTCCGGATCCTGCAGTTGAACCTGCAGCAGAAAGTGCCGCATTAGCGCCCGCACAAATTGCAGTTGTTCCGGAAATGGTGGCTGTTGGGACCGCGCTGACAGTAACCGTGACCGTTTGTGGCGCTCCTGCGCAAGCGCCTGTTGTAGCTGTCGGTGTAACGGTATAGGAAACTACCTGCGGACTTGCGGCTGTTGTAGTGATCGTATTGTTGATTGTCGCGGTGTTTTGAGCAGTAATACTTTCGCCTGTTGTATTCGTATTGTTTGCTGCGATCCAGCTGTAGGTTGACGGTACCGTACTTGTTAAACCGATATTTAATGCAGTTCCGCTGCATACGGTTGCGCTGCCCGCACTGGTCATTGCTGGTGTAGGATTTACAGTTACACTAACTGTTTGCGGTGTTCCTGCACAACTTCCGCTTGTTGATGTAGGAATAACCGTATAGGAAACTACCTGTGCAGTTGCAGCTGTACTTACAAGTGTATTAGTAATTACAGCGCCTGTTTGCGCGGTTGTGCTTTCACCTGTTGTATTCGCATTGTTTGCCGCAATCCAGCTGTAAGAAGAAGGAACGCTGCTGGTTAAAGCAAAGTTCAGCGGGCTACCGCTGCAAACTGTTGCCGCGTTTGCGCTCGTCATAGCAGGCGTTGGAACAACAGAAACAGTAACTGTCTGAACCGCTCCCACACATCCACCTGTAGTGGCTGCAGGTGTTACGGAATAAGTTACCGTCTGAACAGATCCGCTGGCAGTACTCAGTGTATTGTTAATTGTCGAGGTAGCCTGTGCTGTTGTACTTTCCCCGGTTACACTGGCATTGTTTGCAGCGATCCAGCTGTAGGAAGAAGGAACATTGCTTGTTAAAGGAATATTAACAGCTGATCCACTACATACGCTGGCCGTATTAGCACTGCTCATCACAGGCACAGGATTAACTGTAATCGTTACTGTTTGAACAGCTCCCACACAACCTCCTGTTGTTGCAGTAGGAGTCACAGAATAAGTAACCGTCTGCGCAGTTGCAGTTGTATTGCTTATTGTATTATTTATCGTCGATCCCGCCTGTGCAGTTAAACTTTCACCAGTGGTATTAACATTGTCGGCCGCGATCCAACTATAAGTGGATGCGATAGTGCTGGTGAGTGTCTTATTTAGGGCAACTCCACTGCACACCGTGGCAGTACCTGAACTGGTCATTGCAGGGGCAGGATTTACGGTTACGGAAATTGCCTGTGGTGTCCCTGTGCAATTTCCGGCAGTAGATGTTGGGGTAACAGTATAAGAAACTGTTTGCGCAGTTGTTGTAGTATTCACAATGGTATTATTCAGAATAGCCCCTGTTTGCGCAGTTGTACTTTCACCGGTGGTATTTGTATTGTCTGTAGCCATCCAGGTATAAGAAGAGGGAACGTTACTGGCTAAGGCGAGACTCATTGCCGTTCCGCTGCATACAGTAATTGTGTTTGCGCTTGTCATAACCGGAACAGGATTTACGGTTACGCTCACCGTTTGTACCGTGCCAACACAACCCCCTGTTGTGGCAGTAGGAGTTACGGAATATGTTACTGTTTGCGTGGTTGCGGTTGCATTGCCAAGTGTATTACTGATCGTGGCTGTAGTCTGCGCTGTTGTACTTTCTCCTGTTACGTTGGCATTACTTGCTGCGATCCAGCTATACGCTGAAGGTACGCTACTGCTCAGTGCAAGACCGACAGCGGTTCCTGTACAAATTGTTTTTGTGGTCGCACTTGTCATTACAGGAACAGCGTTCACGGTAATTGTCTGGTTAAACGGCGCACTTGATCCGTTGGCATTGGTGGCAACAAGTGTTACCGTATAAGTTCCTGCCGTTGCAAATGTTATTAAAGGATTTTGAGAAGTTGCAGATGCTATCGTCACTCCTGCGCCTGGCGTGGCAGACCAGGCCCAGCTCGTAGGTGTGTTGGTGGATGCATCGGTAAATGCGATCGACTGCCCCTGGCATTTGGTTGCTGCAGAGGTAAAGTTGGCAACAGGCGGCGCTGCAGCTGCAGTGAATGCAAGATTAATATTATCCAGGTAGAGGTTGTTCCCCCAGGCGCTAACTGATTCGAATTTTAATTTCACACTGGACAGACCAGCGTAAGATGATAAACTTACGCTATCTGTTCTCCATTGTGTCGCTGTTGGGGTAAAAGCTGTTGTAATATCGGGCGCTGTTGAAAGAGGCGCCCCACCCTTATTGTAAATTTTTGTCCAGCTGCCTCCGCAATCGGTGGTGATCCATACATTGAGGGAATCGCTTGTTGAAGCGTTATAGCGCGCATAGGCAACATCAAACTTTAATTTCAATGTGCTGTTTGCAGCAGAAAAACTAATTGCAGGCGTTATCATTGCATCTTTCTGCCCGGTTATATCAACGGTACCTGAGAAATTATCCATTTTAGCGCAGGCCGTACTTGTACCGAAACCTCCTGTCGTAGTAAATCTTGCCCATTGGTTGGTCGGAGGATTGATGGGCGTATAACTCCACCCTGCCGGAACGAAGGTTGTTGTCTGGTAACCTTCTGTGAATGGTAAAGCTGAACCAGCAGGCGCGCCGGTTATACTGAATGTGGAGCTGCTTGAATTGTTTGTATTGTTCTGATCCGTACCTGCGTTTGGAGCTGTTGTAGCGGCAACATAAGTATGCGTTGCAATGGAAAGACCTGAGAGCGCTGGCATTGTAACCTGTATCGTATTCCCACTGGCTAAGCTTCCCGTCCAGGCGAAAGGCGTATTTGCACCGCCGTCCAATGAATAGTTTATCGTACAGGAAGTAAGCGTACCCGATCCATAGTTTCTTAAAGTCACCAAGGGAGTAACCGAATTTATACAGCGTGAAGAAGCCGGGGCAGGATTAATGATCTGCTGGATCCCTGCATCAAGCGCAAAAGGCACGGAACATTTCGTGGAAGTGGCCAGGTTCATACGCATGGTGCTTCCCGCCATGATGGCCTGCATCCTTGTTTTCTGATCATTGGTGAACATATACATGCAGGCATCATTGGTATAATCCATATAGTTCATGAACATTTCGCCGTTCGGCGAATTACCCGTACAGGTTCCGGAATGAAACGGGAACGTAGGACAACCTCCGTTAGATGCTGCAGCCGGAGGTGTATCATTACAATAATCTGTCAGGCAGGCTCCATCGCCCCAGATATGACGTAAGCCTAACCAGTGGCCAACCTCATGCGTTGCGGTTCGACCTAAATTATAAGGAGCCGCGGCTGTGCCGGTATTACCGAAAGCAGTATTTAAAATAACCACGCCGTCAGTTGTAGTTGAGCCGTAAGGAGCGGATAAGCCGGCCAGGCCTGATGTACCCGGATTAGGGAAAGTAGCATATCCCAATAATCCTCCGCCAAGACTCATGCACCAGATGTTCAGGTACTGATTCGGGTTCCAGATCGTAGCGGGTTTTATGGTTGCGTCAATATACGCCTGCGTATACGGTGGCGCCGTAAATCCTGCCGTATTCCGGTTAATACGGTCAATGCCGGGGCTTGCAAGAACGTTTCCTGAAGGATCGACCTGCGCGGCGCAGAAATTAATTTGTACGTTCGCTACTAATGGTTTCCAGATCGCAGGCACCAGGGAAGTGTCCGGATTCAATTTATTATAATCGGTGTTGAGTACTGTTATCTGCGAATTTGCCTGAGCTACACTGATATTGGTTCCTGAACCAATTGCTTCACCATTGTGGATGATGTGCATGATCACCGGAAGCGTATATACAGCCATTGTGGAATTACCATTGGCATTTCTCCATTGTGCCTGTAGCCCGTTCACCCAATCTTCAAATTCATCCGGCAGAAGAGGAGTTCCACAGGTCCTGTCGCCGATTACCGGTGCAGTTATTTTTTGCTGAGCGAATGCCGTACTTGCGATCAGCGAAAGAGAAGCAGCAATTCTTGCAAATTTGTAAAGAGTACATTTCATGGTGGGATCGATTATTAAGCGCCGCAATATAGATTTGCGGTTAGGCCAAAGCAAGTTTTTTTAGGCGAATCTTCCTAAATTGTAGGCGAATTTTTATGAACATCTGATTTTTTTAACAATTCTAGTGTAAAATTGAAAAGCCTTAAAATAAAAACTACTGAAGCTTGAAACAGTAGAGTATATTTCCGGAAACGGTTAAGAGGCATCTTTCTCCGCCTTTGGCGAATGTTGTCATTACAGGCAAGGTTCTGCCTGAAGGAAAATGATAGCTCTCGGTTTTGCCTGTTAAATTTACCGGGATCAATTTTCCGGATTCTTTCTCGAGTGTAATGAACAAGTTCTGATCGTTCACCGTCAACATGGAAACTCCGGAAGATATATTTTCCGTACTGGAATAACTGATCAGTGTTTTTCCAAGGTCATCGATCACATCAAATCCTGTTTCATCGGAAAGGACACAATCGATCAGGCCATCATCATTTATGTAAGAGAACTGGCAAGCGCCGGGCTTCCGCTCAACATTAAAATTATTTTTTACTACGATATCGTTTAGAGAAAGCCTGCAAATGGATTTATTTTCTTTATCCAGGTAATGAATGTAAGTCCTGGAGAGATCCTTTCCTGCATCAATATACCAGGCATTACATGCTTTAGCAATCTGACTCTTCATGTTGAGCCTGGTTTCGCCTCTGCGCCCGGTCACATATATATTGCCTGACCGGTCAGCGGCCAGCAGGTAATCTTTTTGATTGATCCGCAGCCATTGCACCGGAAGAATAATATCGTCCCTGAGCAAGGGAAAATTAAAGCCTTCGGTAGACTTCGTATTGATGGTATAGTTGTACACTTTTTTATTGGAACAGGGAACAAGAATACGGTAGTCCTTGTTTTTCTCATAATCAAATACCGATAAGGCAGAAGTAGCCGGGGCAGGAAGAACGATCGGATAACCCGGCACTTCATTTCCATTCCTGTCTATCAAATGTATTTTATCCGCTGTATTGAACAGCATCTGCAGCTTCTCGTTTTTATAATAATCTACCTGGTGGATCTCTCCGATTATTTTTCCCTCAAGTTGCTTCTTCCATAATATTTTCCCGGTATTGCTGATCAGGTAGATCTTCTGCGACTCGTCCTGTATAGCTACCTCCCTGCCTCCCGTTTTATGATTGAGCACTATGAAAGGATGCGTATCCGCAAGCGTATCCAATTGCGTTTCCCAGACACTGCTGTTCTCCTGTTTGTTTTCCGGACTATACAGCACGTAAGCCTGATTCAATATAGCGCCTTTATAATTGATCAGCTGGTAAGCCGCTGCATTGAATTTTGTGAAGAGCCCCATATTCTTTTCAAACGCGGCTCTTAGTTCTCCGCTCACCAGCTCTTTTAAAAAATTCCCTGACCCTGCGAAAGAAGTATATATATAAAAATTCGCTTCTCTGCTCAGGTTATTCTCTGAGAAGTGAACGAACTTTTCATTCTGTCTAAGTGTTCTGTTTTGGGATATGGAAAAGAGATAACGCTTCAGGCTTTCATCGCCCGGGGCAAAAACAAGATATTCACCGGAAAGGCAACAACTCTTAAAATTTCCCCGGACAAGACCCAGGTGCAAAGCTGAAAAAAAATCGGGATCATCAAAATGATAAGATGAATCAGCATATCCCACATTAACGCTGCTATCAGATGCTGAACTCAGTAATTTCCCAGCTTCCTCCCTGTCATTTATTTTCAGAAGTCCATATACATCACTTGTATCGTTCTCGGATGTCCTGAAAATGCACAACTCATTACCTGCAACCTGGTTCATGACGTGTTCGAGATCAACATCCAGGCGTGAAGAATATTTTTCAATTGCGGGCCAGTTCTTTCTAAACGACATAAGATCCTTTGCAAATAGCGAACGATCTTCCATCCCAACAAACATAAATGCGGAGGTCGAAAAAGGCAGCGCGGAAATGCATTCAATCTCTTGTGGAGACTGATGTTTCAAGGCAGAAAGAAAAACGGATGAATCAGCAAGCGTAAATCCGTTCAAAAGGATCTCATTTGTATTCAGATCAACATCCAGCTCTGTCCATCCCTTATGCGGAGCCGCATCAGAGAGAGGTGAACAGGTGTTTTTCAGGTCAAGGTACCTTGTGAATTTATCTATTTGCCTGTGGTTAATAAAAAACCTGAAGTCATTGTTTTTTCCAGAACTCTCTTCAAGCTTCATAAATAGAGCATCTGTGCTCAGTGAAATTTTATTTTGCCCGGCAAGTGAGCGCCGGATCAATTCCATCTGCTGGCTGATCAGCACAAATCCTGAATTCAGGTAAACATAAAGCGTAACGGCGGGATCTTTCAAAACTGCTTTTATCAGTTTTCCCCCGGAGGCATCCTTATCGACCTGCTCATACACGGCCGCTTTTGATTTAAGATACGTGTTTACATCCTCACTGTAACTCAGATCGTGCAGGTTTAACGCAAAAAGATAGTCATACGATTTTTCTCCTGAAGAATAAGCGGCAGTGTAAACCCTGGTTGAGGAAAAAACAGTATTTACTTTTTCATCCCCCCGGATGAGGGAATCAAGCAAGGCAGCTTTGGAATTTAAATTTTTGAGTTGCTCCACCTGCATCAACTCATCCCAGATCAGGCTTGTTTCGTTAAGCTTTTTGTACACATCTAAAAAATTCTCCGACTCGATCACAAAGGCGCAATCTGCAGGCATCATCTGCGTAGCTAGCAGTTTTGGCCGCTTAAGGTTCTTCAGGTAAAGATAACCTGTGATGGCGCAGATGAGCGCAATGACGACAAGTACGGTAAAGAGGATCTTTTTCAGCATTGTTGGAGCAAGGCTAAGTTAAAAGAAGCAGTCCTTCCAATGAGGTTCCCGGAATTGTTTTATCAATAGGACCGTGTGGAAAAGTTAAGCTAGAATTCCAGCTCAAGCTGGTCCGGAAGCAATGTAAAGCTCATCCTGTGGTATTTTGTGGTTCCGTGCATGGAAATGGCCTCACGGTGCATTTCAGTAGGATAACCTTTATTGTGATCCCATCCATAACGCGGATATTCGAGGTGCAATTTCTGCATCAGGTCGTCGCGGTAAGTCTTGGCTAATATGGAAGCGGCTGCAATATTTAAATATTTTCCATCGCCCTTAATAATGCACTTGTGCTTTATTTCAGGATAGGGATTAAAACGGTTCCCATCGATCAGCAAAAATTCCGGCTTTGTGTGAAGCTTGTCTACCGCCCTGTGCATGGCAAGAAATGAAGCATTCAAAATATTGATCTCGTCAATTTCAGTGTTATCGACCAGCGCCCAGGACCAGGCAATAGCAACTTTCTCTATTTCTTCGCGCAATTCATAACGCTGCTTTTCGCTGAGCTTTTTTGAATCGTTCAGTTCTTTGTTCCGGTATTTTACCGGCAGAATTACGGCAGCAGCAACAACAGGACCGGAAAGGCAACCTCTTCCTGCTTCATCACAGCCTGCCTCAACGAGGTTCTTATTTAAACAATTCTTTAACACGGATCAAATATGCTGAAGGGTGGCCTTTATCTTGTCAAAATCCGGCTGCTCACTTGCATTCTCTAATACTTCGGAGTAACGTACAAGCCCATCCTTATCGATCACAAATGCGGAGCGGCGCGATACGCCAATGGTTTCAAAAATAAAATTACTGTACAAGCTTCCGTAAGCTTCAGAAACGACTTTATTAAAATCCGAAAGCAATTTAAAGTTGTACTGCTGGTCTTCTTTGTATTTCTTAAGGGAAAAAACAGAATCGGTTGAGATTCCAAGCACTTCAGCATTGAGGCTCGTGTACCAGTTGTAATTATCTCTTACACTGCAAAGCTCAGCGGTGCATGTACCTGAGAAAGCGAAAGGAAAAAAAAGAAGCACTACATTTTTTCCTTTATAAGTGCTCAGCGATACTTTTTGCTTATCCGTATCAAATAATGTAAAATCGGGCGCGACTTGTCCTGGTTCCGGCTTCATATCGTAGTTTCAGGGGATTTCAGTTGTAAAATTTTTCCCAAAGTTATTATTTCCCTTCAATTGCTTCTTATATTTGTTTTGAACTATATTTAAACAAATAGAGACCTTATGGAAGTTATTGATCTCGAAGCGGAGAAGAAGGAAATACTGATCAGGTACAAGAATTTGTTAAAAGCTTCCAAGCGCCGCATGGAAAAAGGCGATAAGGAGTTGATCCGTAAGGCCTTTGAAGTGGCCGTGGATGCGCATAAAGAAATGCGCAGAAAGTCGGGAGAGCCTTATATTTACCATCCTATTGCTGTGGCCCAGATCTGCGCTGAGGAGATCGGACTGGGAACAACTTCCATTGTATGCGCCCTTTTGCACGATACCGTGGAAGATACGGAGATCACCCTGGAGGACATCCGGGGCATGTTCGGTGAAAAGGTCACGCAGATCATTGACGGCTTGACAAAGATCTCCGGCGTCTTCGATCAGACTTCATCCCTGCAGGCGGAAAATTTCCGGAAGATGATGCTTACGCTTTCGGATGATGTGCGCGTGATCCTGATCAAGCTTGCGGACAGGCTACACAACATGCGTACGCTGGAAAGCATGAAGCGCGACAAGCAGATCAAGATCGCCTCTGAAACGCTTTACCTGTATGCACCGCTTGCGCATCGCCTCGGATTGAATGCCATTAAATCCGAGCTGGAAGACATGGGACTGAAGTATACCAATACTGAATCCTTTGAAGAGATCGTACAGAAGCTAAAGGAAACGGAGCCCGAACGAAAAAAATTCATCACTAAATTCATTGAGCCGATCAAAGAGATCCTCGATGAGCAGGGATTCAAGTTCAAAGTATTCGGAAGGCCAAAGTCTATTTTTTCCATCTTCAATAAAATAAAAACCAAAGGCGTCCCTTTCGAGGAAATCTACGATCTCTTTGCAATACGCATTGTGATCGATACGCCTTATGAACAGGAAAAGGCGGACTGCTGGCGCATTTATTCCATCATAACGGATTTCTATCATCCAAGTCCCGAACGCCTCCGTGATTGGATCTCCACGCCCAAAGCCAATGGTTATGAATCGTTGCATACTACGGTGATGGGACCGGAAGGAAAATGGGTGGAAGTACAGATCAGGACCGTGCGAATGGACGAGCTTGCGGAAAAAGGCTATGCCGCGCACTGGAAATATAAAGATGCCGCAGTTGAAAGGGAAAATCAGTTGGAGGAATGGATCAGGAAGATCCGGGAAATGCTGGAGAGTCCGGAAGAGAATGCACTCGACTTTATTGATGATTTTAAACTGAACCTGTTCGCTGAGGAGATCTTTGCTTTCACGCCAAAAGGTGAAATGCGAACACTTCCGGCGGGAGCAACCGCTCTCGACTTTGCTTTCGATATTCACAGTAAGGTCGGCGAACATTGCATTGGAGCTAAAGTAAACCACAAGCTTGTCCCGCTCAGCTACGAATTGAAAAGCGGCGACCAGGTGGAAGTGCTGACCTCGGCCAAGCAAACGCCGAAGGAAGATTGGATCAGTTATGTAATTACCGCCAAGGCAAAATCCAAGATCAAGCATGCGCTGAAAGAACAGCGAAGAAAAATTGCCGATGAAGGGCGCGAAATCCTGGAGCGCAAGTTTTATAAGGCAAAGCTGGATTTCACCATACAAAATATACAGGATTTTACCAATTACCTGAAACTTCCGAACTCACAGGAATTATTTTACCGGGCAGCCAAAGAAGCCATTGAAGTAAAACAAATAAAGGAATATGTAAAATTCAAGGCGCATCCTGAAAAATTCGCGAATAAAAAACCCGAGCAACCCCAATCCATTGAACAATTGGTTGCCGGCGCAAGAGGAAAAAGCGACATGCTTGTGATCGGCGATGACATGCAGAAGCTGGATTATAAATTATCGCCTTGCTGTACGCCCATTCCGGGAGATGACGTTTTCGGCTTCATTACGGTTGGAGAAGGCATCAAGATCCACAGGGTAAATTGTCCGAACGCTGCCCAGTTGCTGTCGAATTTCGCCTATAGGATCGTAAAGGCAAAATGGAACAGCCAGCACCTCATCTCTTTCCTTGCCGGAATTAAAATTACAGGCACAGATGAAATCGGCCTTGTAAACAATATCACCAAGATCATTTCCACGCAATACAATGTAAACATGCGTTCGATTAGTTTTGATACCGATGGAGGAGTGTTTGAAGGAACAATAATGGTATATGTTCACAGCACAGATCATCTTACACAATTGATCAACAAGCTCAAAAAAGTTCACGGGGTTCAGACAGTTGTGCGTGTTGACAGCGGAGATTAAAATTTTCTCCTGCTCTCATATAACCCCATTTATCTGCTGTAATTACGTATGACCGGGGTTTAATTTTATTAGTACATTTGTAATCCGTTTTCATAAATTGTTTAACCTTTTCCCGCATTATAAAAGCGGGAACCAAAACTTAAAAATATGTCATCATTAGTTGGAAAAAAAGCGCCTTCATTTAAAGCAAAAGCCGTGATCAATGGCGAAGAGATCGTTAACGATTTTTCATTGGATCAGTTCATCGGAAAGAAACATGTAGTGTTTTTCTTTTATCCGAAAGATTTCACCTTTGTTTGTCCAACTGAGCTTCATGCTTTCCAGGAGAAACTGGCGGACTTTGAGAGTCGCAATGTAGCAGTTGTTGCCTGCAGCACGGACACTGAACAAAGTCATTGGGGCTGGCTGCAAATGGAAAAAAAAGCCGGCGGGATCAAGGGTATCACCTATCCGATCGTTGCCGATACTACTAAGATAATTTCATTGAATTTTGGAACATTGTTCGGCGATTACGATGTAAATGATGCAGGCGAGCTGGTTGCAACAGGGCCGATGATAGCTTTCCGCGGTTTATACCTTATCGATAAGTCTGGGATTGTACGTCACCAGCTGATCAATGATCTTCCATTAGGACGCAATGTGGATGAAGCAATGCGCATGGTGGATGCTTTACAATTCTACGAAGAAAAAGGCGAGGTTTGTCCTGCCAACTGGAGCAAAGGAAAAGATGCAATGAAAGAAGGACATAAACAGGTGGCAGAATACCTGGCGAAGCACTGATCTTTTATTTCTTTAAATT
>JBJMLS010000092.1:0-58632 GCA_045805185.1 Bacteroidia bacterium | reverse complement strand
ATGGATATAATCGATCCGGAGATTGCTTACGCTGCTGTTCTGGTAATTAAAGGTCCGTTGCAGAAACGGATCTCCAAAGTTGCTGTTGTCCGGAGAAAACGATTGGGTGGTGATATCCGTGTTCTCTGTCTCAAAGTTCAGTGAGCTGCTCGCATTTGCCGTTAAGGACCTCCGCGGGTCATCATATTTTCTCGCATAGTTAAGCGCAAATTCAGCTACTTTTTCCCTGCCTGTTTCTATGGAGCGCCTGGAGTTTTTACTGGTGAAGCTATCTGTTTGCGTGGTGAATGTTGACGCAAGCGTTTCATCATTGTCCTGTCCGTCGAGATTACCAATGGCCTCAAAGCTCAGCTGGTTTTTAGTGTCGGGTGAAAAGTCAATATTGAGCTTAAGGTTTTGCGTCCTTTCAAAACGATTATCAAACCTGATCTGTGAAAGGTAATAATCCTGCGGCAGGTAAAAGCTCGTCCGGTTTGCTGAAATGTTGCGCGTTCGCTTTGCAAATCGATTATCATAAGCAAGTCCGAAATTCCATTTTTTTTCCTGGTGGCTGATAATGAATGAGCTGTTAACCCTGCCGCTGGCGCCGTATCCTGTTCCCAACCCAACCGAGCCGTTGGTACCTCTTGCTGTATTTTTTTTGAGGCGGATATTGATGATGCCTCCTTCGGCGTCGGCGTCGTATTGCGCAGATGGATTGTTGATGATCTCAATGCTTTCGATACTGCTGGCTGGAATACGATCGGTTGCTGAAAGGCTCGAGTTACGCCCGTTAATAAGTATCAGCGGATTTTTTCCGCGGATGGTAATTCCTCCTTCGGCATCAACTACTACTGTAGGCACGCTCCTCAGGAGATCTGTTGCGGTGCCGCCGATTTGCGAAATGTTGTCTTTTGCATTGATAATAAATCCCTGTGTTGTTTTCCTGATAAGGTCCTCGTGCGAAATAATACTAACGCCATCGAGCAGTTGTCCATCGTGCAGGAGTTGAATTTCCTGCAAATCTTTGCTGGCATTCAGGGAGTCCAGCTGAAGCGTTGTTCTATAGGGAACATATCCCATCAATTGAATTTTCAGCAGGTAATTTCCGGCTGAGATCCCGTCAAGAAGAAATTTTCCTGTACTGTCGGATGTAGTTACTTTAAGTGTTTTGGCACTATCGCCTGCAGAAGAAATAAACACATTGGCGAATTCAACAGGCGTCCTGCTTTCAAGCACCCGGCCCCTCACGCTCCCCCTGTTTTGTGCCAGCGAAGGGAAGGAAACGAGCAGGATATACATCGCATACAGCAGCCGGTTGAAAGGCATCATTGGATCAGCAATTACTTTTGAATTTAAATATACAATTTTCTCACTTGTACCTGCAATAACTTTCTCCTTGTCATTCACCAGTGACAGTTCTCATTAAGTTAGTATTACTCCTCAGTATTTTTCATCTTCATCAGTAATGAATAGGCTCCTTTTACTACAATGTTTTTTGTAGAAAGCTGATCGGATGTAATTTCTATATACCCGTTTTCAGTACTTCCGGTTTTCACCTCCTGCATTTCAAAGCTGTTTTTATCTTTTTGAATGAATACGTATTGCTTATCTTCAAAATTTACAACAGCTTCTTCCGGCAAGGCATTGGCATTATTGCTTTTCACCTCTATATCGGCATTCATAAACATTCCGGGGATAAGCGTTTTGTCGTACTGTTCAAAATGGCAATGTACGGTTACGCTGCGTTCCTGCGTAAGATCCTGGCCAATCAGGATTATTTCACAATTGTATTTCTTATCAGGATTATTGTTTGTGTATGCAATTACCTTTTGACCCGTAAAGAGCTTGTTGACGTCTTTTTCAAATACATTCAATGCGAGGTGAATATCAGTTGGGTTCACAATGTCGAACAGGACATCCGTGGGATTAACGTATTTGCCGATGTTGACATCTACCTTAGACACGTAACCGTCAATAGGAGAGTAAATGTTTATGCTTCGTGACAGGTTATTTTCATTGAGGGTCTCAGGATTTATACCGATAAGCTTCAATTTTTCTGATAAAGACTTTATTAAGACCTGCTGGGTTTTGTATTCAGCTTCTGCCTGCTGAAATGCTTTATCGCTCGTCGCCTTACTTTGGTTCAGCTCTTTCTGCCTGTTGTATTCGCTTTCAGTATAGGTGGCTCTTGCCTTAGCCGTCAGGTATTCCTGCTGGATCTGAATGTATTGCTGATCTTCTATTACAGCTATTGTCTCGCCTTTATTCACATGCATTCCCGGAAGGAGTTTTGTTGACTTGACGTAGCCACCCAAAGGAACACTGATGGAAACCATGTTTTGAGGGGGAACGTCGATCACGCCATTCACCCTGAGCAGGGACGAAATGCTTTTTTGTTCGGCCTTACCAATAACGATGCCTCCGTTTTTGATCTGTTCAGCTGTCATCTCAACAAGGCTTGATTCAGAAGATGTTTCCGGAGCGCTTTCAGGCTCTTTCTTTTCCCCGCAAGCCAAAAGCAAAACAGATAGGACAATAAGGATGAAATGGTTTTTCATGGAATTTATTTATTGGTTAATGAATTGATCTGGATAATGCTTTGGTTCAACGATCTTACTGCGTCTTCGTAATCGCTTTGAATACTTACTGCCTGGTTAACCAGCAATACCCATTCTAAATAGTTTATCTCACCGTTACTGAACTGCTTGTTAGCGGTACTTAGAATAATATCAGCATTCTTCAGTGCAGTTTGTTCAAAATAAGTTACGGTCTGAAGATCTCTGGTATAGGTTAAAACTGCCCGCTGGTATTCTGATTGTAAAGCGCTGTAGCCTGTTAAGTAATTATTTTCAGCTATCAGCTGATTTGTTTTCATAGCTCCGATCTTTGATCGCTGGGAATTGAAAAACAAGGGCAGGCCAATGCCGCCCTGGACCGATTGAAAACGGGTTGATGATGAATAGAACCTTTCATCTGCACCAAACCCTTTCATGCTCATGTTGCTGTATGAAACAAAAAGGTCAGGCAGTAATTTGGATCTTTCGAGTTTAAGTCTTGACTTATTTATTTCCTCTTGTTGCTTTAATAATGAAATCAGCGGGTGCATTTTTAATGTACTTGTATCCGGGATTCCCGCGAGTTCAATTTTCCTGTTCTTCTCATCTGGAATAAAACTGTTCCTTGAATTGAGTAATAACTGCAGCTCAAGCTGAACAATGGTATAGTCCTGCTCAATTTGCCTTAGCTGTTGATTTGCTTGTCCCTGCTGGGATTCCGCCGTGGTCCTTTCAAGTATGTTGCTTTCTCCTTTGCTGAATCTTAACTCGGCATTTTTCAGAAATTGAGTGTAGATGCTATCGGTGTGCTGAAGCAACTTTTGTTTTTGCTTTAAATATAAAAGTTCATAAAACACCTGGCTTACCTTCTTTTTTAATTCATTTTGCCTGAGGCTCACGTTTAATATACTGCTTTTCCATTCTCCGTTCAGAACAGACCTTTGCCTTGCGTACACTGCAGGAAATTTTATGCTTTGTGAAATGCCAAATCGATTATCCTTATAAAAGCTATTGATCTGCCCGTATTCACCCATAACAGTTGTTTGCGGAATGTCCGCTCCTGAGCCCTGTAGCTTTTTATAATATTCGGCAGTTAACTTTTCATTACGAAGAGAGAGATTATTTTTCATGGCCGTATCAATTGCTGCCTGAAGCGTGATTGGAGTTTGCGCTTTTACCTTGGTTATCAAAAGCGCAACGAGCAATAGAGGAGCTATATTCTTGACCGTTATATTCGATTTCAGACCTTTTTCAAAGAGAATGTAAAGAGCAGGCAAAACAAACAAAGTAAGGAACGTAGCGATCAGCAGTCCGCCAATTACTACCGTTGCCAGGGGCCTTTGTACTTCCGCGCCCGCCCCATTGCTCAATGCCATCGGTAAAAAGCCGAGAGAGGCAACAAATGCAGTCATTAATACGGGTCGTAAACGATGCTTTGTACCCAATAGAACAATTTGCTTCAGATCGGTTTCCCCCTCTTTCCGGATGCGGTTATACTCCGAGATCAATACAATGCCATTGAGCACTGCAACGCCAAATAAGGCAATAAAGCCAATACCGGCGCTTATGCTGAATGGCATTCCCCTCAGCGCTAAGAAAAATATCCCGCCAATGGCCGAAAGTGGAATAGCTGAATAGATAAGTAAGCCCTGTTTTACCGAATGAAAAGCAAAATAAAGTAAGAGAAAAATGATCAGCAGAGCGACGGGAACCGCCAGCGCTAATCTTTTTTTCGCGGCAATAAGATTTTCAAAGGCTCCTCCGTAATCAATATAATATCCCGTTGGCAGTTTAACCTCTTTATCGATCTTAATCTGTAAGTCATTTACTATACTCTGGACATCCCTTTTGCCAACGTTAAATCCTACAATGATCCTGCGCCTTGCATTGTCCCGTTGGATCTGGTTCACACTTTTTTTAATGAATACCTCCGCAACCTGGTTGAGCGGAATTTGTGTTCCCTTAGGGGTTGGGATCAAAAGATTCTGCACATCTTCCACGTTCTTTCTTTGTTCACCTGCAAGACGCACAACAAGGTCAAAGCGTTTTTCATCTTCTAATACCAATCCGCTGCTTTGCCCTGCGAAAGCGGTGTTCACGACTTTATTCACATCCTGAATGTTCAGGCCGTATTGAGCCATCTGATTTCGCTTGTACTTAATGATCAATTGTGGAAGTCCATCGATCGGTTCTACATAAACGTTTTCCGCACCTTCAATTTTTCCGGCAAGCTCTCCTAATAGTTTGGAATATTTCGATAAGGTGTCCAGATTCTCTCCAAAGATCTTACATACTACATCCTGCTTTGCTCCGGTCATCAATTCATTGAAACGCATGGCAACAGGATATTGAAAGCTGTATTGAACGCCCGGAATTACTTTTAGTTCCTCGCTCATCTTATCAGAAAGCTCATTCCAGCTGCTGGCGGATGTCCACTCGCTTTTATCTTTCAAAATGATCATCATGTCAGAGGCTTCCATTGGCATCGGGTCTGTTGGGATTTCCCCGCTGCCTGTTTTACCAACGATCTTTTCCACTTCCGGAAATTTCTTTAAAAGAATATGAGCCGATTTTAAAATTGCTTCGGATGATGTACTGAGATTGCTGCCCGTCAAAACCCTTGTTTCTACTGCAAAATCTCCTTCAGGCAGTTCAGGAATAAACTCACCTCCAAGGGTGGAAAGTACAAGCAGTGAAACCGCGAATAGCAGTATAACTGCTCCCACAACAATTTTAGGAGCAGCCAGCGCTTTAGCCAGGTATTTTTGATGTATCCGTTCCAGGGCTCCCATCATGCGGTCTGAAATATTTTTTTTATGCGAGACGGTTTTACTTAAAAATAATGCACTCATCATCGGCACATAAGTAAGGGAAAGAATGAAAGCGCCTAATAAGGCGAAAGCAACTGTTTGTGCCATTGGCCTGAACATTTTTCCTTCAATTCCTTCCAGAGTAAAAATGGGCAGGTATACGGCTAAGATGATCAGCTCGCCAAAAACAGCTGCGTTCCTCATCCGCGCTGAAGTACTGTAAACCATTTCGTCCATTTGCAATTGAGAGATTTTCTGCTGATTCGAAATGTGCATTTGAAACATGCAGGCTTCCACAATAATTACTGCGCCGTCTACGATCAGGCCAAAGTCCAGCGCCCCCAAGCTCATCAGGTTTCCGCTAACTCCGAAAATATTCATCATGATCACAGCGAACAGCATTGAAAAAGGAATAACCGAAGCAACAATTATCCCCGCTCTTAAGTTTCCAAGAAACAGGACCAAAATGAGGATCACGATCAGCGTTCCCTCCAGCAGATTTCTCGTAACGGTTCCAATGGCGCTGTTTACCATTTTAGTTCTATCGAGGAAAGGAACTAATTCCACTCCTTCCGGAAGTGTTTTCCGGATCCTGGTAATCTTTTCTTTTACGTCTTTTATTACTCTGCTGCTGTTATCTCCTTTCAGCATCATTACTACTGCTCCTGCAACCTCGCCCTCATCATTATAGGTCATTGCCCCATAACGGGTAGCATTACCTGTCTGCACTTCGGCTACATTACTAATAAGCAGCGGCGTCCCGTTTTCTGTGTTTTTTACAACAATATTCCTGATGTCTTCAAGAGATGTGATCAAACCCTCCGCGCGGATATATAAAACAGTTGAGCCCTTTTCGATATAGGCCCCGCCCGTATTCTCATTGTTCTTTTCGAGCGCTGTAAACACATCATTGATCGTGATGTTATGGGATTTAAGGATTCCCGGATTGATGGCGATCTCGTATTGCTTTACTCTTCCGCCAAAGCTGCTCACATCCGCAACGCCTTTGACGCTTATCAATTGACGTTTTACGATCCAGTCCTGGATGGTTCGTAATTCTGTTGCTTTATACCTGGTTTCATAACCTGGCTTGGGTTTCAAAACATACTGGTAGATCTCCCCAAGACCTGTTGTAACAGGTGCTAATCCGGGCGAGCCAATTCCTTTTGGGATCTGCTGTTCGGCTATTTTTAGTCGTTCGGTTACCTGCTGCCTTGCCCAGTAAATATCCACATCATCGTTAAATACAATGGTGATCAGCGATAGCCCGAACCGGGAAAAGCTGCGGATCTCTTTTAAGCCCGGGATATTGCTGTTGACCTGTTCGATCGGAAAAGTTATCAGCCGTTCCACGTCAGGAGCGCCTAAAGAGGGTGTAACGGTTATTACCTGTACCTGGTTATCGGTTATGTCAGGTACAGCATCAATCGGTAAGCGGGTTATTTCGTAACTGCCGTAACCAATAAGCGTGAGCATAAAGAGCCCAACGATGAGTTTGTTCCTGATGGAGAAATCAATGATTTTATTCAGCATTTTTTCTGCTTTGATTTAAAATAAAAAAAGACTTGCGCTCATAGAAGAGCTGTACAAACAGGCTAACTGTTTATGCTAAGGAAGTAGGGGGAGCGCGCAGCCCTTTGGAGAAAAGGCTGTGTTGTAATACAGGAATGTCGCCGGTGTGGTACCAGACTATAGGTGGGGGATTTTCAACGGCTTTTAGTTGAAATATGAATAAAGTAAAAATGTAGGCGGTTGCCATTGTATTGAAGGAAACTTTAAGGTCGGGTTGCTGATAAAGTTCTTCGTTATCTCCCGGATGAATATAATTTTCAAAGTTACCTGCTAAGCTTTTATCGTCATCATCATGGTTGTCATGATGGTGGTGGTGCGAGGCTTGTTCCATTTCGTGATCATCATGGTGATGATGATGCGGAACAACGCTATGTGCCAATACAATTGTATAAGCAAGCAGTAATAAAGCTGATATGAAATACTTTTTTAGCACCGGAACAAATATACTGAAATTAAATTACCGGCATAATTGAGTTAAAGTGAAGAAGTTATATTTTAGTTTTCAAAGAAGAAAAATAATGCAACTGCTGTGGGTGCCAGGTAGGTAAGGGCTTTTAAATTTCCCTGTATTCTTTATGATAACAGAATAACGTACTGGCAAAAATGAAGGAAAGAACCTTATTGCACTACAGCCTCCCCTTCCGCAGTTTCCCGATTCCTTCCAGTAGTTTTCTTAAAAGGTCGAAATAGAGTGTGCAAAACATGATCGCCGACATGAACCAGATCACTACCAGGTTTAGCCAGAATGTAGAAATTGATTTTCCGAAAATATATTTTCCCGGGGCGTATAAATGCGCACGAATAAAGCTTCCCCTTGGCGCATCTTTAAAAACCGGGTCTCCGTATTGATAGATCCTTCCGTTTTCAACGTAAGTAAGATCAGCCATCGGATTGTAATTTGTTACCAGCTCCTGGACCTTTTGATTGTGGTGATCGGCTATCAATTGCTGCAGGCGTTTTTTCCCCGCTTCGCTTGCTTCAAATGCTGAATACCAGGCATCGCGCGCATCGACGGTTTTATTGTATACGGCGCTGTAATGTTTTTTAACTTTTTCAACCCAGGCTTTTATGTCTGAGTACAGCAAAGGGGTAAAGACCCCGTTTTCGAGAGGGACCAGCTTATTGAAACGGATCCCTGAATGCGCTGATTCATCAGAGATCTCATTTTTAAGCAGGAGAAGGTTCTCCGCATAAAGACTGTCTTTTTTAATGCAGCTTTCCGCAGCTTCCATGATCTTATTGCTCCAGTATGTTTTCTTGAAAGCGGCGTTGCTGATCGCTTTATCATAAGCGTATACGTTTTTTTCAAATTCATTGTTGGCGAACTGGTTCACTGCAAGCGCCTCAAAGGCCCAGCGCGAAGCCATCAGGTCGCCGGTAAGCGGAACTACGCTTTTTCCGGATAGGGAAGGGTGCAGCTCATCGAATTTTACAATTACCCCGCTGAGCAATAATTGAGGGATCAATAAAAATGGAATGAGGATATAGATCGTTACTGCCGAATTGAAGGAAGAGGAAATATTCAGGCCTAGCATATTGGCAAAACAGGAAGTGGTAAAAAGCACGAGCCAGTAATCGGTGTACATGCCTTTAATGCCTAAGATAGAATTCCCGACAAGAACAAAAGTGAGCGTTTGAAAAGCCGAGATGAAAAACAGCAACAGCACTTTTGAGCTGAGGTAACTTCCCCGGCTCAGGTTAAGAAAAGCCTCCCGTTTAAGTACTTTGCTGTCCTTGATGATCTCCTCTGCGCTTACTGTTAACCCGATGAACAGGGAAACGACCACGCACATGAACATATACGCGATCATGTTCTTATTCTCACTGAAGATATAGCCGGTCTTATTCTGGTAGAACTTGGTAAGCAGCGCAAGGATGAGTGCGAGCACGGGCGCCTCCAGGAAATTAATGGCCATGTATTGCGCATTGCTCAGTTTTGAAAGAATATCGCGGGTGAGGTAAACTTTCATCTGGCTGAGGAATCCCGGTTTTTTAAAGTCGGTTTTGATCTCCTCTGAAGTAGATTTAAAATGATCGTGCCTTTCTTTTTGATTCTTCCGGTACAGGTCGTTCCAGTCAGCAGGCGAGATCTTCCGTGTATGCGTTGGAGTTCCGTTCTCATCCAGAACCTTTGATTCAATGATATTAAATACGAGCTCGGGGTTCACGTTACCGCAGTTCTCGCATTCCGCCTCCTCCGCGTTAATGTGGTGGACAGCCGTTTTGAAATAGATCAGCGCCTCAACCGGGTTGCCGTAATAAATAGGATAACCGCCAAGGTCCATGATCAGCAGCTTATCGAACATTTTAAAAATATCGGAAGAGGGCTGATGGATCACTACAAAAACAAGTTTCCCTTTTAAGGACAATTCTTTCAGAAGATCCATGATATTCTCCGAATCGCGCGAAGAAAGACCAGAGGTCGGCTCATCCACGAAAAGCACCGAGGGCTCGCGGATCAGTTCCAATGCAATATTGAGCCTCTTGCGCTGTCCGCCGCTTATTGTTTTTTTCAGTGGACTTCCTACCCGGAGGCTCTTCGTTTCTTCGAGACCCAGATCAAGTAATAATTTAGTTACCAGTTCATCGATCTGTTCATTGCTGTATTGCGCAAAGCAAAGCCTGGTATTGTAAAACAAGTTCTGGTAAACGGTGAGCTCATCTATGAGCAGATCATCCTGCGGAACATATCCTACAACTCCTTCAAGCTCTTTTTTCTGCGTGTGCAGTTCTTTTCCATTGATCAGCACTTTCCCAGAAGAAGGCGGCTCATTTCCGTTCAGCACATTCAGTAGTGTGGATTTTCCCGCGCCGCTTCCTCCCATGATCCCGATCATTTTTCCGGAATTTTCCGAAAAGGAAAGAGACTGCAGGCCTTTTTTTCCGCTCCTGAATGCATAGTCGATGTTGTTCACTTCAAAGGACAATTTATTCCCTTCGCTGCTGCTGAAGAAAGAACTGATGATATCGCTGTAATAAACAGGTAATAATTTTGAGCTGCGAATGGTGGACCCCTGGGTAAGGAGGTGGATCCGGTTGTCGCCTATGAAATGACCGTTGAGGTAAATGCCGGAAGTGCCGAAACACCGGATAATGTATATTCCGGCGGTTTTGATCCAGAGTACAAGGATCTCTCCATTCAGGCTTTCCGCCTGCAGGAAACGAAAGTTATTCTTTTGTCGGGGTTCCTGGTTGCGGATCAGCAGCACCTGGGAAGAATCAGTAACTTTATAAGGATCATCCTCGATCACAAAGGACAGGCATGTCTTGTATTCTTCCTCAGGGATATTAAATGCGGATGCAACGGTGCTTACGAATTCTGATTTTTGCTCCTCAATATGGTGCGCTGATTTTACAAATTCGATCAGGCGAAGCAGCACAACGGTTTTTTGCTTTTGGGTAAGTTCTTCGTTGATCTGCTTACAGATCACAATGACCTTTACGGAGCTTACCGCGGTCCGCTTCCTTTTCTTTTCACCTTCTCCGGTATTCTGAAAGGTTTTACAATGTTCATCATACAGGTTCAGGTATTCATCAACGAGCTCCTTGTTTAGTTGTTGCTTCAGGAACAGTTCCACCACGCTTCTTTCATGAGCGCCTTCCTCATCCGTACTCCCGACGATAGCGAAAAGCTTCATCAGGGCTTTTAATATCTTCTCACTCATGTTTTGAAATAAAAAAGCCTTGAACGTTCTTCAAAGCTTTGTGTTTAATTCCTTAAAGCAATCCCCTAACCCTCTATTTTGTAAAAGGCATCAGGTGAAACGCAACTTTTGTAATCGATTTATAATCCTCTCCGGCTTCCAGCATATCATCATCCTCATCATTATAATGCCAGTTTACCACCACCTGGCTTTTCTTTTCGTCTTCCAGTTTCTCAAGGTAACTGAAAAGATCCGAAAAGATCTTGGCTGAACTGGTGTTGAAATAATCCATCTGTATGTTTACAGTGGTCGTTTTTGCCGGGGAAGCCTCGTATTCATACAACCAGTCAAATACGGGTTTATAAAATGCTATTGTATTTTCAGGAATAGATTTTCCCTTAAGCGTAAACATGCCGCTGCCCGGATCAAACTCAATTAAGGGGGTTTTTGCTGTTTGCTCGGTTGTGAAAATTTTTTGCATGATTTTTTAAAATGTGAATAGGCAAATTTAACAATTTAAACGAAGCAGGCAAGCCCGGATCCCGGATGAGCGGGACTTATTTCCCCGATTCAATGACCCGTTTCCGGAGGTTTCTCCTGAAGAGTTCCGCAAATGGCTTTTCTTCTGTTTTACTATCGCACCAGGAAACAAAGTCGAAATATTCAAACTGTTCTCTTACCGGCCACTCCTTCATTGCCAATTCAACTGCCAGCCTGAACTTTTTGAATTCGCGTATTTTTTCTTTCGGATTACTCAGGCTGGTCAGATCATTCAGGAACTTCAGCGTTGTTTTTTCCAGGTCGAAGAGGAAGCCTTTTTTATCAAGGTAACGCGTCGCAGATCGGGAAAGATGTTCTATCAGGTCATAGTTTCCCAATTCGTAATGAACAACCAGACTGAAGATCCGTGAAAAGCAATTCATGTCGGGTCTTACCTTTTCAAGATCAGTGTCATTAATGATCTTGTTCAGCCATTTCAAAGCTTCCCGGAAATTATTCATGCCGAAGTAACAGTAGGCAATGTTCCAGTACAAGCTCACTATTTTCATGCGGCCGAACTGGTCCTTATGCTTGCGGATAAAAGCAGATGCCTCGTCAATAAGCGTATCCACCATTTCAAAACGGCCTGAATAAAGAAAAACAGCTATGACCCGTGGATAATACACGGAATTGATCTTTATCCGGGTTGATTGAGCATTGTCCTTGATCAGGCGCATCTTGTTCAATGTTGCAAGACAATCTTCAAAATGGTTGAGCTCGAGCTGGGCAAGACTCAGGTTGCTGAGCGCGGAAACATACTGATCGGCATTTTCCGCAGCTATTTCAGGATGTGTTTCATGCAGCTCAACATCCTTCATGCAATGTTCCAGCAGGTTGTCGTAATTACGATTGGCGCGCGAATGCACCAGGTGCATGAAATAGAAATAATGTTTTGCCTGGAAAGAGAGCGCATGTTTCTCATCCTTTAGAAGCCCGGAACCCATCATTTCTTCCAGCTTTGAAAGTGTTTCCATTTTGCGGGTATCATCTCCGAATTCGCGCGTGATCCCAAATGTTTTGAGATGGTAATATTTGTAATCAAATACATTGATCTCCTTTTTGAGCATT
The DNA here is from genome assembly GCA_045805185.1 of Bacteroidia bacterium. GTDB lineage: Bacteria > Bacteroidota > Bacteroidia > B-17B0 > Aurantibacillaceae > JAHEYF01. The sequence goes on along the minus strand of JBJMLS010000092.1, from coordinate 46,461 downwards.
TCGCCGGCAGCCGGCAATCGGTTCATAAGATAATCGTCGAACAGTTCCTTGTCATTCAGCAGGATCATCAATTGTCCTTCCATGCTGATGATCTCGGCCTGGAGAAGGTGCTTTTGATGCGTGAGCGCAAGGTCCCTGGCCTTTACAAGTATCTTATGGCACTGATCATATAGCGCCTTGCGGTAAAGAAACTCGGCTTCACGAAGCATATCCTTTATCCGGTTCTCCACATTTTCTTCAGGCGAATATGTACGAAGCGTTCGCAGAATGAGCCGGTGGAGGTAGTTTTTCTCGGACGGAAAATTCTTCTGCAGCTTCTGGCCCCTGAATTTTTTCTTTAGTTTTTCCTCGTCGTATTCTTCAAGACTATCCATTGCATCAAAAAGCCGCAGGTAATTACTGTCTGCTGCCGTTTCATATTTGGCCACTGATAACTTGAAATACCTTTTCTCATTCTTATCGAGCGAGTGTATAAGGCGGAAAAGATCGTCTGAACCTTTCATAATGCGTCTGGTATATTTTCCTTTGTTTTCAACGGTTTTAAGGGGTATCAAGCCTTTTGTCCCCTCAAATGAACACTCAATATTAGCAAGAAATTGTCTTGAATCAAAATGAAGGCTGTTCTACATTTGATCCGTGAAATCAAAGCGGCCAAATAAAAAAGAGAACGCCGCTACAATTAAAAAAACTAAAAACAATAAATCAAATGGAACAGACAAACAAAAAAACAGGAGCCGGAAAAGGCTTATCAGTAACGGGATTTATCATTGCGCTTGTAGCCCTGGTGGGTTGGCTGTTTGCTTCAGGTGCGGCCGTATTGGCGGCGGCTTTTGGAGGGGGGATGGGATTGGCGATTGGCTGGGCGGTATTTAGCTTTATTGCAGCGGCATTGAGCATTATGGGATTAATGCAGGCAAGAAAAGGGAATGGTAAAAAGGGACTTGGCATTGCCGGCATGGCCATCGGAGTAATTGCCATCGCCCTTTCGGTGAGAACAGTGTTCGCTGTGAAAGAGGTTCAGGAAGCGTCAAAAGGACTTGGCACGGAGATGATGAGCGCATTTCAGAATGGAATGGAGCAGGGTCTTGATTCCTTAAACAAGGAAATTAAAGCCGCGAACGACAGTATCAATTAAGAATAAATGAGGAAGATCCATTCTTAACTGATAAGAATGGAGGAGGTACAAACATAATGAAACCAACCCTTCCGGGGCATGTTCCCGAAAATTAAAGAACGCTGAACGCCGCATTTTAGATAAAATCTGTATTGAACAGGCACAAGACTCAAGGTAAGTTTGCTTTACAATTAAAAATAAAACAATGAGAACAATAAACAAGACAGCAACGAGAATGACAAGATCCGGTTCGTTTGCCGTTCAAAAAAACCCCGCACTATGGTTTATTACTTTGCTTTTAGTGCTTTCGTCCAATACATACGGACAGGTGAGCTTTATGGCTTCGTCAACAAGCGGATGCAAACCCCTGGCCGTTAATTTTACAAATACGAGTAGTGTTGGAAATTATTATGTATGGCAGTTTGGGAACGGCGACAGCAGTGTGCTGGCTAACCCGACTTATGTGTTTAATTACTCAGGCTGGGCGAATGTTCAGCTAAATGCGTTTGACACAACGGGCGGCGGAATGAATTACCTCGGTTCTTACAACCTCCCTGGCGGGATCTCCATTAAGGGAAGCTCAATAGGCGCATCGGGCGATACAGCTTGCCCGGGAGAAATAATTGATTTTTACATTTATCCTTCAGCGAATACATACAGCTGGGATTTTGGAGATGGAGCAACTTCAGTTCAGTCAAGCCCTAACCATACCTATGGCAGTCCCGGGACATATACAGTAAGTTGTATAGTCAATGGGTATTGCGGAATGGAAACAGTTGCACAAAATGTGGTCATTATGAATGGCGCCTTTCCGAGCGCGCAATTCTGGCACCCGGGAATGGTATGCCCGGGAGACAGCGTTCGTTTTGATCCTAGGAATCGTGAAGGCGTATCTTATTCCTGGAATTTCGGCGATGCCACAACATCTTCACAGGTCAATCCGGATCATGTTTACGCTGCTGTTGGCGATTACCTGGTGAGCATGAGTATTACCAGCACCTGCGGCCAGACCTCAACTTATAGTGATACGGTTCATGTGAAAAATAACATTCACTTTGGGCCAGGTACCTCAATAAGTGCTTCGGCACAAACGGTTTGCCCGGGAGATCCCGTTTACTTCTGGTACAATGGCAACGCGTTATCACAGGTATGGAAATTCGGCACCGGCGATTCGTCTCTTAGTTCCAGTCCCCTGTATTCTTTTCCGGCACTTGGCACTTATACTGTTACCGCGAAATTGCATAATGGTTGCGGAAACGATACAACCATTTCAACTGTGATCACTGTAGGCTCGAATATCCCATTCAGTGGATACGCCGGTATGCAGATCAACAACAGCCCGTCCTGTGCCAATGACCTGGTTTCGTTTGATTGTTCAAGTGCAAGCGCTTATTTATGGGATTTTGGAGATGCCGCGGCTTCAACCTCGCAACATACCAGCCATGCTTATGCGGCTAACGGAACATATACTGTTACATTAACACTTTATAATGGATGTGGAATGGACACGGTGATGAACGGAACTGTGGTGATCAACAATGGAGTTGTTCCGGTACTCAATCATTCAAACAACAATGGGAACAATAACTGGGGTGTCGGGTCCAATAATGCTACAGCCTGTCCGGGAGATTCCGTGCTGTTCTATGCGATGGGTGGAGCTTCCTACCTCTGGGATTTCGGCGATGGCAATACTACAACTCAAACAACACCATTGAACATTCCCGGACAGGGGCAGGCAGATCTTGCGAGCCATGCTTACTCCGCTCCCGGCACATACACTGTTACCCTGACTTATTATAATCATTGCGGAAACAGCGCTACCGACTCGCTTATTGTAAACATCGGCGCAGGGCTACCTGTATCAGGAGGTATTGCCCCGATAGGGAATACGTTTACCAATTGCTCGCCCGCCCTTTTCCTGGGCCTTGGTGGCGGAACCTATAAATGGTATTTTGGAAACGGTGATTCATTGGTCACCACTCAGGCAGCTGTAAATTATACATACACTTCAGCAGGAACTTACACGGCGACACTAATTGTTACCAATAGCTGCGCGAACTCGGCAACATATACGGAAACCGTAACAATAAATGGCTGCACCGGAATTAAGAATACTTCAGGCAATGAATCAGAGCTTAGCCTCTATCCTAATCCAAACAATGGCGCATTTGTACTAAGGGGAACCCATGAGGGAACTTATGTGTTGATCAATGAAATGGGACAGGTAAGAAGAACTGTTGAACTGAACAGGGAAAATAATTTTACCTCCGGTGTTAGCGATCTTGAGAACGGAGTTTATTTTATACTATCATCATTAAATGATTCTCCTTCCCGTCAGAAAATAGTTGTAATTAAATAATTAATAAACAAAAAAATTATGTCACCAATTCAAAGAATATCCGGAGTAGTGCTGATCTGTATTGCCTTGTTCGCTTTCCGGCAAGAAGTAAAGGCACAGCTGATCGGAGGACTTATACAGGAAAAGCTGGACAAGAAGAAAAGAGAAAAAAACAAACTTGAAGGAAAAAAAGTAACGGGGATCCAGATCAGCTATCTCCAGGAGGAAGCTTCGTCGCGGCCGGGCTCTGTTTATAACATGATCATTAAGGCAAGTATTGAAGGAGGCAACGAACTGATTACCGAAGGAGCGGGAAAAGGCAAAACGGCCTGGGATAATTATATTGTTGAAGCAGAAAATGCAAGCTTTGAAAATGGGGCGCTTTCTGTTTATTCTGACTTTCGGAAAATAAAGGGAGGAATGATCAGGTTTAAAGCAAGTGTAAAGTCAGATCCTTCGGTAGTGCAACAAGTGGAGATCCCGCTCACATACGAAGGAGACATCTATGTTAATTTCAGCGCTGCCGGCGGAAGCTACGGACAGCAGGGAGATAATGGTTACGGCGGAGAATCAAATTCGCAATGGTCGGTTGGAGGCAAAGGCGGGAACGGGGGCAACGGAGGAGAAGGAGGTACCGGAGAAAGTGGTCCGGACCTGGAGATACATGCAAAAGTTGAAAAAGATCCTGCTCTCAATAAGGAATTGCTCTATGTTTATGTAAAGAATAATTCAACAGGTGGGTCCGGTTACTATGCGATTGATCCTGTGAAAGCAAAGATCAGTGTTTACGCTAATGGCGGAACAGGCGGACGGGGTGGCAATGGCGGTAATGGCGGAATAGGAGGCAGCGGGATCAATGGAGGAGACGGAGGCGATGGTGGAAATGGGAACAACGGAGGCGATGGTGGTAATGGAGGAAGAATAACCTTGTACCTCGATCCTTCGGCAAAAGCTTATGCAAGCGCCATAGTACTGAATAACTTTGGCGGTAACGGCGGAGGTAGTGGTAATGCCGGAGCCGGCGGCAGCGGTGGCGGAAGTTACGGCGGCAGTGGCGGCAGAACAGGTAAATATGGTGCAGCAGGGAAATATAGCGGCAACGCTGGTAAGAACGGGCCTGCCCCAACTATACTTGTTCAGAAAACGGATATTTCCTGGGAAGCGGGAACGAATTAGGCTAATGTGAAAACTAATTCTCTATTACGAAATTACCCTTATTCAAAAGGGTATTTCCATTCACGATCCGGTAAAAATACATTCCAGGCGAAAGTCCTTCACTGCTTAGCTGGGTTTTAAGGGAAGTGATCCTGGTTTCACGAACTTCATTGCCCCTGGCATCATAAACAAAAAGCATGCAGTTTACCGGTTCAGTTCCAATTTCCAATGTGGCATTTGAAATAAAAGGGTCGGGATAGATCATGGCAGTTTGCATCAGTTCTTTTTCCTCAATGCTTGTTGGGCCGGTAAGATTGATGTTGTCAAGAAATAAATTGTTTCCGAAATCGCAGATCCCTTCGAACATGATCAATACATCACTCATTCCTGAATAGGCATTCAGGTTTACTATTTCAGTTCTCCATTGGTTAGCCGAGGGAGACAAAAATTCCTGGGTTTGAATGACTGTGCATAAGCCGGTGGCATCTGTTTTGGAATACACGCTTGTCCAGGTGAGTCCGCAATCGGTTGAAAGCTTAACACGGAGCGAGTCGTTATATTGTGAATTGTATTTTGCCTTGGCAATATCGAACCGCAGACTTGAATAGGTCTGCCCCGCAAAAGATTGGGCGGGCATTACCAAACGGTGCACGGATTTCCGGGACATAGAATAAAATCTCAGTAAGGCGCTTTTAGTCGAAAGGTTGAAAGCGCCGACAGTGTCCTGCTTCCATGTTAAGGTATCGCCATAATTCTGAATGAACCAGTCAGGTGGAAGAAAAGAAGATTCGAAACCTTCTACGATCGGGGACGAAATGGCGGGTGATACAAGGTTGAAAAATGTAGAGTCGAAATTATTGGAAGGTGAAGGATCGGAAATTCCATTTGGATTTAAAACTGTTGCTGTTACATAATGTCCACCCGGACTTGCGCCCAACTTTATTCCGCTGATGCTTGCCTGCGCATAAGTAGAAAGACTGCCGGTCCAGTTATAAGTGGCCTGTTGCACGCCATCAACCGAATACACCAGCGTGGCTGAAGTCAGAGGCGAAGTTCCGTAATTACATAATTTGAATGCCGGGTTCACGCTGTCGCAGGCAATAAGATATTGTGGAGCCTGAACCGTTAAGGATGCGTCATCAGGAGTTACTGCGAAAAAACAATTGCGTAACTTTTCATTGTACAACAGCGAATCGCTTAATTGCCCCGGTACGGTCATCCTGTGACTGGGGCAGATCATCATTATTGTTGGATAATAATTGATCATATATGCGCTGGTGATCGGCCATACGGCAGACCCATTCAGATCAATGATCGGAAAAGGCGTTCCCGCGACAAAATTTCCCTGTGAAGTACTTGTTAAGGGACTTGTAGGACCGGTTCCATAGAGTTGCGCATTGCTGTTGGAAGATTCACATTCAATAAAGAACACCATTACATCATTGGTGGTACTGGCGGACACATTGGGTAAGCCTGCAGGACCATGATTAATGTATAGGTTTTGAAGGTATCCGGTGTTGTGATAAGCCCAGCTCGGAGGGCACCAGGCAACATCAAAATCGATCACAACCGTATAGCCTGAATCGAGGTAACTGTAAAGGGTATGGCTGTTCCCATTCAGGTCTGTTAAGGTCCAGTTTGGCGCAATGCTTCCGTTAGGCAGCTGGGCTTTGAGAGTTATTGATGAGAAAATAAAAAAGAAGACAATCAGAAAGGTCGCGGAAGGTTTCATGATCGGATATTTTAAGTAAATATAGATTAATTATTTAATCCGTCAATTTTAACTTCACATAGAAATTCCGGCCGGTAAAAGTGCACTTCTTTTAATGTGGCCGGAATTCTTTCTTGAAATTGTAAGCCTGCTTTCTCTAGCTGATGGCAATACAAATGTAAAGGAGTAGCTCTTGGTATTTAACCCCCGGATTGGGTGATTTTTTTAGGAGATGAAAAAGTAATTAAAGATTCACAGAGGTATAAGTATAATTCAATGTCTTCCAACATTAAGTCAGTGAGTGGGTATTCAGGAATAGTAAAGAAATTCTTAAAGACTATTATCTCTTGTAAGGGAAGATTGCTGTGGTCCAGAAGGAAAGCCAGTAAGCCTCGCCGATTGAGAAAAATTAGAAAGATCAAATAAACTTATTCTTCTTCGCCTTCTCAATCGCATCCGCTTTGGAATGTACCTCCAGTTTTAAATAAATGTTTTTGATATGACTGCGGATTGTTTCCTTGTCCACGAATAACTGGTCGGCGATGGTGGAGTAACTTTTTCCGGAGGCAAGCAGCTCCAGCACTTCCAGCTCTCTCGGGCTGAGCGGACTCTGCCGGTTGCGGTGAAAAGAAGAAACGACCATGCGCGCAATGTTAGTACTCATGGGCGCGCCTCCGCTGTCGAGCTCTTTTAAGGAGTCGATCAATTTTTGTGGCGGCGTGTTCTTTGTAAGGTAACCGCTGGCGCCTCCGCACAGAGCTTTAAATACAAGCTCGTCATTCTCGTAAACGGTTATTACTACAACCTGCGTGTCCGGTAATATGGCTTTAATTTTAGTTAAGGCTTCAATGCCGTTCATTCCGGGTAGCTCAATGTCCATGAGGCAAATGTCCGGCACATCCTCATCCACTTTTTTTATTGCATCCTCGGCATTTCCGTAAGCGTTCACTACAAAATAATCCCCGCTCTGGTTGATCAGTGTTACAAATGCTTCGCGGATGATAACATCATCTTCTACGATGACGATCTTTTTTATATTCGATTTTCCTACCATATTTATTTTTACCGGACCTCTCATCCGGCATCATTTTATTTTTGATCTTTGTCTTCGGCTCCGCTCAGACGTCCCTTACGCCGAGATCAGCGGCTTTTAAAATATCAGAACAATCTCAGTTCCTTTTCCGGTTTCCGAATGTACACTTATTTCAGCGCCGATCCGTGAAGCGCGCTGTTTCATATTCGAGATCCCGAAGCCATTTTTATTAATTCCAGGGTCAAAACCTTTTCCATTATCCTGCAGGCACATCTTTATTTTTCCATCCTTCCTCTCAATGGTTAAACGGACCTTATCCGCTTTGGCATGTTTTACGCAATTGGATAAAGCTTCCTTAAAGATCATAGCGATGTTTCTCCCTGTGCCGGGTAGCTGGCGGATGTCTTTAAAGTCATCGTTCAAACCAATGATCTCAAAGCCCGCACCGGTTCCATAAAATAATTCATCGCCAAAATCCTTGATCCGGATCATGATCTCATACAAATTGTCATTGCCGGGATTGATCGACCAGATAAAATCCTTTGTTCCCTGGTACAGGCGCAGGGAATTTTCAGAAATGATCCCTAACAATTTTATCGATTCCTCATTCTCCCTGGGTAATTTTATTTTAGCCATCTCAACCAGCATGGAGATCCGGGTAAGGCCGTTCCCGAATTCGTCATGCAGGTCAAGCGCGGCAGCCTTTCTTACTTTTTCATTTTCTTCCTGACGCACTTTTTCCAGTTGTTTCAGCAATGCTATTTTCCGCTGAAGCCGCATCCTGTATACAAACCAACTGATGAGGAGGATGCCCAGCACCACGATCACATAGAACCATACATTTAACCAGAAAGGTGGTGTAATGGAAAAAGCAAAGCTAAAGGGCTGAGGGGATTCCACTCCTTCGGCATTTACCGCTTTTACTTCCAGGAAATAATTTCCAGGGCCAAGGTTCGCAAGTGCAAGTGAATAATCGCTGAGCTCCTGCCACCGTGTTTGTACCCCTTTTAAACGATACCACAAGATGGTGGTTCTTGCTCCGCCGGAAAAATCGGGAACGGAAAAATCAAAACGCAGGTTGTTCTCCTTGTAACCAAGCTTTACTTTTTGGATACGCTGACGAACCAATGAGTCAGCGCTAACCTGGTTGATGTTAAAGGACCGCATGACCAGCTTAGGGGGCAGCATGCTTTTCACCATGCGCTCTGGATAAAAAGCGACAAGTCCGCCAATTCCCCCGAACAGCATTTCTCCATCGTAGCCCTTGTGAAATCCTCCCGAGTTAAATTCGTTGAAAGCGATCCCATCGGAACCATGGTAACTCCTGAATTTTTTTTGTACTGGATCAAAGACGGCGATCCCATAATTGGTGCACATCCAGAAATTATCAGCCTGATCCGGCAATAAGCCGTAAATGAAGTTATTGGTGAGACCTTTCGCGGTGGAGTAATTTTCGAATGTTCCTTTTTCCTTGTCCTTAAGTAAAGCAAGTCCCTTGGTAGTTGCAATAACGATCTGCCCGTTCCTGCCTTCCTGTATATCCATTACCCAATCGGAAAGCAGGCTTGTTGTATCCTTTGGATCATAGGTGTATAATTTATTTCCTTTTCCTGAACGGTTCGCCATTATTAAACCCATCGTTGAACCGATCCACCAGTTCCCTTTGCTATCACAGAAAAGCGCACCCACGCTTGGGATCTTATACGGTTTCCCATCTATGTCAACTGTAGTAATGTTTTCTTTTGATTTGTTCACCGGATCGTATTTTACCAATCCCATTTCGGTACCGATAAGCAATTCACCATTGCTTGCCGGAATTATTCTGAATACGCCGTTCCGTTTATCATTCGATAACTGGTCTATTACTTTTGAAACGCTCAGTTTTTTCTTGTCTACTACATAAAGTGAATTTCCCGATCCGACCCAGATCTTTCCTGCACGATCTATATGCAGGGCTTCGATCGGACGACCCGATTTAAGCGTGATCTCTGTCATGTCAACAAAGTCGCTTTGCCTGAGTAATCGGTCAATGCGGTATATGCCATTCTGCGCTCCAACCCATACAACACTGTCCTTATCTTTCAGAATTGCATAAAAGATCTTGTTTTTTTCTACAAGCGAGGATACGAGACTGAATGAGTTCTTCGCATAACTGTAGCTGAACACGCCCGCGTCGCGCGACCCTATCCATACTACATCCTCATTGTTCTGCTGTCCCTGGAAAAGACAGGTCAATGCACTGCAGTTCAAGCCATATTTTCGCTGCTTATCAATAAAGCGTCTCTGCTGGAACCCGCCTGGTGAATTAGCGAAGCTCAGCTGAAAAAGACCTTCTCCCACCGTGCTTATCCAGAGCTTTCCTTTGCTATCGATCAGGGCCGAATTGATCAGGCTCATTGAACCTTCAGCGGGAGTATAAGAAAAAAGCGATTTTTTATCCAGGTCAATAAAATACATCCTGTTCTCCTGGCTCAGGTACAATTTCTGCTTATCAATTAAGACTGTTCTCGCAGGCTTATTGAATAACTCTTCGTTAAAAGAAAATGCTTCGAAGCTTTTATTTCCGGAACTTTTAATAAAAATGCCCTGGCTGCTTGAGAGGTACAGATTCCCTTTACCATCAGCGCATACCGAAAAAACAGTGAGTCGTGTTTCCTTATCCCGCAGGATCTCAATTTTATGAGCTTCATAATTGCCGTTTTTTTTATTCAACTCGCAAAGGCCGCCGAAGCTGAAAAAATAAACCTTCTCCTTAACAGTCCATACATTGATCACGCGTCGCTGGCTCTCGTCCTCCACTTTCATTGTTTGAGAAATGTGGGCCGCTTTCAGCGAATAAATATCCAGCAGGTCGAGCGCATTTGAATTCGCCACCCATATTTGTCCTTCCTGATCGCTGCAAATGCCATTGATGGAATTTCCCGTAATTGAAGTGGGATCGAAGGGGCGGGAATTTATTTTGTCAACGGTTTTTCCATCATAACGGTTGAGCCCGTCCTGCGTACCGAACCACATAAAGCCCTGCTTATCCTGGCAAACAGACATGACACTGCTCTGTGAAAGACCCTCATCCAGCCACACCTGGTCGAAAAAGCCATTATCCTGTGCCTGACTGCCAAAGCAGAGCAGTAGTCCGGTAATTAGCTGAAAAAGGGAGCCTGAACATCTCATGAGGCAAATGTCGGATTTTAAATGCAATGCATGGCTCACCCATTATGCGGTATATTCGTTGGCCGCCATTACAGGACAGTATTGAATTGTGAAGGTATTTTGTTAATAAGCTCTTGCTTTTTCTATATCTATTTTTCGTAATTTTAGAGTTCGGAAAAGAAACAATTAAAATTAATATATCATGGATGTTACAGGAATCATTAAAGCTAAATTTGACACAGTTCAGGTTAGCGAAAAATTCAAAAAAAGAGAGTTCGTACTTACGATAGAGCCATCTTCGCCTTATCCTCAGCAAGTGAGCTTTCAGCTCGTGCAGGACAAAGTGAGCCTTATTGATAATTTCAATCTTGGTGATGAGGTAAAAGTGTTTTTCAATTTAAAAGGCCGTGAGTGGACAAGTCCGCAGGGTGAAACAAAGTACTTTAATACCATTGATGCCTGGAAACTGGAGAAAGTAGGCGCAGGCTCGGGTAATCCGCAGTCGCATAGCAATACCAGCGTTCAGAATAACGCGGACAGCAGCCAGTCGCCGGTATTTACAAGCAATGTAGCTGACGACGATCTTCCTTTCTAAGAAAAGAATAAGAAACAGAACCAGGAATACCTGGTTCTTTGTTTTTTAGCCCTCCCGTTATTTATGAAAAAGAAAAAGCCTTCTATACTCCTTATTTATACCGGTGGAACCATTGGGATGATGCAGGATCCAAAGACAGGCGCTTTGAAGCCCTTCAATTTTAAGCACCTTGCCACACAGGTGCCCGAGCTTAACCGGCTCGATGTAGAGCTGGATTCCGTTTCTTTTAAACAGCCCATCGATTCCAGTAATATGCATCCGTACATTTGGGTGGAACTTGCCGGAATAATCGAGAAGAGCTACAAGCGTTACGATGGTTTTGTGGTGCTGCACGGTTCGGATACGATGGCCTATACAGCTTCGGCCTTAAGCTTTATGTTTGAAAATTTAAACAAGCCCATCATATTCACAGGTTCTCAGTTGCCGATCGGGATCATCCGTACCGATGGAAAGGAAAACCTGATCACTGCTATAGAGATCGCGGCTGCTATGAAGGATGGGATTCCTCTTGTGCCTGAAGTAGCCGTATATTTCGAATACGAATTGTTCAGGGGAAACAGGACCCTGAAATACAATTCGGCGCATTTCGACGCTTTTAAATCCCCTAATTATCCCGTACTCGCCGAAGCGGGGGTGAACATTGAATATAACTACAGCGCGATCCGCAAGGCGAACGGAAAAAAAACGCAGGTGCATAAGAACTTTGATAATGAAATTCTTATTCTTCCTCTGTTTCCGGGAATAAGTAAAAGTGTGACCCAATGCATACTGGAAACCACGGCTATTAAAGCGGTTATCCTGCAAACTTTCGGGGCGGGGAATGCGCCAACCGATAAATGGCTGATCGACGCGCTTAAAAAAGCCATTGACAGGAATATCATTATTTATAATGTTACGCAGTGTATTGAGGGACGCGTGATACAGGGCAAATACGAAACCAGCGCCATGCTCGATAAGATCGGCGTTATTGGCGGAGCTGATATCACCACGGAGGCCGCAGTTACCAAACTGATGTTCCTTCTCGGACAGGGATTCAGTCCGGATAAAGTTAAGAAGCTCCTGACTCAGAACCTGAGGGGAGAATTAAGTCTTGCCTGAAATTCCACTCATTACTAAAGGTCATAAAAAAAGGTTGCCCTGGGAGCAACCTTTTTGCAATGATCTTCTGTGTCTTATTCAATTATTAATTTATCAGTAGCATAAACCTGGGATTGTCCGCCAAGGATGCGGACAAAATAAATCCCTTTACCAACTGCAGGCGGGAAAACAATGTCTGTCTTTTCAGAACTGACCGGGCTCGTATAAACTACCTGCCCCAATGTGTTCCTTACTTCCAGTGACCTGATCAGCCCGGTATTAGTATCATCCTCTATTTTGATGGTGAATGTTCCATTGGATGGATTCGGATATACCTTAAACGCGAAGTCTTTTGGCATCTCATCAATGTTAGTCGGGAACATACAGGAGGTTCCGGAGACCGGGAATTGAAGCCCTGTACTTGTACCTGAACCCGCGCATTTCGTATCCGGCGCGCCGTAATATTCTATCCCGATGTAATAGGGAAACTGAGGCGTAGTGCTTGCATCAATAGTAGTAAAATAAGCATAGGTTCCTCCGGGATATTCCGGAGTTACGCAAAAACGCCCGTTGTATTTATCCAGGTCGCCACCGTTGGAAGATAGCCATTCATAATCTTCGCAATAAGTACCGATAGGATAGGTGCCGCTAACAGGAGGTCCTGCCTGGCTGGCTGTAACCCCATAAGGAAGCATTGTTCTTGTAGTAATGTTGCGCAGGCTGTAGCCGGTTTTCATCCGCGCGATCACGCTTGCTGAATTTAAAGGACTGCTATATCCGTAGGGGCCGTACACCGGGTACCCGTCGAAGGCAAAGCCGATTATGGGAGAGTGCTGTGTTACCGGTGTGTTCTGGTATAAACGCCTTGGTTTTGCATGGCTGTGATAAGCGCCTTGTTGCTGAGGATGCGCCGACAGGGCTGTATCCAGCGATACTCCTTCGCCCATATAAACCTCTACGTTCCAGATGCCAGGCCCCATGTTCGCATTGGTAGACCCGTTCCATGATTTTGAATCTCCGAGACCATACATTGGGATGCCGTTTACCAGGCAACCGATAGCGCCAACCTTCGGACATATTGTTTTTGTGGTTGGCACCTGCGGATTACGCGGGAAACGATAGATGTATACTTTTGAACTGCAGGCTCCGGGATTGGCATATTTCCCCATGTTATAAACCATGCCGTGGCTGTACACCCAAACAGAGTCGGTACTGTAGCAAACCTTAAGTACACTGGCGGAATCAGTTGTTGGAACGTAAGTATAGGTGGCGTTTGGCGGGTTGCCGCTCGGCAACCAGTAACTGGCCAGTTGACCGTTACTGTTGAGTGACCAGCTGTTAATTACCGCCTGGCTCATTCCCAGGAGAGGCAGCATCAGGAACATGAATAAAATTTTTCTCATTTGTTTTTAGTTTAGATCATTTATAAGGATGAACCGCAAAATTGTAAATTAAGGGAAGGAAATCCTATTGGATGAAGGTTACAAAAGGGTTACAAAGAGAAAAATAAACAATTGATAATCAGTTTGGTTGAATCACAGCTTGCTAAATCATCCGGATAAAATCCAATAGATCCTTTTCCGGTTCAAGACCCAGCTTTTTTCTTAATCGTGTTTTGCCCATTTTTACGGAGGCCGGTTCGACATTCTTTAAAATGGAAATATCCTTGTTGGAAAGATTGATCAGGATATAGCCGCACAATTCTGCCTCAGCCCGGCTTAGTTGTGGAAACCTGATCTTTAGCTTATCATAAAATTCAGTATTCAGCTGGTCAATATTTTTTTGCAGTGAAGAAAGCCGCTCTTCCACCTGGTTCCTCGACTTAAGATCAAGAAGGAAAGTTTTAAGGGATCGCTGGATGTCAGGCTCACCTGAGATTTCCTGGAGACGGCCGATCATCTCTTTATTGTTTTCATAAACCTGCGTATTGAAAAGAACAATGCTGGTGAGGTCCTTTTGCTTCAGCTCCAGTTCGTTTTGTATGGTCTTTTTTTCAAGGTCCCTGCTTTCTAATTCGGCCCTGACAAGAATACGTTCTCTTTCCAATTCGTTTTGAATCTGCTGAGCCTCGGCTTCTTTCCTGCGTATTTCCATTTCTGCCTGTAAGCGAACATTTTCAAGTTCGGTTTTAATCGATCTTCCCTCAAGTTCCTTTGTCTTTAATTCCGCCGCCGCGATCTTTTTCAAAATTAAAAGTTCTTTCTTTCTTTTATGTATAAAAATTACAAGAGCGATAATGATCAGCAAGCCTGTAATAAGAAAAAGCATGGCGATCACTTTATTTTTATAGGAAGCTGTTTTTGTTGCCAGAAGCTCTACCTGGTAAACCTCGTATTCGCTTTTAAAACCGAGTGATTGCGCACGGAGCAATAGATTGGTGAGGGCATTGGCTTTGTCTACATTTTTTTTTGCGATGAGGTCTTTTAATTTATCATATTTATCATAATAAATATGAGCTGTCTTATTATCGTTTCTGCCATTAAAGTAACTATATGAAAATTTAAAAAAGCGAAGCGCCGCCTGCTCATCAACGAAATCCGTGCTCTTATCAATTAAACGCGTAAGAGAAACAATTGAATCTCTGAGCCCGCTATCCTTCAGCTTAGCCATGACTCTTACTATATTGATCCTGTTCTCGATCAGGTCCCCGACATGGTCGTGGCGGCGGTAAAAATCTTCATTAAAATGATAGATCTTTAATGCATCTGTATATTTCCCTTCCAGCTCCTGCTGCTTAGCAATATTTTCTAATATGTTAGAGTAAAGATCATCATCTGTAGTAGTTGGGTCATAATAGCTCAGCGCTTTTTTAAAATAGAACATGGCGCTGTCCTTATTGCCGGTTCGCGCATAAAACCATCCTATGTTATTGTTTACCGAGGATAGCGAGACTTTTCCGTATACCTTTGCTTCTCTCATAGCATTTGCATAACAAAGCAGCACGTTCCTGTGGTCATTCAGTTTTAAATAAAGTCCGGCGAGAATATTATAAACCACGAAACGGTCGGTTGGTTCAGACGAGCGCAGGCTGATCGAAATTGCTTTTTCATAGTAGCGGATCGCGTAGGAGACATTGATCTCCCTGAAGATCTCTCCCATGCGGGAATTCAGGTCAAACGTGGCTTTGCAGGGCCGGGATACATAATTTTCCAACACCAGGGCGATCTGCATTTTTTTTACCTGACCGGAAAACCCCTCAGAGGCATTACTTCCATAAGCAAGATCGAGCAATTCCCTGATCTTAATTTCTGCATTATCTGTGCTTTCAAGGTATTTATCGAACAGGGCCTTTGTTTCCTGATCGGGAGATTTTGAGTTCAGCAGGTCATAAGTCGACTGTGTATAAACGGCGCCGGGAAAGTAAATGAACAGCAGCAGGATCAGGATCATCCTGTGAGCAAAAGCGCTATCAATAAGTAAAAAGGTCATGCTCGTGTCTTCTCTCTCCCGAATCGCGGATATTTTCCCCTTAATTATACCTCCTGGGTTAAACCGTGAATTTAAATAAATTTTTAAAATGTTTTGTGCTTATGGTTCCGGAATATAATGAGGATTTAAAAAATGATCTTAATTTTCAGGTACTGACCATCCTCTTTAAAAAAATTGATTTCTATCAGATTTTTTTGTACCTATGTATCCTACTTTTACTAAAAAAGCATTTATGATCCAACTCAGAACGAACAAGATCCTTATTCCGATGGATTTTTCGGAAACAGCACAACTCGCTATTAAGCACGGGGCTTACCTTGCTAAATTTTTTAAAGGTGAGCTTATTATCACCCACGTGATCAAAAGATCAGAGATCCTCGATATCCTGTTGCCAATGATCCACCTGGAGAACAACATGAAAATTGAAGATATTGTTTCTCAAAAACTGGAAGAGATCGCAGAGCAGGTCCGCAAGGAATATAACATAGGTGTTTCTACCATAGTTTCATCGGGCAATATCACTTCGGAGATCGTTGAGATCGCTAAATCGAATAAGATAGATCTCATCGTTATGGGAACGCAGGGCTACACGGCTATGGAAGAGTTCCTGATGGGTAGCAACTCTTATCGCGTGATCTCTAAGTCACCGGTACCCGTAATGACCGTCCGTAAAGAAGCAACGAAGTTCGGATACCATGATATTGTATTGCCGATCGATTCTTCTGAACACTCACGTCAAAAAGTAAATGCAACGATCAGCCTCGCGGCTAAGTTCTCAGCTAAGCTTCACATACTGGGAATATTGGGTGAAGAGGAAAAAGATTACGAGTATAAAATGAAGATCATTGTGAGCCAGATCGAGGATCTTGCCAAAAAAGAAGGAGTAAGTTACGATAGCAAAGTTGAGTATGCCTCTAACCGCGCCCACCAGACGCTGAAATATGCGAAGTCGATCAATGCCGACCTGGTGGTGACCATGACCGATCAGAATGCTGAAATATCAAGCCTTTTATTGGGAACCTATGCTCATCAACTGATCAATTATGCAAAAATGCCTGTGCTTAGCTTTAAGCCGGAATCGCACCAGGATGATATTCCCTTTTCCTTTGCGGGATTAGGGTTTTAACCTGCTTAATTTAAAAGGCCTTGCAAAAGGCCTTTTTTTATGCAGTAATAATGTAAGCAGGTAGTGTTAAAGCAGCTTAACTTCGCAGGAGATCTGCGCGTATAAATTATGAAAACAGGACTGGTATTGTCGGGCGGCGGCGCACGTGGATTTGCTCACGTTGGTGTTGTCAGGGCCCTGCAGGAAAAAAACATCTCATGGGATATGATCTCGGGTACAAGCGCGGGAGCAATGATCGGGGCCTTTCTTGCGGATGGTTTTTCTCCCGCTGAGATCCTTGAGGTTTTCAGGGAATATGAGCAGCTGGGGATCTTTAATTTTCTTTCCTGGAGACCCGGCTTGCTGTCTTTGGATAAATTAAAAAGATTACTTGAAACAAATCTGCGCAGTAAAACCTTTGAGCAGCTGAACATGCCTTTTTTTGTTACAGCAACAGATTACGACAGCGGAAAGCAAAAGGTATTCAGCTCCGGCGATCTGGTACAGCCGATCCTTGCCGCCACATCCATTCCCCTGTTATTTCCGGCGGTTTATATTGAAGGAATACCTTACGCGGACGGTGGGATCTCTTCCAATCTACCCGTGGAGCCCCTGGAAGGAAGAGTGGATAAGCTGATCGGTGTTTACGTGAACCCGCATTTTGGCTATTCTGAAAAAGAAAGTTCTTTCGAGAAGGTCGACCGGACAATGCACATGATGATCCGCTACAATATGGAAGTGAATAGTAAAAAGTGCGATCTGTATATAGAACCACCGGATTTAAAAAATTATGGCATGTTTGATTCAAAAAAAACAGATGAGATCGTTTCGATAGGATATGAATACGCCAGATCAATTGTAAAAGAGAGTGCAAATCTATTTTAAGTAGGATGAAAACCATATTGCTGATCGATGATAATGAAATGATGCGTGAACGCACCGCCAGGATCCTTGAGCTTGCCAGTTACCGTGTACTGAAAGCGGAAAACGGACGGGCCGGAGTGGAGCTGGCCCAGCTTCATAAACCTGATCTTGTGATCTGCGATGTGATGATGCCTGTTCTTGACGGTTACGGAGTGCTTCACCTGCTCGGAAAGAACCATGACACTGCAGGCATTCCTTTCATTTTTCTTTCGGCCAAGTCCGAAAAAAGCGATATGCGAAAAGGAATGGAGCTTGGCGCAGACGATTATATCAGTAAGCCTTTTGATGATACCGAGCTATTGGGCGCGGTAGAAACGAGGTTAAAAAAAGCGGAGCTGATCCGGAAGGAATACAGCAAAGATGCAAGCGGTCTGAATGAATTTCTGGATGAAGTTGGAGTGCTTGAAGAGATAAGGAAGCTGCCGGTTGACCGTAAGACCAGGAAATACAAGAAGAAGGAGATCATTTTTAGTGAGGGAACCAATCCTGCGGGAGTTTATTTTATAAATTCCGGAAAAGTTAAGACGTTCAAAACGCATGAGCTGGGAAAGGAACTGATCATTGACCTGCACAAAGAAGGTGATTTTTTCGGGTACATCCCGCTCTTTGAAGAAAGACAGCACAATGAAACAGCTGAAGTAATAGAGGAGGCTGAACTGGTATTTGTTCCAAAGGAAGATTTCTTCTCGCTCATCTTCAGCAATGCCGCGATCATGAAAAAATTTATCCGCCTGCTGTCAGATAATGTTGCGGATAAGGAAGAACAATTGATCAGGCTGGCGTACAGCAGCGTGAGAAAACGCGTAGCCGAAGCGCTCCTGCTGCTTGAAAAAAGGTATAAAGAAAGCGGCGCTGAAAATTTCAGCATTTCAATTTCCAGGGAGGACCTTGCCAACATGGTTGGAACAGCTACAGAATCGCTGATCCGCACCCTGAGTGATTTCAAGCAGGAAAAGCTGATTGACATTAAAGCCGGGCATGTGATCCTGCTGGACCACCAGGGCCTTAGCGCTATGAAAAATTAAACCCAGCAAAACCTTCACAAGGCTTAATCCCTCAGCTCATTTACCGCAAGTATCGGCACGTGCAGGTGGTATGCCAGCTGCTTCGTGAGTGATTTGTTAAAAAGGTTCCCAAGCACATTATGGTGTTTTGGAACAACCACCAGCCAATCGCATTTATGATCTTCCACATAATGTTCGATCTGCGTGTCCACTTCATCGCTTTCAATGTTGGCCATTGAGAATTTGTAATTGCTGAAATGCGATTGCACCTCGCGGATGTGACCTGCTTTTTCGGGCGTGTTGAGGTCCTCATTATCGGAAATATTGATCGCGACTACCCGTGCATGGAAAAGATCGGCAAAATGCTTCACCTGTCTTTCGATCTTTTCTTCATTTTCCATTTCAAATTCGGTTGCGAATCCGATCTTATGTACATCGCGGTATTTTACGCCGGCGGGTACAATGAGCACGTTCTTTTTACTGTTTCGCGCAACGCTGGTGGCATTGCTTCCAATGAAGAGCTCCTTCATTTTACTGCCGCCTGTAATACCCATAATGATCAGGTCAACGGAGTGGTTGTCCAGGTACGCTTCAACGCCTTCGGTTACAAAGCCCGCCATGGTGAAGCATTCGATCTGCACGCTGTTATCTGATTCTTCAAGCAACTTATCACGGTATTTTTCCAGCGCGGCCATAGAATCGCGCTCAAGCTCATCAATGGATACAACCGGAAAATACGCGTCATGCGCCACCGGGTAAGGAATTTGAAAAACATGGAACAGGACGATCTTTGCCTGCTCTTTCCGGGCAAGCGCGATCGCATACCGTGTAGCATTGTCTGCTACTTCGGAATAATCGGTTGGAACTAAATAGGTTTTCATATCTGGTTATTTTAGGTTTTGTATCAGGTAATCAAGGGAAATAACATTCCACTGCTCGGGTAATAGTAAAAGCGTAATTAATAGTACGAGGCGCGGAAAAACAAACTTCATGTCCCACATTGGCTTAACTATAGAGAATGCAACGGCAACAAGTAAGAGATCAATACCAATTAATGTTAAAGCGAAATATTTAAATAAGCCAAGGATCAAAAGAAATCCTGTGAGAAGCTCAATACAGGATGTCCAGTAAGCGGCAAAGGATAAGAGGCCTCGCGGAATATGTCTCCTGGCGCAAACTTCATTTTCATAGGCTTCTATGACGCCTTTGATCTTCACCACAAAAACCTTATCGAATCCCTGGAAGAAAAGTAGAATCCCAAGAAATAGACGTGTGATCCATTCGGCAATATAGAATTTATAATCGGCCACTTTGCTGTTTTAGTACAACAAAGGTAAAGCAGCCTTAACCCGCGCTTTATGAAGCAGGTCATGTAAAAACATGACTTTCATCATAAAAAAAGGGCCATTCAAAATTGATGGCCCTCTCTTTGTAAAATGAAGCTTATTTTTTATTTGCCTTTTGCATCTGGTTGCCGCCGGCGCTCTGTCCACGACCTACATTCTTACCTTTGAACAGGTCAAACTTAGTGGGAGCTTCTTTGATGTTCCAGGTATTATTCTTCTCATTAATATCAGCCGTTTCTTTCATGGGATCAATCACGATCCCGGCAACCTCTTTATTCTTAGCGAAGGTTTTCACCACTGAATTCTCGTTCTTTCTCCAGATGTAAGCATTGATGCGCTCCGTTTCCGTACTTCCGTCCTTATAATTCCATTGGATAATAACGGGCATCACCAATCCGCCCTTGTTGCTCAGGCTAAGCTCGTAATAAAACTTATTTTCGAATTTGGCAGCCAGCGAATCAGGCATGATCTCCATGAACTCGCTGTTGGACCGGGCTATCTTCTCGGGCTTCGCGGTGTAATCGGGTTTAAAGTGGTAATAAAAATCGCGAAGTGTAGTGTCGGTGTCTACCAGGAATTTCATTCCTGCTTCTTTATTGCGCAACCTCGATACGTGTTCGAATTCTTTATGGGCCACATGGGTAAAGCTGCTGTCTGTTTTGATCGGGAACACCTGGTTGTTGTTCACCGTGAATGCCTTTACTGAATCAAGTGAAATGTCCACCACATCTGTGCTATAGAACCATCCTCTCCAGAACCAATCAAGATCAACCGCAGAAGCGTCTTCCATGGTGCGGAACAGGTCGTTAGGCGTTGGATGCTTGAAGGCCCAGCGGCGGCAATATTCCTTAAAAGCATAATCGAACAATTCACGTCCCATTACGGTTTCACGAAGAATGTTCAGCGCTGTTGCCGGTTTTCCATAAGCGTTGGGACCGAACTGGATAATATTCTCGCTGTTTGTCATAATTGGCTCCAGCATATCTTTTGGCATGCGCATATAGTCAACGATCTTGTGCGCAGGACCTCTTTGTGAAGGGTAATTGTTGTCAAATTCCTGTTCGGTCAGAAACTGAACGAAAGTATTGAGGCCTTCATCCATCCAGCTCCACTGGCGCTCATCGCTGTTGATGATCATCGGGAAAAAATTATGCCCTACTTCATGAATGATCACACCCAGCATTCCGTATTTAGTAGCTTCGCTATACGTTCCGTCCTTCTCCGTGCGTCCGAAGTTGAAACAGATCATCGGATATTCCATTCCGTTTGCGGCTTCTATGCTTTGTGCAACAGGATACGGATAAGGAATTGTATATTTCGAATACGTCTTAATAGTATGCGCCACTGTTTTTGTCGAGTATTTTCTATACAGGCCATAAGCTTCTTTGCCATAAAAGCTCATGCACATGGTTTTCTTTCCTTCGATCTTTGCCGGCATTGCATCCCAGACATATTTACGCGAAGAGCCCCATGCGAAATCACGTACGCTGTCTGCTTTGAATATCCAGGTTTTTGTTCCGGTCGCTTTATTCTTTTCAGCAGAAGTGGCTTCATCAAGCGTTACAATTTCAGTGACATCCGTCGCGGTCTGTGCTTTTGTCCAGCGTTGTAACTGTGCAGGCGTAAGTACCTGAGCGTAATTCTGACAAACGCCTGTGGCGCAGATAATGTGATCCGCCGGAACGGTCATCTTTACATTGAAGTTCCCAAAAGCAAGTGCAAATTCTCCGCGACCGGTGAACTGCTTGTTCTGCCATCCCTGGTAATCGCTGTACACACACATGCGCGGGTACCATTGTGTAATTGTAAACAAATAGTTGCCGTCTTCCGGAAAATATTCATAACCTCCGCGCCCTCCGTTTGCAATCCGATTAATGATGTTGTAATTCCATTTTACCCTGAATTTAACTTTTTCGCCGGACTTGAGCGCTTTAGGAAGATCAACACGCATCATGGTTTGATTGATGGTGTATTTTAAGGGCTTGCCTAATTCGTCTGAAACTTCCGTGATCTTGTCTCCATACCCGCTCAGGGTTTCTTTACTGAGTAAACCGTTGAGCTCGCCATCGGTGACCGGAGCTGTAACTTTGCTGCCGTCAAAATTAATGGCGTCCCCGTTCGGGTCGTGCTGGTTTTCGTCGAGCTGCAGCCAGAGGTAAGTAAGCTGATCCGGAGAATTATTATAATAAGTGATCATTTCGCTTCCTTCGAGGCGGAGCTTTTTCTCATCCAGTTTCGCATCAATATCGTAATCGGCTTTTTGCTGCCAGTATTTGCTGCCGGGAGCTCCCGATGCAGTCCGGTAAACGCCGGGATCATTAAGAATGGTTCCCAGCTGTTCGAATTTATTTCCATGATTGGAATTCGGATTGTTCTGGATGTTTTGCGCCGGCAACAGGCCAGAGCTCAACAGCAATGCAGGTAAAAAGTACTTCTTCATATTCAATTGTACAGGTTTGTAAAACGTTGGCTTATCATAATGACCGCTATGCAGGATATGGCAGATGAAACGGCTAAAATAAGTCTGTCCTTTTTTATGTTAAAAAGCAGCGGCAAAGTTAATGAAATAAGCAGAAAAACCGAGATGATGAGAAGTTGTCCCGCTTCCAGTCCAATGTTAAATGAAAAAAGCGGCAAGGCTATGTTCTCTTCTTTTCCAAGCAGGGAGCGAAGCAGGTAGGAGAATCCCAGTCCGTGAATACAACCGAAGAATAAAGCAGCAAGGTAATTGAACCGTGTTCTTCCAATCGACTGGTTACGGTTAAGAATATTATGAATGCAGGTGGCGATTATGGTAAGAGGGATCAGAATTTCTACAAGTGTGGAAGGTACGTTGAGGATCTTTAATACACTTAAAGCAAGCGTAAGAGAATGCCCGAGGGTAAATGCGGTTACAAGCAGGAGCAAGCTTTTCCATTCTTTAACGCTAAACATTACGCAGATCGCCAGGATAAAAAGAATATGGTCGTAACCCTGCCAGTCGCAAATGTGACTGAAGCCCGTGCTGAACCATAACCAGAAATCCTGCATTGTTGTATCTTTGTGCCGAATGATAAAGCTACAGATTAAAGGAGAGCGTGGAAAAAAAATTAGATGTACGGCTAAATTTATAGCTGTATGGCTCTTTTTAACGGTCGTATCAAGCGGTTTTGTCCATCCCTATTACGTAAGCATTACCGAGCTGAAGCATGATGCGAAAAAAAAGTCTTTCCAGCTAAGTTGCCGCATGTTCGCTGATAATCTTGAATCTGCCTTAAAACAGATCTACTTAAAAAATATTGATCTCCTGAATCCCAAGGATGTGAAGGAAGCTGATAAGCTTTTGTCGGATTATATAGCGAAACATCTCCTGGTTAGCGCAGATGGAAAAACACTAAAGTTCACCTATATCGGTTACGAAAAGGAAGAGGGTGCGATCTGGTGTTACCTCGAAGCAAAGCAGTCGGTCAAGCCGAAAAAAGTGAGCATCGAGAACAGCTTGCTTTATGAATTCAAAGAGCAGGTAAGTATTATGTATGTTACCGTTAATGAAAAAAGGCAGAGCGCTAAAGTAACGAACCCCGATAAGAAAGCGGAGTTTAGCTTTCAATAGTTTAAATGTTAAGTGAAATACACATGGGCTTTTTAAAAAAAGGGACAAAGTTATTCAGCATTCTCAAGTTCAAATGCCCGCATTGCCAGGAAGGCGACCTTTTCCTGGTGAAGAATTCATATAAGCTCAGTACCCTGGACAAAATGCCGAAGAGCTGTCCCGTATGCGGAACCGGCTTTGAAAGGGAAACGGGATTTTATTACGGTGCGATGATGATCAGCCATGCCACTACAACAGTTCTCGCAGTGATCGTTCATTTGATCGTGCATGCCTTTTACGGATGGGAGATCGCACCAAATTTTATTTCGATCGTTGTAGTGATCCTTGGCCTTTTTCCTCTTGTGTTCAGAAGCTCAAGAGCGATATGGATCGGGTTCTTTGTAAAGTACGACCCTTCCTTCAAACGCCTTCCTGAGGGAAGACCCTAATTACTTTCCGATCTTAAAAGTACGCATGCTGATGCCGCTGAGTACTTCTTCATAGATCTGCGTAACAGGCTCGTCTTTATCTGCAAGTCCGAGACTATACAGCATTGGAATGTAATGATCGCTTGTAGGAATGGAAAGCGCCGCGGAAGATCCCAATTTATCATAAGCGATAAGTCCCGCAAAATCCCGGTCCTCCAGTTTCTTTTTTACTAAGGCGTCAAACTGAACCGCCCAATCGTAAGGCTTGGTATTTCCGCTGTACAAGCCTTCCATGCTCATCCTTAAATTGTGTACGATGTTACCGCTTCCAATGATCAGCACGCCTTTTTCCCTGAGCTGTTTCAATTGCTGCGCAAGCTCATAGTGATACTTCATGGGTTTGTAATAATCAATGCTTAACTGAAAGACCGGAATATCTGCTTCGGGAAAAATATGTTTGAGTATGGTCCAGGCGCCATGATCCAATCCCCATTCCGTGGTTTCCTTGATCTCAGGACTTAGCTTTATCGCTTCCTTTGCAAATTCCGGTGAGCCGGGGGCAGCGTATTGCACCTGGAAGAGCTCATCGGGAAATCCGCCAAAATCGTGAATGGTTTTTGGCTTCGGACTCACGTTCACAAAAGTTCCGCGACTCAGCCAATGGGCTGAAACAACCAGTATGGCGGATGGCTTCTGCGATTTCCTGATCTCAGTTCCCAGCGTATGGAGGCTTTTAGTAAAAGGATTATCCCTGAGGGCATTCATGGGATCGCCGTGACCGATGAAAAGTACAGGCATTTTTGAGCTGGAAGGCAACTCATCGGTTATTTTTTTTAAGTCATGAAGGTTCATTGCAGAAGGAGTAAAAGGCAGCAGGGCCATAAATTTTATGAAATCTTTCCGATCCATTTTTGCTTACTAAAGGTAGGTATTTTAGGACCAATGTATTTCACTAATTAGGTGGTTTGGTCAAATGGAACGATGAAATAGTTTTAAAAGCGGGAATTTATGTCTTACTTAGCCTTAATGAACATGAGGTCGCAAACCGCCGATTTATTAAAAGGAATTGCTGTACTGCTGATGATGCAAGTGCATATTCTTGAACTTTTTGCAAGCAATGCGATCTCCGGCAGTTTTTATGGAAAGATTTTGCTGTTCCTGGGTGGGCCGCCTGTGGCTCCTGTCTTTATGCTGATCCTGGGATATTATATTGCGGCTTCAAAGCGCCCTGTAAAACAATTGCTCATCCGGGGCATAAAAATATTCCTGCTTGGGATGTTATTGAATCTTGCTTTAAACCTGAACTTAATTGTATCTGTAAGCAAAGGCTTGTTCCGGATAGATCTATTGCCCTATATATTCGGAATCGATATTTTACAATTTGCAGGGATCAGCATCCTGCTTCTTGCCCTGGTGAAAAAGATCCTTGCGAAGAATATAATTATCACCTTGGTGTGTATTGGCGCAGCTGCTTTTCTTGGGCATTTTCTTCCTGCCTGGATCCCGGGAAACAGGTTGAGCCCTTATTTTTCCGCTTTGTTTTATGGGAGTAGCGATTGGTCGTATTTTCCTTTATTTCCGTGGATTTGCTATCCCCTGAGCGGAATTGCCTTTTACCAGCTGAAGCAAAAAGTCTCATTGGACTTCCTGAACAGCGTTAGTATCAGGATCACTGTTTTTATTCTTTTCGTGGCCTTCCTCTTGCTTACTTTTCACTATGCGCTTTCTGTTTCGTCCGACCTTCCTGCATATTACCATCATGGTCTTTGCTTTGCTTCCTGGACAATTCTTTTCCTTGCTTTCTATGGTTCACTTATCGCGGAGCTCGACAGGCACTTTGGTGAGAGTACATTGTCCGGGTATTTAAAATGGCTTGGGCAACATGTAACAATTATTTATGTCATCCAATGGGTCATTATTGGAAACGTAGCAACGGAAATTTATAAGACGGTATCATCGCCCTGGTATTTGTTGCTTTGGTTTCTCATCGTTTTGTTGCTTTCGGGGGGGATTACTTACCTAATTTTAAGACTAAAAAAAGACAGTTGAGTAATCATCTCATAGCTCACCTACGGTTTGATATTAAGGGTTTTAATAAATGTATTATCTAATAATGGCAAAAGGCTTTTACAGAGGAAAGGGTCAAATGGCCTGTAATTAATAGCAGATTTAAAATACAATTTAAGTGCATTACGCGCTTTTTCTGTTTGATGGATAGTTGAGTAAACTACTGCAGCTCTTATTTGAGCTGTTAAAAATAATTTGTCGCTATTTTCTTCATATAGTGCAATAAAATCCTTTGATGAGCCATATTCAAACAAAAAATAAAGCTGGTATTCTATTTTAGCTAGTTTATTTTTTTCTTTCAGTAAGTCTGTCCTGCTTCGGTGTATTTGAGCTTCAATATCTTTTAAATTCATCGGGTTTTCTTTCTCAGTAAAATTTAAGCTTTGAAAATCCGGCACGAAAAGCAATTTTTTGTGAGCTGCTTCTTCATATTTATTTAATAAATGCAGGACTTCTTTAATTTGTTATTTTAATGTCTGTATTATTTTCTCCAGATCTTTAACCCGATTAGTTTTTCCAGAAGCTATTAATAATAAAGCAAAGAGATCAGAACTACCATTAAAATATCCGTAATACTTATTTTCATTAATGAAATTCTGTGAGATTGAATAAACCTTTTCCCAGTCAAGATTAAAAACTGCCTGACGCAAGCTATAATCCGTAATAAATTTAGGTTTTGGTTTCTTTAAATCTTTCGTTTCATTTATCAAAAAAGAAAGATCAGAGGCGAAGTATTCCAGTAAAGATGAAAATCTTGTTTCAACAGGATCCCAATTAGCAAACTTCCAGTAACTCCATTTGCCGGAACTTGTTTTAGGTGGGATCAACAAAAATTGTTGTTCTTCGTTTAACCCTCCAACCAGGATACTCGAAGCAAGCGCTTCACCAATTTCTTTAAGAATATCACTTGACGTATACAATTTAACCAGGTCTTCATCTAGGATTCTTAAATACTCGATTTTTCCTATCGGCAAGAAGGAGCAGCTTATAGAGGAAGTTTGAGGAAAGCCATTGCTATACTTTATGAATTCAATGTAATCATTTGGAAGTTTTATTTTAAGTCTTTTTTCTGTTGATAAGATTTCAGCTTCAGTAGCTGCGGCTGAACCAAGCCATTCTGTTTTTAGTTGATCCTTACTGAAATCAAAATCATTAAGAAGAATTGCTTTTTTTGATATTTCCTTTAACGTTTTATACATTTCTGTTTGAACAGTATTTGAATTTGGTTTTTGGGCAAAAACATTAATTACGCAGATTATAACTTGTAAGTATATTAAGGTTATTTTCATCAAAGGGTCGCTTATAACATCTTAAACCCATCCGTTTCCAACAAATCCTCTTCAGTTAATAAGCCCGGATCGATCATATCCGATCTGTATTGCGAACGTAAAGCTTTGATCCATCTTTTTCCGCGTTCGGATAATTCAAAATCATCACTCATCAAACGCCCTCTCATTACCAGGATCCCAAGGTCGGCGCCTTCATAGAGGTAACCGTCTTTTTGCGTGATCTGCAAATAAAAAGCTTCATCATCGCCCACAACCGCCTGGCGATGCGCATCCATGGTCTTGAATTTTATATTGCCGTTCTTCTGCATCTTCCAGATCCCCGATTGCGGCGCCTGCGTGGCCAGCTCCAGGGTTTTGCGCGTATGCTTGATCACGAGCTGGCTCCAGCTATCCATGTTCTCTGCCTTTGCCCAGCGATTGCTTAAGTCATTTACGTTTATTTCATAGGGAACATCCATCCATTCCAGCATGTGAAATAAGAACAACGGTACATCCGTCATGGCAAATTTCGCGTGGTTGGTAAGCGAGCTTACGCCGGACACCCTTGGGTTTAATTCGCCGAGATAAATTTCGCCATTGTCCTTATCAATTAAAAAATCCAGCTCAAAATAACCTTTGTATCCTTCCTTGCGCAACTGGTCGCCGAATTGCTGCGTATAGTTCTTCGCTTTTTCGCGAATGTCGGCGTTGAACGCGTTTCCGTAGATCTCATTACCGCACCAGCCACCCTTGTAAGGCGTTAGTTCTTTAAAGCCTACCAGCTCGGTCATAAGCGGCGCCACCAGCGTGCCCTGCTTTGTAACGCAGCCTTCAATGGCGGTGCCGAAACAATTGATGCGCTTCATGATCTTCACTTCCCGCTCTTTTGTGATCTCTTCTTTGTGATTTTCAAATTCCTCTTCGTTCGAAATAAAAAAAGTGGTATGTCCCGAATCGCCATAAGGTGTTTGCACCACGAGGTTCACGCCAAGCTCACCGGAAACTTCGCGAAGGTGAGCATAATCGCTTACGCGCGAAAGCACATAAGGAACACAGGCTACACCGGCTTTTTCGGCAATACGGTTGGTGTTTACCTTGTTATCGAGAAAGGACCTTAGCGCCGCGGATGGAAAGCAAACCTCAAGACCCAGTCCTTTGGCCAGCGCCTCCGTTTTTTCATCGAACATCAGGAACAATGCTTTACCGGCTTTACCATTTACACTTCTTTCTTTTATGTGCGCGATCACTTCCGGGTGGCCGAGCAAATAGTTATTGATGTCCTCAATGCTCTGGAATTCTTCATGTGGGATTTCAGTAGCAGGAGAGAACAGGTTGGGGTGCATTCCCTCAAAGCAATCGATATGGCTGATAAACGTAAAATTATTGATCCATTCATCGATACCCAGTAGGTTGAAATTGGTGGCGCTGATGAAGTAGATAGGAGTTTTGTTCTCCTGGAAGAATTGTTTTATTTCAGTGATCGTTTTTAGTGTTTCCATAGATTTTTTTTAACCGCAAAGGACGCAAAGACTTACGCAAAGGGCACGAAGTTTTTATAGTCTGTTAGCAACCCTTTGAATTCCGGATTTAAGTAAATTAACATTAAAATTTATTAATAGGCCAAGCTTATAATTACCGAGCTTCAAATAAGTGAGTGTTTGAGCCAGGTGAACTTCATTCAGTACATCAACGCTTTTTAATTCTATTACCAATTTATTTTCTACCAGCAGATCCAGGCGATATCCGCAATCCAATCTTACTTCTTCAAAAACCAGCGGCATTACTTTTTCTTTTTCTACCCATAAGCCTGATTTGTTGATTTTATAATATAAGCATTCTTTATACGCACTTTCAAGCAAACCAGGCCCCAGGGCTTTATGCACTTCAATCGCAATACCGATTACTTTATTTGCAATTTCATTTTCCGTTAAAAAAACTGTTTGTTCATTCTGGTTTGGCATATACTTGAATTTCTTTTCGCCCCATCTGCTTCATACAATTGCGGATAAAACATTGTTAATGGAAAATTTTCTTTTTTTTCTTTGTGCCCTTTGCGCCTTCTCCGCGCTCTTTGCGGTTAATTAAGATATTATTTTTTCGCTTTCGGTTTAGTTTCTGAGGCCTGGGCAATAATTGTATGCATGGCTCCCATGGCTGAAAGTGTATTTTTACGGTTCAGCGCCTCAACGGTAAAGATCTTCAGGCCCAGTTCAGCGCGGTAACCATGAACTTCTTTAACATCCAACGCGATCATGAAGCGGATGATCTCGCGGCTCACCACTTGTCCTGGCACAAGAATAGGAAAACCCGGCGGGTAGGGGATCACGAATGAAGTGGAAACCAGCTCGCGGTTCTCATCCAGGGCCTGCAGACATTCGCTTAGCGGAATGTATTCGCACAGCTCCTCTTCATAAGCGAGAAAGAAAGCTTCTCTGATATTTCCTCCGGGCACTCCGGGTGAAGCCTGGAAAGAGCGGTGAAAATGACTGAAGTCGGGAAGTGGCGGTACATCATTGATGAGCGATAGAATATGTTTCTTTGAAATTTCGGATTCTCTTTTGTTCAGTGAGCGGTTGCTCTCGTCCAGCTCATCCGCGATCTGTAATAAGGCATTGATCAGGAAGGTTACACTACCGCGCGTTGTTCCGATATTGGTCATCAGGAGTACTGTATTGCGGGAGGTCTTATTCACCTGGATATTGAAGCGGTCCATCAGGTAAGTATTCTTAAATACATCACCCGTGATCCCTCCTCGGCCCACTGAAAGCGTAACCTTTGTGGGGTCGAGAACAAACTCATCTTTTTCCCAGGATTCTTCCATCCGGTCCCAGCCATCTTCAACCGTATAGTATTCGCTGAGGCCACATTTCCGATAGGCTTCGGGGATCAGGTCCTTTACATTCAGCACGTGAAAATATTTACTGAGCTTCGGATGATCCTGGATCTTTGAGCGCAGCACCATGGCCATCTCTATGCTTTTTTCCACCAGCTCGTACCCTTCCAGCTCTACCTGTCTGCGACCTGCATCCAATGAAGCGAGGATCTGGTAATTTGCCGAAGTGGTGGTATGCGTCATATAAGCTTCCTGGAAATTATCCGCCACTCTCCTGCTGTACTCTTCGTCCCAAATGTGGATCATTGATCCCTGGCGGAAGCTGGAAAGCGTTTTATGCGTGCTTTGCGTTGCATATACCCTGATCTTTACCTTATCAGGATCCGGCATGAGGGGAATCTCGCCAGGCTGGAGTCCTGCTATGTAATTTTTGTATTTCTTCCGGTAATCTTCGCTTCTGTACTTGTGAAATAATTTCTGCGCCACGTACATTCCTGTGCGCTGCTTGTAAGTATAGGTAAAGCTTGCAAAGGCGAACCAGGCTTCATCCCATAAAAATACCATGTCAGGCTTTATCGCAAGCACCTCTTCCATTACTTTCTCAACATTGTAAACCAATCCGTCGAAGGTGCAGTTGGTGAGCAACAGCATTTTTACCTTGTCCATTCTGCCTGCCCTGCTCAATGCAATAAGCTTATCTTTGATCACGCTAAGGGGAACTGCGCCGTACATGGAATGTTCCTGGATAGGGTAGGAGTCGAGATAGGCCGGGAAAGCGCCCGCTAATACCAGTCCGTAATGATGCGACTTATGGCAATCCCTGTCCACCAGTACAACATCGCCTGGTTTTATCAGGGCCTGCTGAACGATCTTATTTGCGGTGGAAGTTCCGTTCGTTACAAAAAAAGTATGTTCGGCTCCGTAGGCTTTTGCTGCTTTTTCCTGGGCCTTTTTTAAGGGACCTTTGGGTTGCAGGAGCGAATCGAGTCCGCCGTTCGTTGCGGAAGTTTCTGCGAGAAAAACATTCCTTCCATAGAATTCGCCAAAGTCGGTGATCCAGCGCGATTTGAAAACGGAGTTTCCCCTGGAGATCGGCATCGCGTGAAAAACGCTCGTTGGCTTCTTGCTGTATTCTGTTAATGCTGTATAAAAAGGCGTTTCAAAGCGTTCGTTTATTCCGCTGATGATGGTTAAATGCAGTTCCTGCACATCTTCCATCCGGTAAAAGATCCTGCGGAAGGATTTAAGCGTGGCATCATCCAGGTGCGTGAGTGAAGTATCGGTGATGTAATAAATATCCAGCTCGGGCCTGAACTGCTTGATGTATTTTCCAAGTAAAGGACCTATCTCAGCGTCTGTAACATTCGACAGGTCTATCTTTAAAACATTCTGAATAAAAGGCCTGATCAGCTTCGTGATATTCGCCGAATTATGAAGAGGCGCATAACGGATGCAGGCAGCCTGTATGTTATAATTAAAGAAAAGGCAAATGAGCGCGTCCTGGAAAGAATGTTGGACAACAATATCATAGGTAAGTGAACCGTACGGATTGATGAGCTCTTTTAATTTGGTTTTCAAAACAAGTTCTTCCTTAGTGGACATGTCTTCCACATACAATACTTCAAAATAATTCTTTTTGGAATTTGAAGAAGATTTATCTTTTTTTTCTTCCGCCGGAAAGCTGCCTGAAAAGTTTTCACTCATCTCCGGTTGTGTTCTGTAATTATCGCTTGCCAACAGGTAAACAATCTCTGCCACGCGGTTGCTCACGGCTTTTAACTCGCGTTTACCAACCGATTTAATAATGTGACTTACAAGAGCCGCGCCCGGGAAAGAAAAGTACTGTTCAATGCTCAATAAATTCTGAAGGACCTCATTCAACTCGTTCAGGCGCTCATTCAGAAGTTCAGGCGACTGCACGCGTGTTACCTGGTTGCTTTTTTCCTTGAGCTCATTCCACAGGTCAATGCGTAACTGGTTAATGTTGTAGTGCTCTGAATTCATTTGAATGTTGGATTATTAATGCGCTAATAAGAAGAATGCCTTAGTGTTTTGAATGAAGGGCCAGCCGGTTTCCTTCCGAATCGATAAATAAAGCAAAGTACCCGGCAGTTTCGCTCAGGAAGGTTTTTTCCATCAGTACCCTGCCGCCAGCCTCATTTACGCGCGACAATACAGTGTTGAGGTCGTAACCACCGTTCAGATAGATCAGTGGGCCAATTTCACTTGGGACACAGCCATGACCGGTCACAATTGCGCCGCCTACACCGCTTTCCGCAGGGAAAAATCCCATCGCAAAGCCATTCAGTTCTACCGTGGTTATTTCAATTCCATAGATGTAATTAAAAAATGCTACCGAGCGGTAATGATTGTATGCAGGGATCTCGAACCAGGTAACGAAGTTTTTAAAAACAGATTGCTCCTGGAGTTTTTTCAAATTCGCCTCCTTGATCTTATTTTTTAAATTGACAGTAGATCCCATTTTTTTTAATTAGTATAAAGCAGTGAAAATTTATGCTTGTATCGTAACATAGTGTAACGCATTCAATCATAAAACCCTAAGATGCATGCGCATTCCCCCCGGCATGAATTGTAAATTTCGCAATTTTTTCGGAAAATCGGTGTTTTGTTCTGTAAGTTCAAATAAAACTTTAAATTTATGAGCTATAACACCTGTATTAACGTCCTATTCTGAAAAACTGTGCTTGAAAAGCTAAAGACAAATTATTGGATCCAATGCCTTCTGAACAGTTACAGCCTGATGTTTTTCTCGCTGAATAATATTCTCGCGGCGATCATTCTTCTCGTAACCTTCTTTTCTCCTGTAACTGGCCTGGCTGGCGCTTCAGCTGTACTGCTCATCAATCTTCTGGCATATATAATGGGGTTTAACCGCGATGAGATCCGGAGCGGGATCTTCGGGTTCAATGCCTTATTCCTTGGCCTTGCCATGGGCTACGAATTCTCTTTTAACCCTACTTTTATCATTTTGTTTATTACGGCCATATTGATCCTGTTGCTGATCACCGTCTGGTTAAAAGGACTGTTTACTATTTATAACCTTCCCTTTCTTTCCTTCCCTTTTATTATCACGTACTGGATCATCTCTCTTGCCTCATCCAATTTTGCTAATATTCACCTGGATGAAACCCACATTTATGAAGTGAACGATGTTCTGCGCCAACAGTCATCCTTGTTTTACCGTGGAGTTCATTACCTCGACAACCTGAGCATTTATCCCTTTGCGCTCATCTATTTCAAGACCCTTGCCGGTACATTTTTTCAGAGCAGCGTTTTAGGCGGAATGCTGATCGCCGCCGGATTGCTCTATTTTTCAAGGATCGTTTTTTCCCTGAGCATTATCGGCTTTTCCTTCGCTTACTTTTTTTACTCTCTTTTCGGGGCAGATGTGAATGACCTCAATTATAACCTGCTCGGATCAAACTTTATCTTTCTTGCGATTGCCATTGGCTGCTTCTTCCTTATTCCAAATGTTTACAGCTACATCACTGTTGTTGTGCTTACGCCGGTTTTAATGCTGGTATTGGTTTCATTTGGAAAGATCCTCGGGGTATTCCAGCTGAAGGCTTATTCCTTTTCATTCAGCCTGGTTTGCACCGCTTTTCTTTTTGCACTCAACCAGCGCCTTTTCCAGAAATACCTTCAGGTGGTTACTATACAGTATTTCTCTGCGGAAAAAACAATTTATAAATACCTTAACTCCATTCAGCGCTTTAAAAATGAGCACTTGTTAAAGATCATTCTCCCTTTTGCAGGGGAATGGACCGTGAGCCAGGGTTATGATGGGAAGATCACCCATCTCGGGGATTGGAGCAAGGCCCTGGATTTTGTGATCGTTGATTCCAAATCAAATACTTACCGCGAGCCTTTAAGCAACAGGGAATATTTTTCCCGTGAGAATTTTTATTGTTACAATAAGGAGATCTATGCACCCTACGATGCTTATGTTTATGACATCATTAACAATGTGGAGGAAAACGACATTGGCGATGTGAACATGGAAAAGAACTGGGGAAATACGGTTATCCTGAATCACCTGAACGGCTTCTTTTCGCAGATCAGTCACATAAAAAAAGATTCTTTCGGTGTTTTTATCGGGCAATACATTACGAAGGGAACCTACATTGCCACCTGTGGGAATTCAGGCCGTTCGCCTGAGCCGCATATCCATTTTCAGCTGCAGGAAATCCCGACTGTCGGGGCAAAGACGATGGCTTATCCCATTTCCTATTTCATAGAGCGTAAGGGGATGAAAAAAGAACTGAGGATCTCTGAAGTTCCGAATGAAGGCGCTTTTATCAGCAATGTCCAGGTGAACGAATTGCTGATCACCGGCTTTTCATTTTTACCCGGACAGAAGATCGCTTTTCAAAAAGAAAATGGCAATTCCCAGGTGAGCTGGGAAGTATTTACTGATGCCTGGAACCGCACCTATATTTACTGCGAACAGAGTAAGTCGCATGCGTATTTTATCAACGACGGCGTAATGCTCTATTTTACCGATTTTGACGGTGACCGGAACAGCCTCTTGTTTCACTTTTATCTTGCGGCTTACCGGCAGCTATTGGGTTATTATGAGCAGATCGAAATAAAAGATAATGTCCCGCTCATCCATTTTAACAGCAAATGGGTGCAATTCTTCCAGGATTTTGCGGCGCCCTTTTACCTGTTCACGAAGGCCGGCTACAGCTCTACTTTTACCTATGCCGATAATATGTACGCCCCGCAGAAATTAATTATAAAAACAGACGTGCGGGCCAGCGTCCTGAATTATGCATTTAAAAAAATAAGCTATCAGCTGGAATTAAAGGACAATAAGATCTATCGTTTTACCATTCATAACAAAAATAAAACGGAGGCGTTCCTCCTGGTATAATCTATAAACTATGATAAACATAAAAAAATCAATTGCAGCTATTTTGATCTTACTGTCGATGAATATGCGGTCGCAGAATAAGACCTTAATGAATGCGTTCAGCCAGTCTTATGATTACGAAGCCATTCAGAAATACGATGCTGCCATCTCTTCACTCAACGCGGTGTACAGCGCTTCTTCCTATGAGCTCAATTTGCGCTTGGGCTGGTTGTATTACCAGGCAGCTAAGAACAAAGAATCGGTGAGCTATTATCAAAAGGCTGTTGCTCTTATGCCGGCTGCCACCGAACCTTTGTGGGCGCTTATTAACCCATATACCAAACTGGAGAGCTGGCATGAGATTGAAAAGATCTATCATGCGATACTAAAGCTTGACCCGAAGAATTCATCGGCAAATTATAATCTTGGTATGATTTACTATTACCGTAAAGATTATATAAATGCGAAAAAGCATTTTGACGTTTCGCTGAACCTGAATCCTTTCGGCTATACGAATATGCTGATGAGCGCCTGGACCAATTATTTCCTGGGGAATAAGAATGAGGCCCTCACGCTGTTTAACAAGGTATTGCTCTATAGTCCTAATGATAAATCAGCCCTGGAAGGATTGAGCCTGATCAAATGACTTTGATTTGCGAAGGAAAACAGGGAATATCGCGTCAAATGAGAGTAAAGGCCCGGCAAGAAACTTAATTTATAACGCATGTACAGATCAGTTCAGGGAAGTGAAACAGTGAAGCATTCAGCGGGAAGCCCGGTTCTTTTAATTCTTGTATTCATTCTGAGTTTTATTTGCTCCGGGATGAAGGCGCAGGATAGCCTGGATTCCTATACGGTCGATAAAAGATCGTATGATCTTTACCAGGAAAAAAAATGGAAAGAGCTCATCAGCTTTGTTGATCAGGCGTTAAAGCAGGATCATGATTATTATTACCTGCGGATGAGGATCGGAATAGCGCATTACGAACTCGGAAATTTTATTGCTGCGCAAAAGCATTTTGAGAAAGCGCTGGAGTTCAATTCAGGAGACGAGCTGGTGCTGGAGTATATTTATTTCTGTTACCTGTTCTCTTACCGTTTTGAAGAAGCGAGGAATCTCAGCAGGAAATTTCCACCGGCTCTTGCTGAAAAATTAAAGACGGCAGATGCTTCTCCTATAGCTTACGCACTGGTGGAAGCGGGTCAAAAGGTTGCGGACAGCACAAGGCTATTGGGAAGAGGACATTATGCTCATGTCGGATTGAGTCATTATGTATCTAACCGCTTCTCCCTTTATCATGCGTTTACTTATTACAGTCAGGGCTTTGGCGATAGTCATAAAATGAGCGGAAAATTAACCCAGCTGCAATATTATATTTCAGCCAATGTTCCTTTAAAGAACAACTGGCAGGTAGCGCCGGCTTTCCAATGGTTGACTAAGACCACGGCCTTGCGTATTTTACCGGCCCCACCGCCACCACCACCACCCGGCCAGCCTTTTCCAAAATTGCCGGAAGCAAAGGACAGTACGGTACAGGATAATTATTTTGTCGGGTCCTTTAACCTGAAAAAAATATTTTCGAAGTTTGATCTTTCCTTCAGCACTACGGTTTCCAGTGTTTTTGGCGCCAACCAGTTCCAGCATGGCTTATCGGCTTCTTACTATCCCTTAAAGAAAAGAAAACTGATCGCGGGCTGCAATGCCTATATGCATACGGAAGATTCGTATTCAAGCGCTAATTTCTGTTTTGTTCCTTTCCTTTACGTAAATCCTGTTAAGCGACTTGCCTTTACTTTTTCTTACCTGAACAATACGGGCGGAAAGAATGCTGTAGAGAACAATGGCTACATTGTAAATAATTCCTCGGATCTCACTACTTCGCGCTGGTCGGGGATCGCAACTGTTAATATTACAAAGCAATTTGATCTTTATGGTTTGTATCAGTTTGAGAATAAAACCGCATCGGCTGCAAAATATACCTATCATTATAACCTGTTCGTAGCAGGTATAAGAATAAGGCCGAAGAGATAAGGTTTTTGCCAGTTCCAAAATTCAATTAGCTTTGCCAAACAAAATATGAGTAAAATGATATCAGTTAAAAAAATAGTGGCCGGTCTTTCCCTGGTTTTCACTTTTACCGGCCTGTTTTCCCAGAATGACAATACGGTTCTAATGGCCTATAACAAGAGTAGTCAGCTGGAGAAAAAGAAGGATTATGCCGGAGCGCTCGAGGCGATGAAGGGGATCGATAACTCATCCTATGAAGCGAATCTTCGCATGGGCTGGTTGAGTTATAAGGCGGGACTCCATGCAGCTGCGCTTGGTTATTATGAAAATGCGGTAAAGCAAATGCCGAATTCCATTGAAGCAAAATACGGCTATAATTACCCTGCATACGAGTTGGGAAATATGGATAAGGTGATTGAGCAATACAAAAAGATCCTGGAGATCGATCCTCAGAATACCCAGGTGATCTTTAATCTCGGTTCGATCTACTATTACAAGCACGATCTGAAAGCTGCACTTCCGTATTTTGAAAAAATGGTCGCCCTTTATCCGTTCGATTATGATGGCTTATCCATGCTGGCCTGGACCAATCTGAAACTGGATAAAAAAGCCGAGGCAAAAGCTCTTTTTGAAAAAGTATTGCTGAATGTGCCCGGGGACCAGGCAGCCATGGATGAATTATCACATATAAAGGATGGGGCGGTTAACCAGGATCAGCTCTACCTTGCTTTCATGAAGAATTACGAGTTTTTAAACAAGCAGGATTATAAAAGCGCGATTGCTGTTCTGAAAGAAGTATACGACAGCACTTCTTATGAATTAAATGCCAGGCTTGGATGGTTGAATTATGCAGCGGGCCTGCACAAGGAATCAATTGCGTATTACAAACGTGCAATCAACCTGAAGCCTAAGGCCCTGGAGCCAAAATTTGGAATTGATTACCCGCTTGCCGCATTAGGGAACACCAATCAGCTTATTGAGCAATACCAGGCCATACTTATGATCGATCCTCAGAATACAATAGCTAACTACAGGTTGGGATATATCAGCTATGAAAAAAAGGATTACCCGGAAGCGCTAAAATACTTCGGAAAGCTGGTAGAACATTATCCTTTTGGTTACGATGGCTTACTGATGTATGCCTGGGCAAATTTCCGCACAGGGAAAACAGCCGAGGCAAAAGCGCTTTTCAATAAGGTGCTCTGGATCTCTCCCGGTGATAAATCGGCGCTTGAGGGATTAAGCCTGATCAAATAACCGGTTCTTATATATAAAAGAAACGTCCCGCTCAATGAGGGGACGTTTTCTTTTTTTGTTATCCCGGATGAACGGGATGAAGTGTAATCGGATTCGTTTATTAAACTATATAGGTATAATTTAAGCTAATTTTACGTTTACTGCGTTTAATCCTTTTTTACCTTCTTGAACTTCAAATACTACGTTATCGTTCTCACGAATACTTTCTTTGATGCCTGATACGTGTACAAATATTTCTTGTCCACCTTCTGTCTTAATAAAACCGAAACCTTTGGTCTCATTAAAAAATTTAACTGTTCCTTTTTCCATTTTTAATTATTTAACTTATTGATAATACGCAAATATAGGAATAATTCCTGTTTTGCGATCCAACAGTTTACGAAATAGCGGCTTTTTGAGTATTTTTTTGCATTTCGGGCATTATTCCGGGATAAAATCCCAAAACCCCTGATCTTTCAGGGGCCGGGGGATTCAGGTAAGGGATTGGTCTCATCACTGTCTTTTTACATATTCATTAAGTTCGGTGGTGCTGGCCTCAAAAGTAAAGGCATCGTTAATCTTATAATAATTCTTCTTATCGTAACAATTGCGATAGCAGTATTTCGCTAATTCCAGCTTAGATTGCTCAAAGGAAAAAAGTCCCATGATCTCTTTTACCTGTTCAGCGCTGAGGCAATTACTTTCTGCAATTTGTTTGGCAAGCGTGAGTTTTGTATCCTCGAATGATTTGTCGGAAATGGATCGCTTTGCATCTGTAAAATCCTGATCCGGCATAGGCCCCGTGCATACATTTCCCTGAGCCGGGACCGTATTGGCTGTTGAGGTGGTAGTTACCGGATCATTTCCGGTATAGGAAAAATTTGTTGCGTTGCCGGTGGTGTTTACCTGTACGTTCATTCCAACATTACTGTTAAGTCCCGGATTCACTTGTGTACTGCTTCCGCTGTTCGTGACTGCAACTCCATTTGTAACGGTGGAAGTAGTATAGCTCGTAGTGGTAGTTGTGCTGTTCGTACTACCCGCTCCACCAACGCCGTCATTTACATTAAGGCCAAAATTCAGCCCCGTGCCGCTAAGTCCCAGGTTAATATTGACTCCTGCAGTTCCGTTCGCCGTTGAAGTAGTAGTACTTGTAGTTACCTGGCTACCGGATTGGGAATTATCCGGAACATTTGTATTCACATTCATGTTCGCGCTATTAGGATCAGCGCTTTGGTTGTTAGTTACACTCTGGCTTGCAGAGCCGGAGTAATTATTAAGCGCATAGCTGCTTTGCGAAACCGGTCCCTGGCTCACGAATTTCCATTTGTAATTTCCTTTCTTGTCTTTTGCAATTGAGAAAACAAATTCGGTATTGCTCACCGGCTCAGCTGCCCACATCATTGGAATAGTCTTATCGCAATCAGGGATACCTTTCTTATCAAAGATCACTTTTGCTTTATAGCTTGCCTGGTTCAATCCGGATACCTTTACATTGGTTTCCGGACTCTGATTTTGCCTCAGGCCATTCAGGATGAGTATTAGTCTTTCACCGTCTTCCGCGAATACTACAATGCTGTTGTTCACGGTTTGGCCCACCAGGTTCATTAAAGTGATCAGCGAAATACCGAGGATAAGGATCAGTTTTTTTCTCTTTTCTTTTCGTGCTTCCCGCATGAGGAATTCATGGATCTTTGTTTTCATGGTTATTTTTTTAAATTTCAATCACAGGAACAAATGTGGTGCTAATTGTGCCAAAGCGACTTTTCATTTATCCCTCAACAAACAAATAGCCCCTGC
Organism: Bacteroidia bacterium; assembly: GCA_045805185.1. Lineage (GTDB taxonomy): Bacteria > Bacteroidota > Bacteroidia > B-17B0 > Aurantibacillaceae > JAHEYF01. The sequence goes on along the minus strand of JBJMLS010000092.1, from coordinate 6,393 downwards.
TTTAAAATAAAGCTCCCGCTGATACCAAGGCCTGCACTGGCAGATAAGTGAATTCATAAAATGCGAATGCCTGAATTATACAAGAGGGAATTAACAAGATTTAGGATGACTTTAACGTTGAAAAGAAAGGTATTTTGATAAATTTAGCCGGTGAACAAACTCTGTATTATACTTCTGATCTTCTCTTCTTGCTGGCTAAGCAGGGGGATAGAAGGCGCACGATATATGTCAGCGATCAAACAGCAGAAGGGATTTATAAAAGAAAGCGCGCACCCTTCACTTATCATAGCAGGTACACCGGTTAAGCCTAAGGCGCCTGTTCAGTACAAGCGAAAGCGGATCAAGAGTGGGGATCCCGCACTTTTTTCCGTCCACCGCGAAGGATCGGCTATGTGCTTTGGTAAATCAGAAAAGCTTACTGTTCCTGCCGACCGTTTTACTTTGAAAATATTCCTGCTAAGTAAAAATAAACGCGGCCCCCCTTACGTTTCGTAATTATATTCTCCGCATTTTATTTTTTTTTGTAAACCGGCCTCTGGCTTAGGTTCTATTATCATTTCAATCATGAAAAACTGGAAAATCATTATTCAATATGAAGGAGAAATCCTTGAAGTAAACACACAGGCAAAATACTATTCCGACGCTTATGTTTATGCGGAGATAACTTATCCGGGCTGCGTGGTGGTAAGTATTTCGGAGATCAGGGAAAACACGTAAGGGAATCTCACGGAAGAGATTCGCTTCTTCCCTATCCGAAAAGATTAACCTGTTTTTTTAAGCCGTTTCAGATTTTTTTCAAAGTAAAGCTCCGGGGGCATCAGGGCAGTTTGAATCCGTTTGGCGTACAGTATGGAGTCAAGGATCTCTTTCTGCTTCTCTTCAATGATCATTTTTTGTTTCAGGATGGCCTCGTTTGCCTTTTGCTTCTGCAGGTAGCTGCGGTAGGCGAAAACTGCAAAAGCCAGTACAAGGCCTAATATTCCGCAGACGCTGAAAATGATGATCTTCTGCTTATGGCTCTCAGCAAGGGATACAGCCTCGCGCTTTTCCTGTTCCAATTGCGTTGCAGCCTCACGCTTTTCAAATTCATAATTCATTTCCAGCCGGAGGGATTTCTTAGTGCTCTCTTCATTGGTCAAGCTGTCTCTTGCTGAAATAAAAGCTTTAAGAAACTTCAAAGCTTTATCAAACCGGCCGGTATTGTCATAAATATCGCTGAGGTTATGATATGCATCTTTCATTCCCTCCAATTCTCCTATATCACGGGTGATGTTTAAAGCCTTCAGGGAATACTCCTCAGCCTTGTTGTAATTTTTTAATCGGGTATACACTGCGCCGATGTTGATATAGGTAGTGCTTCGTGCAAGCTTTTCATTCTCTTCGAGCAAGCTCAAGGCGAGCAAATAATTTTTAAGCGCTTCATTGTATTTTTTTATGCTTTGAAAAACATTTCCAATATTGGTATAGGAATATCCCATTCCCGTGTTATCTCCTATCGATTTCCGGATCGCAAGTGCAGCCCTGTGATGGATGAGCGCTTCATCAAAACGGCGCATATCCTTGTAAAGGCTTCCGAGATTATTGTGTGAGCCGGCAATTCCCATCTTGTTTCCGGTTTCGCTGTGCAGGCGCAAAGAAATCAAGTGATACCTGAGGGCTTCAGGATAATTCAATTGGTTCTGGTAAACGTTACCGATGTTGTTAGTTGAACTTGCCGCACCTTTTTTATCGCCTGATTCCTCCCTTAATTTTAATGCCGCAAAATGGTTTTTGAGCGACTCTGCATAGAGTCCCTGGTTCTTATACACCAGTCCTATATTATTGTAGGATTGAGCCAGTCCTTTTTTCCAGCCGATGCTTTCAGCAAGAATTTTGGCCTGTGTGCAATAGTATAAGGAAGAATCGTAATCGCCGGTAAGGAACACCTTCTTGGATCGGTCATTTAGGCCGATCACCTTTGAGCTGTCCTGTAGCAATGCAGGATTTTGTCCTTGCAGGGCAAGAAAAAGAAAAGCTGCAGCAAAGTATGTGACGATCTTTTTTTCGATAGCCCTAAAATTACGAATTCCCGCCATATCCGGGCAAAGAAATTCGCATACTTTCCGGTCCCGGCATTGGAGGGGCGGGCCCCGATACCTGGTGTTGAACGAAACCAGAACTATTCCCGGAGCACCTAGCTTAACTTTGCAACACGAATACCTTCAAAATTAAAATAAAGGATGTAAAGGCGCTGCTCTTCTTCGATAACGCAACACCTATGTTACCTGCATATAAGTCTAAATCATTGGAATAATGAACTTCTTTTGTCAATCAACGGGGAAATATCAAAATGAGACTGTGTGTTTTGTTTTTTCTGATTATAAACGTCATTTAATTCATTAATAAATTTGTCCATTTCTTCTGATATCAAATATAGTTTTTGGCTAACGTCCTTCAGTTGATTTCCTTTAAAAACACCATCATTAAGTAGCTTGGTCATACCCAACATTGAAGCAACCGGTCTTCGAATAACATGTCCAAGATCAAAAATAATTTGTTCAATTGAAACGAGATAGTCAACAAGCGGTGTGATATCATTTGATGCTCCGTACCATAGAATTTTTCCAGTCTTATCCTTTTCAGGAACAGCCTGCAGCCAGCGCCATCTGACATTTCCCTCTATAAGCACCTTGTATTGGATGCTTAAAGGCGATTGTGCAATAAAAGCTTCCTTCATTGCATTATTGAATTTAACTTTATCATCGGGATGCACTATTTCCCTTAAATTGTCCGGAGATATAGAAAGTTCCGCAAATTCGTATGAATGGTTGGATGGATCTTTTCCATGACTCATGAATAATATTATGTTATTTCCGTTTTCAGTAATTTCAAACATGTAGGTATTGCCAGGGATCTGACTTGTGATTTTTTTCAGTAATTGTTCGCTTTCTTTGATTTTATTATCTGCTTCTTTTCGTTCCGTAATATCGTGGTTGATCGAAAGGTATTGATAGACTTTTCCATCATCATCTAAAAATGGAACTATGGTAGTGTCCACCCAATACAATGTACCATCCTTTGCCTCGTTACAGAATTCTCCCCTATAAGGTTTGCCGTTTTGTAAGGCAATGTTCAGCTCCTTAAAATATTCAGGAGGATGAGCAGCTGATGTAATAATACTAGAATTTCTGCCCAGGATCTCTGCAGAGTTGTACTTGCTCCCTTTACAAAAATTATCGTTTACAAAGGTGAAACGGGCATCAGCCCCGTAAATACTCACCATGTAACCGATATCCAATGCATATTTATAATCTTTTAGTTCCGCCTTGCGTTCTCTCCGATCGAGATTCATCTTCACCATTTTAGTCAATGTGTTAATAAGGTTGCGCTCTTCATATAAAAACGAACCTTCATCCATTTCGGGCGCCTGCTGCAGATAAACAACCTCAATACTAAGACTAGAGCCACTTTCGGTTTTCATTTCGGCCAGCTGGCTATAGGGTGAAGTTTTGTAGTTGCTTGTGGTATATGCTGTCCCTGAAAAGCAAACACGACAGGCAGCAATATCCGGATATTGCCAACCGGCCGGAAGAATATCGGCTATTTCGCTCAAAATTTTTCTTATAGGGGCATCTTCATCCTGCAAAATATTACTTACCTCATGGAGTGTTTTTAATTCTTTCACGCGCTCTTTTATGTTATACATTGTCTGGCTCGTTATTTTTTCCGCTTCCTCGCGTCTTCGTATTTCACGTTGAAGTGCGATTAAGCCGGAGCGCAAATGGTTAGTAGCATAATACTGTAAGGAGAAAATAGTACCGAAGGGAATAATCGCGCCAATCCACCGTGTTATGGGAGTATGTATTACTGATGGAATTGGCAGATTGCCGTTCACCTGCTGGTAGGCCATCCAAAAATCTACACCAATTGTCAATAAACCGATAGCCAGTCCGCCCCGCGCACCAAGTAAAAAACCGGCTGTAAGTATTACACTGGTCTGGGATAAGATGCCGGGAGCGGTAATGCCACCGGCCGTATAGCAGGGAATAGTAATAAACAACCAGACTAAAATGGTTAATAATACACCTGCCAGGCGGGTATAGCTTAATTGGTTTAACGTGAAATTTATAATAAATAAAACAAGTGATATCACCAGGAATGTCAACCAGCGCTGCCATAAATGAGGAAAGAACAGGAAGCCAATTGATACTGTAAAAGCAATAACCAAAGGCCACAAAATGCCAAGCACAAATACCATGTATCTTTGGTAATCTTTTTCCTTGTCAGGTATAGAAAAAAAGCCGCTCATAGAAAGTGTTTTAGAGGGTGAGTTAGTTTCTGTATTTTATGTAAAAACTTATTTTGACAATGAGACCTGGATTTTGCACGTGCCCGTTGTTATACCCTATGCATCTTTGTTTTTTGCCGCCCTGTCCACCGGGTACTTAACTGTCCGTGACTACAACCGTATACCAATAATTAAAATGTCGTCTACCTGTTCTATCTCTGCTTTCCAGTTTTTGATAAAATTATCTAAGTATAATTCCTGGTCTTCCATTGATTTGTCCTGAATAGAAAGAAGAATGCCCTTTAACTTTTTTGTCGTTAGTTTCTTCCCTGATTTCCCGCCGAATGTGTCTGCATACCCATCACTGGATATATAAAAGGTGTCGCCTTGCTGTAGTCTTATCTCGTGGGTATCGAAGTGTTGGTTATCCTCAGTTAAACCGCCAATTGCTTTTTTTGTAGCTTTAATTTCTTCAATAATTGTCTGCCCTTTTCGGATAATCCAAAGGGGTCTGTTTGCGCCTGCATATTTTACTATACGGTTTATTTTGTCTACTGAGCAAAGGGCAATATCCATTCCGTCCCGTGTAGATTCATTGTGGTCTGATTGCTGTAATGAATTTTTGATCCCTTTATTTAATTGTTTAAGGATTTCAGAAGTGTCTGCATTTTGCGAAACAGCATCATCTAATTTTTCCGCGCCGATCAGGCTCATAAATGCTCCAGGTACTCCGTGACCTGTGCAATCAGCAGAGGCAATGAAATTTCCGTTATGGTTTGCATTAAAATAATAGAAATCACCGCTTACAATGTCCTTTGGTTTAAATAGAATGAGGCTTTCGGGAAATGTGGATTTTATATTCCCGCGCTTTGGCAGGCGGGCCTGTTGAATCCTTTTTGCATAATTAATACTGTCGGTAATAGCAATGTTGCGCTCTTCTATTACCTTTTTCTGCTTGACCATTATTTTTTTTGCCTCATGTATGGTTTTAGTATGGTTCCAGATTGCATAAGTTCCGAGAACAATAGGAATAAATATAATAAAAACAGGCAATTCTTTGGCTCCTGGCTGTACAATCCAGGCCCATGTTAAGGCGCCGTTTAGTTTAATATTAAGGATTACGTACAATAAAGGTAACCATCCAAAGAAACAGCAGAAAAGGACCCTTGCTATTCCTCTTTGGAGTAATGCGCTCATTAAAATAAAGAACATGACCCTGGAGACGCAAATTCCGTCCACGCTTTCGGAGTTTAGCATCATTGTCGCAAAAAAGGAAGTTATGAAAATCGCTAAAAAAAAATAATTGACTGCATATTCCAGTTTCTTCACGTGGCGAATGACAAATGGCATAGCGCCAAGCAGCAAATTATCTATTGAATGCTTTAGTGTGGCTTTATGAAGGCCCAATAAAATATCAGTGAAAAGCTGAATGAGGAAGATTAAAAAAAATGCAAGACTGAACTGATAAAGCATAACAGCATCGGCCCGCTCAAAAGGGTCGGGAATAGTCAGGAATTTTCCAATAAAATATTTTCTCAGCCTTTGCTTCATTTGTCTTTACTCATTAGGAAAAAGATTACTATCTGCCAGCTAGAAGAAGTGCTGAATTTCCTGCACAAAACTCCCTTGCCTAAAAACGTATTAAATGTAATGAAGTTAGGTCACGTACCAAATTATCACCCGAAGTATTTTCAAGAATAAATCACTTTGCTTCAGCGATTGTATTTATAATTATAGGTAGCGAATTGTTCGGGAAAATAATGTTTGATATCCTAAGGTCGTTTATAAGGCTTGCATTCAGGTCAAAATTAACCCTCCTATCAATTGAAATAAAGTGGAATTCAACTAAAATAAAAACGGGGAATCAAATTTATTTGAATTCCCCGTCTTGGTGGTGCCTCCAGGAATCGAACCAGGGACACAAGGATTTTCAGTCCTTTGCTCTACCATCTGAGCTAAGGCACCAGCTCTTTTGGGACGACAAAAATAACAAAATTTCGTGAATAGCAAAAAAGCCGGCGAAAAAAAAGAAAATCACAAAGCAGGACAGGTTAATAAACGCTGATAAAATCCACTAGTTCACAGGGCTTTACCACAGGCAAAAAAGTAGTTTTGCAAAATGAATT
>JBJMLS010000091.1:0-20903 GCA_045805185.1 Bacteroidia bacterium | reverse complement strand
TAAAAACGACGCTAAAAACCGCTGCTGATTTTAAAGTCGATGCGAATTTCTATGTCGAATCGGAGAAAATGAAATAAAATGGACGCTTTTTACAAAAAAATAATCCTTGTTTACCTGCTCATCTTAGCTTCAGCTCCATTTGTCCTGGAAGCGCAACAGGCACAGCCACGTTTCAGGGCAGGCATCTCAGGAGGAATAACAGACAGCAATATCGGCGGCACGCATTTATACCGCGGCAGGCATTTCCGCAAGGCAGGAATAACTGCCGGAGCTATCGTGAATACCCGCCTGGACGAAAAAAACACCCTGCAGTTCGAAATGAATTTTACCCAGAAGGGAAGTCTTCAGCCGCCTGATTCAAATAATTACGGTTATTTCAAGATCGCATTGAATTATGTGGAAGTACCCATAATGATAAAACACCACATGAGGTTCACCATGTTCAAAAAGCTAAGGGAGAACTACGATTTCGAAGCCGGGGTTTCTTATGGGAAGCTGATCCGGAGCACTGTTGTTGGCGAAGCCAATTATGCCATTTCCGGCGCTTCGAGGTCATTCAATCCGAACGACATCAGCCTGCTATTCGGACTCGACTATAATTTTTCGGAAAACTATTATTTCTGCCTTCGCTATACCAATTCGATCGTTCCGGCGATAAGACGTAACGCCTTTAATTATTCAGTTATCCGTTATACCTTTAACAACGGCAATAACATGAGCTTCCAACTTTCTCTGAAATATTTATTCGGCGGGAATAAGGTAGCGGATAATGCACCGATCCTTACGCAGTAATTCTTTTGGTAAAATCCAATTTGAATTTTAATCTTGTTATCGTGAATTAATCATAATGTTTTGCCCCTCCGGGGCAATAGACCTTACCTCGTATTTTTCTAGTAATGTCAGGCCCATCTGGGGCCGGAATTAACACTTTCTGTATCTTTGAGTTTCCGATGTACACAAGAAACATAATTGCTTCTCTGTGAACCTCCGCTCCCTCCCGGATCTCTGTGTTTGAAAAAATCTGGGAGAATTGAATTACACTAAATGTCCCAAGAAATATCCCTCTGCGTCTTCGGGCCTCTGGTGTAAACAAAACTGCCTTTGTTCACTCCTTTTAACTCCGTGTTGAAAAATTTCGAAGGAAGAACTTATCCTTTGATCTCCTGGCAGAGTTCCACCAGCACGCCATTCGTGCTTTTCGGATGTAAAAAACAGATCAGCTTGTTGTCCGCTCCTTTTTTTGGTTCTTTGTGGATGAGTTCAAAGCCTTCATCCTGCAGGCGCTTCATCTCTGCATGAATATCATCCACGTCATACGCGATATGGTGGATCCCTTCACCTTTTTTCTCAATGAATTTTGCAATGGAGCTATCCGCTCCGCTGGCTTCGAGCAACTCGATCTTGCTCTCACCCAGCATGAAAAAAGAGGTAGAAACCTGTTCGCTTTCCACCGTTTCCATTTTATAAAAGGCCTTGCCGAAAAGCTTTGTGAACAGCTCATTTGACGCCTTTATATCTTTAACGGCAATGCCGATATGCTCTATCTTTTTTAACATTTTGACTAATTTTCTCTAAAAATATTTAATTTTCCCGTTTCCTGCTAAATTTCGTATCTTTGGGGCTCATTATTAAAATCAACACCAATGAAATTAGGTACCTGGGAGATCGTTCTCATCATCGCTGTGATCCTGTTAATGTTCGGAGGAAAGAAAATTCCTGAACTTATGCGCGGTCTCGGAAAAGGCATGAAAGAGTTCAAAGATGCGAAAGACGGCGTGGACAATACCAACACTCCCGAAAAAAAATAATTCTGTAACGACTGTTTGTGTATTCTTTTAAGAATATAAGCTCTTTACATAATGACCTGGATTCAGGCGCTGTCAGCTGCTCAAAGCTGGTAGAGGAATTGCTCAAAGCCATTGAGCATAAAAAACACCTTAACATTTATCTTGAAGTTTTTGCAGATAGCGCTCTTGCGCAGGCAAAAACCATTGATGAAAAGTTGAGATCCGGTAAAGGCGGAAGACTTGCAGGCGTCATTGTTGCGCTGAAAGACAACATCTGCTACAAAGGGCACAAAGTTTCAGCTTCTTCAAAAATTCTTGAAAATTTCACCTCGCTATACAGTTCTACCGTTGTTGAGCGCTTGCTGGCAGAAGATGCCATTATTATCGGGCGCTGCAATTGCGACGAATTTGCCATGGGCAGCAGTAATGAGAACTCCGCTTATGGCAATGTATTGAATCCGCATAATGAAAAATTTGTTCCCGGAGGTTCTTCCGGGGGAGCCACCGCAGCTGTTGCCGCGGACCTTTGTCACGTAGCTCTTGGAAGTGATACCGGCGGCTCCATTCGTCAGCCCGCTTCCTTCTGCGGCGTGGTAGGTTATAAACCGACTTATGGAAGGGTTTCACGCTGGGGACTTATTGCTTATGCTTCTTCATTCGACCAGGTAGGACCGCTGACCAAAAATGTGGATGACGCGGCATTGATCATGGAAATCATTGCAGGGGCCGATGAATACGACGGCACGGCATCTCAAAAACCTGTTCCCGCATATAGCAAAGAAGTAAAGGAATTCAATACGAAACCACGTATCGCTTATTTAAAGGATTGCATCGAAAGCGAAGGACTTGATCCGGAAATTAAAGCATCCATCAACAGAACCATTGAAAATTTGCGCAGTAAAGGATTTACGGTTGAAGGGGTTGATTTTCCTTACCTTGATTATCTTGTCCCGACTTATTACGTGCTCACAACTGCAGAAGCTTCTTCCAACCTTTCACGTTTCGATGGCGTTCATTACGGATACAGGAGCCCGAATGCAACTGACCTGGAGAGTACTTATAAAAAATCCAGAAGTGAGGGCTTTGGAAAAGAAGTAAAGCGACGCATCATGCTCGGTACTTTTGTACTGAGCGCCGGTTATTATGATGCTTATTATTCAAAGGCTCAGAAAGTGCGGAGCTTATTGCGTAAAAAAACACTGGAGATCTTTGGTAATTATGATCTCATCCTCACGCCTTCCACTCCCGGAACCGCCTTTGAGTTTGGAAAGAACAGCGCCGATCCTATTAAAATGTACCTGGAGGATATTTTTACCGTACAGGCGAACATTACCGGCATTCCTGCCATTTCTATCCCTGCCGGCACGCATAGTAATGGACTGCCATTCGGCCTTCAGCTGATGGGCCGGCCTTTTGAAGATGCAACTGTGATGGGCTTTGCAAAACAACTGGAACATAATTCCTGATCTACCAGGGATCCAAACGAATTATCAGGTTTAACATTTTATTTTCGGGGAATAGTGTATTTTTAGTTTTCGGGTATACCTATGAATCGCCTTCCTGCATTTTCAATTATATTCTTATTTTTCCTGTCGGGGATCCAAACTGCTATTCCTCAAAAAGCCGATTCTCTCTTAGCTGTTCTTAAAACTCAAAAGGAAGACAGCAATAAGGTAAATACCTTGAACCTGCTTTCTATTTGTTTCAATAAGGAAGGCGAATCCGATAAAGCCCTCTCTTATGCTGAAAAAGCCATTGGTCTCGGAGAAAAGATCTCTTTTAAGAAAGGACTCGCTTATGCCTGGGTAAATCTGGGCGATATTTGCTACAACCGGGCCGATTATAAGGCCGCAATAAAAAATTACCAGGCTTCTCTACCACTTTTTGAAGAACTGAATGACAAAAGACAGGTTGCAGAATGTTACAGTAATATAGGTCTTTCCTATAACGAACAATCGGATTATCCCGGTGCATTATCCAACCAGCTCAAAGCTTTGAAGATCTTTGAAGCGATCGGAGATGAGAAAGGAATGGGAAATTCGCTCAATAACATCGGGCTCGTTTACGATATGCAGTCCAACTACCCCAAGGCGATCGAATACTATAATCAAACCTTAAAGCTCGCTGAAAAAAGGAAGGATAAGCGCACCATTGCTTCCAGCTATAACAATATCGGAATCGTTTACTCCGAGCAAAAAAATTATCCGAAAGCTATTGAGTATTTTCTAAAATCACTGAAGATCCGCGAAGAGAGAGGTGACACAATGGGTGTTGCGCGCTGTTATGACAATATTGGTGTGATCTGCCAGGAGCAAGGCGACTACATCAATGCTCTGAAATATGAAATGGAATCGTTGAAAATACGAAAGAAGCTGCATGACAGGATCGGCTTAGGAGACAGTTACATCAACATGGGCTCACTGTATTTCCGGACAGGGAACAATAAGGAAGCATTAAAGGCCTATGAATCGGGATTGGAAATGGCCAGGGAGAATAACTCAATAGAAAGCATGAGGCTTTGTTACCAGGGTTTGTCGGAACTGTATGAAAAAACAGGGCGCTATAAAGAAGCATATAAGAATCATGTGCTTTTCAAGCAACTTACGGATAGCATTTTCAACGAAGAGAACAGTAAACAGTTAAGTGAGCTGAAGACCAGTTTTGAAGTAGAGAAAAAAGAACATGAGCTGGAGATCAAATCTCTCGCGGAACAGGAAAAGCTCAAAGCCATTGCAAGTGAAGAAAAGAAAAAGCAACGCGTCATCATATATGCAATTGCGACCGTTTTACTGCTGGTTGCCTGCTTTTCGCTCCTGCTGTTCCGGCGGTTCAGGATCGCGCGGAAACAGAAAGAGATCATTGAACTGCAGAAGCAAAAAGTAGACGAGGCCTTTGATCTATTGCATGAAAAAAACAAGGAAGTAACCGACAGCATTGTCTATGCGCGACGCATACAAAAAGCTTTACTTACGCCGGAAAGATACATCAACCGTCAGCTTCAGCGGCTGGCAAAGAAGGATTGAGAAAGGAGGAATTTTGGAAGAAACGTATATTTATTCCATCGGACACGGGAGGAAACCGATTGAAGTATTAATTGAGGAATTGAGATCTTTTGAGATCACCTACCTGGCCGATGTGCGCTCGATCCCCTATTCCAGGTTCAACCCGCAATACAACCAGCACGCATTAAAACAAGAGTTGGAAAAGCACGGAATTACTTATGTTTACCTTGGCGATCTTCTTGGCGGAAGGCCAAAGAATGAAGACTGTTACCCGGATGGAAAGATCAGCTATGAAATAATAGTGGCTAAATCTTTTTTTAAAGAAGGCTTAAAGCGGCTTCTCACAGCCCAGCAGAAACATATCCCGGTCGCGGTCATGTGTAGCGAAACAAAGCCTGAAGAATGCCACAGGAGCCGTCTTATTGGAAAAGAATTGCTGAATTTAAACCTGTCGGTAAAACACATTATTGGAATAAAGGAATTGAAACAACAGGATGAGCTGGTTTTACAGGATGACAAACCAAGCCGAAAAAACAAAGGTTAATATTATTTTCAACCCGCTAATTTTTTTTAATTTAGTTTCTGTGAGAAAACTCTTTTACTTCAACTGTATTATTTTCCTGGCCTGTTTAGCGATCTTTCTGTTCAGGAATAAATTTAGTGAACAGAATGCAAAAGAAAGGGAAGAAAAAAGTGAGATCCTCGAGGCGCTTCAGCATTTTTCACTCGGCCGTTCATTTCCTTATACCGACATGGCGCCTGACGCTTATGCTAAAGCTTTCGAATACTTTCAGGAGAATTACCTTAATAAACAACAGCAATTAAGCGGGAGCTGGGAAAGCATTGGTCCGGACAATATTGGCGGCAGAACCATCAGCGTTGCTATTGATCCCTCAGATACCAGTGAAATATGGCTGGGATCGGCAAGCGGCGGACTCTGGAAATCCACTTCAGGGGGACTCGGCCCGAATGCCTGGACTTATGTAAACACCGGCTTTCCGGTACTTGGCGTGAGCAGTATTGCAATTGACCCGGCTAATCCGGATGTGATGTACATCGGCACCGGCGAAACCTACAATTACGGAACATCCTTCAATGGCATTGTTCTCCGCACAACACGCGGCTCATTCGGAATAGGGATCTTAAAATCTATCGATGGCGGCCTTACCTGGAATTATTCACTTAACTGGACTTATCAGCAGCAGCGGGGAATCTGGGATATCGTGATCAATCCTAAAAATACCAATGTGCTTTATGCAGGAACAACGGAAGGCGTTTATAAAAGCAATGATGGCGGCACAACATGGAGCAATGTACTTTCCGCAAAAATGGCAATGGATCTCGAAATTGATAAGGTTGATACCAACATTGTTTATGCAGGAGTGGGAAATCTTTCCTCTTCTTCAAAAGGACTCTATAAAACCAGCAACAGCGGGGGAAGCTGGAATATCCTGGGCAATGGACTTCCTGCAAATAGTCAACAGGGAAGAATAATTATATCGGCCTATGAGAAAAATAATAAAATACTTATGGCCATGGTCAATACTGTATCTAATACAGTAGGGCTTTACCGTTCCATGAATGAAGGCCAGTCCTGGATCTTGTTAAACAATACGGATTTCGCATCTTATCAGGGCTGGTACACAAAAGGCCTGCTAATCAAACCTGATGATTCTTCGCAGGTAATGGCTGGGGGTGTTGACCTGCATTTGTCACAGGACGAAGGTTATAATTTTTCGCAGATCTCTGTAGGCAATCCGTCATTTTCGAATTTTGTTCATTCCGATATACACGATATTATTGCAAATCCACTGGATCCTTCAAAAGTATACATCATTAGCGATGGTGGATTTTTCCGCTCGGATGGCTTCGGCTCGGGTTTTACTATATGCAATGAAGGCTATGTCAGCTCTCAATTCTATATCGGCTCCGTTTCACAAACCAACCCTTCTGTTGCCTTAGGCGGGATGCAGGACAATAGCACGTTTAAATACAATGGCTCGCCTTCCTGGCAATACGCTTCAGGAGGTGATGGTTGCTTTAACGCTATTGACCCTGCGAATGACAATATCCAGTACAGCTCCTGGCAATACCTGAACATCTATAAATCCACTAATCAGGGGGCGAACTTTTATCAGGTTTATAACAATACAGGAAGCGCTGCATTTGTTGCGCCCTTCGTTCTTTGTCCCTCCAATCCCTCGGTGCTTTATGCAGGTGGAAACTATGTTCTCAAATCGACCAATGGAGGAAGTACATGGAATCCTACCGGACCCAATCCGCTTTCTTCATACAGTCATATATTATCCATTGCGGTTTCCGCTACATCGCAGGACACTTTGTATTGCGGAACCGAGCCTTATACCGGAGTGCCAATGGATATCCTGCGAAGTGATGATGGCGCACTGTCTTTTTATTCGGTTAGTTCCGGCTTACCGAATCGCTATCCCCGCGATCTTGTAGTGAACCCGCACAACAGCAGTGAGGTATATGCTGTATTTTCAGGTTTCGGGACCGGGCACATTTTTAAATCAGTAGATGCCGGGGCAAACTGGATAGATCTCAGCACTGCTCTTCCTGATCTTCCTTTTCACTGCCTTGCAATCAATCCTTATAACAGCGCTAATCTTTTTGCCGGTTGCGATTTTGGGGTTTTCTCCTCAACTGACGGAGGAATAACCTGGACTAATTTCGGAACAGGAATGCCGGCCGTTGCAATGGTCTTCGACCTCGTTGTATCTCCTGCCGACACTTCGTTGATGGCTTATACACATGGGAACGGCGTTTATAAAAGAAAGATCGCCGACGCGGTCACTAAGATCATTTCATCTTCTAATGACTTTTCTTTCTCCCTTTTCCCTAATCCCGCAAAAAATGAAGTAACTATCCGCTTAAACGGAAATACAGGTAAAAAGGTGGAAATAAGCATATATGCCATGGAAGGAAAATTACTTAGCTCAGGGAATTTCCGGCTGGTCAATAAGGAGGAAAAGATCGTAATGGACATTTCAGCTCTTCATCCGGGCACATATACAATAAGGATAGGATCCGCTAATCACGTCTCTTCGCAGAAACTTGTAGTTCCGGAATAAGGTTCCGGCATCCGTATGAGATCGGGTATCGAATGGTCTCTTGATAATTATAAATCTTTTATTACCTTTATTGCCCGAAAACAAGGCCTTAAAAATAACTTATGAAGTCCCTACCCAGTTTTGTTTTGATCATTTTAGTTTTGATGAGCTGCTCTAACCAGGGCGGAGACAAAGGAGCTGCCGAAGCTGCGCAGGCTCCTTCCAAAATGGATTTTGCCACCGCTTTTAAAGGGGTCGACACTTCCAAAACCGGCCTTACCGTTGCCTGCTCCAGCGGACAATACAAGCTCATCAGCGATAAGCTGGTGCTTCACTTTAAGCCTTATTTCCCTGTACAGTTCGATAGCAGCTATACTGTTGCGATCGATGGCATTAATGCCAGCCAGATCGTGGAACTGCTGGTATACGACAACAATAAGTCAAGCCTCTCTAATTTTTGTTCTGATGTCGTTGTGAATTCAGAAACTTCAGAGCCCAGCAGGAGACTTGTAGCGCAGCAGGGTAATATAATTGTCGGGTATAGCGATCCTACCGAACTAAGCGGCGTTAAAACGAGCCGTATAACTATTTATATAAAGGATATGACCTTTATTGATGAAAAAACCGGTGAAAAATTTGAGCTAAAGAACGAACTATTGTGGAAGGTTCTGGATATCGGAACAGCCGGCTAGTTTCTACTTCTCTCATCCTATTCAAAGCCGTTGTAAATCATCCAACGGTTTTTTTTTGCTTATTCGGTAAATTATGAGTGTAACTGCTCCCCTAAGAAAAAGGTCCTTAAAGCGTTTTCTTGTGAGAACTTGTTTCTTACTGTTGCTGGGATATGCCGCCATTCTCCTTCTTGTTTATTGCCTGCAGGAGAAGCTTATTTTTCATCCCCGTCCCATCACTTTACAAAAAGCCGACAGCATTTCTTCTCTCAATAAAAATGCAGAGGCCATTTCTTTCACGATGAGCGATGGCAAAAAAGTGAAAGGATGGATCGTCCGGGCTGATACGTTGTCCACAGCTCCCTTGCTGATTTATTATGGAGGCAATGCGGAAGAGATCTCCCATTGGGTAAGCAAGAGCAATCGTTTTAGAGGATGGACATTAGCCCTCGTGAATTACAGGGGCTACGGCCTTAGCGAGGGCGAGCCTTCGGAAAAGGTATTGTTCAGCGATGCCCTTGAGGTCTTCGACCTGCTGAAAAAACGCGGGGATGTGTTCAGAGAAAAAATCGTGGTGATCGGCAGGAGCCTTGGAACAGGTGTGGCCACGTATGTTTCTTCACAACGGCCAGTGAATGCAACTATACTGATAACGCCGTATGAAAGCATGGCCGACCTGGCCCAGGAAAAATATCCATTCATACCTGTTTCGCCATTTCTAAAGCATCCTTTCAATTCCATCGGAATGGCGCCCCTGATCCATACGCCTCTGCTTACTCTTATTGCCTCAGAAGATGAAATGATCCCGCCGCCTCATGCAGAAAAGCTGGCGAAAAAATGGGGAGGCAGAACCAAAGTCATTACCATTCAGGGCGAAGACCATGGCACCATTCTTCGGTCGGAAAAGTGCTTTGAAGAGATTGGAAAGTTCTTATTCCAGTTACAATAAGAATTCAACCACATATCAAAATTTAATTAGATTATTCACTTCATCTTTTTAAATTAGCTTATGGCATTCCTTAAAAAGCACTTCTACCCAACACTTTCAACAGGCTTTCTGTTGCTTTCCGCATCAGTGCTTATTGGCCAGAACAGTATGATAGGCGATGGCTTTGGCGGGCGTCGCTGGTACAAACCCACCAATTATACTGTTGGCTCCTATTCCGCCTTCAGCCTTTGTTATGGCAATCCCTGCGACAGCAGCACAAATCAGTTATTCGGATGGGGTCATGATGCTTATGGGGAATTAGGTAATGCTACTGGCGGCGTTGGAAGCGCTACTCCTGTTGCAATTCCAAATATGACAAATGTAAGGTACTATAGCACCGGTTATAATATGGGCGCCATTAAAAACAACGGAACCGGCTGGGTATGGGGAATGGGTCTTTACGCAAGCCCAACACAGGTTATTACCAATGCAAAATTTCTCGATGGAAGCATCGATTTCATCAGCTTTGTAAAAAATGACGGAACGGTATGGAGCGTTGGAAATAATTCTTATGGAAATTTCGGTGATGGTACAATATCAAGTTTTTCGCTCATGCCCGTTCAAATGTCCAATATTGGCTCTGCCGTAAGGGTTGCGGATGGAGAGATTACTACCTGCGTTCTGCTTTCAAATGGAAAAGTAATGTCTGTGGGTGATGATGGGAGTACCGGCATGCTTGGCTCGGGAAACGGCATATCATCAAGAACTATAGCTGACACTATTCCGGGACTTAGCAATATTATAGACATTAAATCTCATTCAGTTGCCACTGCCGCATTAGATTCAAGCGGGGATGTTTACGTTTGGGGAGCTGGCGGCTATATTGGCGATGGAAGTATGAATCCTGCTTTCACCCCCACCAAACTTACAGGTCTTAGCAATATTATCGCGATAAGCGGTTGCGCAGATGGCTTTCATTTCCTTGCGCTGGACGAAAACAAAAACTGTTTTGGATGGGGGGCGGATTATTATGGACAGTTTGGAAGCGGCGGTGCTAGTCCTTCAGGTTTCATATTAAGTCCTATTCTAGTTGCTACCAATGTTATCGATATTATGGCAGGAGAAACATTTTCATACATCGTTAAGGCTGATGGAACTTTATGGGGTTCTGGAGGCTCAAACGGAGCTTCTATCTGGTTAAATTTGCAGGACAGTTTGAGATCCACTTTTACCATGCTCTCACCGCAACTGGTTCCCGGCTCCTGTAGCATAGTTGGCACTTCAGTCTCAACTTCAAATGCCTGCAATGGAAGTACAGGAACAATCACAGTAAATCAATTCGGTGGCTCTTCACCTTACCAGTATTCTATCGGCAGCGGTTACCAAAGCAGCAATGTATTTACTGCCTTAACACCTGGAAGCTATACCATCCAGGTAAGCGATGCCAACCAGTGTGTTATGACCAGCACCTGCCAGATCGATTCAGCTATAGGCGCGGTTCCTGTTGTAAGCGTCAACAGTGAAACCATTTGTCCGGGAACTTCAGCAGTTCTTAATGCAAGCGGGGCCGGCTCCTATACCTGGTCAAACACATCAGGCCTGAATACAAATACCGGCTCAACGGTAACAGCTACACCGCTTACAACAACCGTATATACCGTTACCGGAACAAACGCGAACAATTGCAGCGGTGTGGCTACTTCAACCGTTACGGTGAGTCAGCTGCCAACGGTAAGCCAAAGCAAAGACAGTATATGCGCGGGTGAAAATGTTCTTCTTTCTGCCTCCGGGGCAACAATTTATCAATGGACGCCTGCGACTTCCCTAAGCACAGCTAACGGCTCCAGCGTAGTTGCTGCGCCCAACGTTACTACAAACTACAACCTGCAAACTACAAACGGTTCATGCGTTTATAACCAGTCAGTAACTGTTTATGTTTACCCTTCTCCTGTGGCGAACTTTTCCGGCTTACCTCAGGCCGCTGTTCCTATTGGCACTTCGCTGGATCTGTTGAATACAAGCCTCAATACCTCTTCAGTACACTGGCAAACCTGTGATGGAATTTCTTCAGGAAATAATTTGCTGAATGTAATTTTTAATACTCCCGAAAGCTGCTGCATCAGCCTTATAGCGGATGATAACGGATGTGCAGACACTGTGACTAAATGTATTGAAGTATACGAGCCATTTTCAATTTCGATCCCGAATGTATTCAGCCCGAACGGAGATAAGGTCAATGATACTTTTTACATCAGCGGAACCGGCATTAAGTCCTTTAGCTGTGAGATCTATAACCGCTGGGGAACGAAGATCTTTGAATGGGACGGCATGGATGGCTTTTGGGACGGCAAAACTAACAATGCCTATGCGCCTGATGGAACCTACTACTACATTCTTCATTATAGCGGCCCGGATAAAAAAGAGAAATCCGAAAAAGGTTATTTAACGCTTCTCTATTCTGAACATTGATCGGCCGCTTTTAAGCTATTGAATACGCGCTTTCAGATCCTGAATAAAATCCTCCCTGTAATCGGAATTCATGCCGTGCAATTTTGCCGTTTTTCTTTCACCATTCCGGCAGACAAGGATCAGAACCTTCCCGCTTTCAATCTCTATGGTTTCAATATCGGATAAGGGCAATTCAAAAGAAGCGAGGAGTCCCATATTCAGCGCAACGCTGGTATTGCTGATCATTGCATAAGGTGTGCTCACCGACCAGATGCCGTTAATAAGGAAAAGCAATGCGGCTATGCCGGTAAGAAAGGCCGCGGGATTGCCGATCGCCAGTTGTAATACGGTTGTTATAAGAAAGAGAACCCCGCTGAAGAGTGGTAAAACTTTCATGATCATCATTCGCGGATAAGTCGTTTCCTGCATATAAGGCGCTTTTATGGCTAAATTATTCACATTTCGGGGTTCATATCCGTAAATAATTAACTTTTATTTAACAAAACGATTTTATATACTTGTAAGAAGTATTTCCAACCTTTGTAACCTAAAGCACCGCTTTTCGTTACAGAACAGGGGAATCAGACGTTGTACAATTAAAACCGGGAAAGAAGCTGCAATGAATTTACTTTTTAAAAAAAATATCGCTTATTCGATCATAGCCATTATCTGCCTGGGGCAGTTTACCTCAGTGAATGCCCAGAATTTTGTCGCCGACGATGACCCTGTAGCGGCAATGCTGGATAGCCTGGCAACTAAAAAAATCCTGGAGAACGCCTACAGTCTTCCGGTAACCCCAAAAAACAACAAATTTCATTTCGCAGCGGATTCTGTTCCGCGTTACGAGGATTATGTATACGAGAACCGCCTTTCCAAGCTGGATGTAAATTCTCCTTTCGATCTTCAGTATCACGAATCCGTTAAGGGCTATATTGAACTTTACACTGTTCGCAAGCGCACACTGGTCTCACGGATGATCGCACTTTCACAATTGTACTATCCAATGTTTGAAGAGGTACTGGACAAATACAATATGCCGCTCGAATTAAAACACCTCGCAGTGATTGAATCCGCACTGAATCCACTGGCCAAATCACGCGCCGGAGCAATGGGACTCTGGCAGTTCATGTATCCTACCGGTAAAATGTACGGCTTAAATGTCACCTCTTACGTTGATGAGCGCTGCGATCCTTATAAAGAAACGATTGCCGCAGCAGAATACCTGCAGTTCCTTTACAAAATGTTTGGCGACTGGCAAATGGTGCTTGCCGCATACAACGGAGGACCGGGAACCATTAACCGCGCGATCCGTCGCAGCGGAGGCAAAAAGACCTATTGGGAGATCCGCCCTTATTTGCCAAAAGAAACCCAGGGTTACGTTCCTGCATTCATTGCCGCGAATTATGTCATGAATTATTATCCTGAGCATAACATCTATCCGGCAATACCTAAAAAAACCTATTTCGAGCTCGATACAGTTGTGATAAAGGAACCACTTACCTTTGAGCAGCTTTCCGGCGTGCTCGATGTTCCGGTTGATGAGATCCAGTATTTTAACCCGATCTATAAAAAGAATGTAATACCTGCAGGAGGTAATGTACTTACTTTACCCAAAAGCAAGATCGGAAAATTCGTTAGTAATGAAAACCAGATCTATGCTTTACTTCATCAGCAGAGCGAGCAGCAAAAAATCGCTGAGAATTACGTAAAAGAAAAACAGATCTCCCACACCGTAAGAAAAAATGAAAAGCTTGCCGCCATTGCAAAGAAATACGGTGTAACGGTCGCCGATCTTAAAAACTGGAACTTCATCGGTAAAAAAGGCATACAACCCGGAAGAAAGCTGGTGGTTTATGTTAAGGAGCAGCAAGCTGTTCAACCCGCAAGCGAGAATACACAGGCCGATAATAACCTTGCACAGAAAAATGATGGCGCTAAAGCAGAACCAAAAAAGCTTGCTGAAAATAACAGTTCAAAGGCTTCCTGGTACAAAGTAAAAAAAGGCGACAGCATGTACAAGATCGCTAAAGACAATGACATCAGCATCGAGGAATTAAAAAAGCTTAATAAGCTTACTAATAAAAGTAAATTGGTCCCCGGACAAAAATTAAAACTAAAACAAGTAGCTTAATACTTCAGGAACAAAATAGAATAAGCTCCGCTCCAAAGCGGGGCTTTTATTTTTGCATAATCCGAAGGTAATTTGTGTTAAGCTCGTCAAAAGTATATCTTTGACCCGGTATGAAACAAATTGTCGTTCTATTTCTCCTCATCGGCATTCTGACACAATGTTTTGCAAAGCTTGTTATTGTCGTAAATTATGAGGTGAATAAAAATTTTATTGCGAAGAACCTTTGCGTTAACAGGGCCAAAACAAAATCCTGTTGTAAAGGAAAATGCCAACTTAACAAGCGACTGACCGAGGAAGACAAAAAAGAGAATCTTCCTTCCGGTAGTGGAAAGGATAAATTTGAAGCCTTGCTTTTTGCAGAATCTAAACCCTTATTTAAATTCTTCCGGAACCCATCATCGCAGCAGATCTTTCCATTGTACTACGGGTCCAGACCACAACATCAACCTTCCGGAATTTTTCAACCGCCAAGGGTATAATTTCCCAATCCTATCAATTACCGCTTCCTGAAAGCGGCTTTCCTGCAAAAGGAAGGTCTTTACACGATTAAACGTCTTGCATAAGCAATACATCAATTACCATGGATAAAAGAATTTTCCTTTCTTTCTGTTTTCTGCTGTTTGAAATCAACCTTATCGCCTGCGATATCTGCGGATGTTTTATGGGAATAACACCCTATGATAACCAGAGCAGCATTTCATTCCTGCACCGTTACCGAAGCTATAGCGGCTACCGGGTATATCATCAGCAGCCTTATTATTTTCCGGACGGATCTTTTAAGACCACAAATCCGGCGAGCGTCTTTCATGGAAATGGTGATACAACAAAACTTTCCAGTTACTCTGCCAAGGATTTTGAAGTATACAAAGTGTATGAGCTGCGCCTGAAGTATTTTATTCATCACCGTACAGAGTTGAACGCTTATATACCTGTCAATTCCAACAGCAGCTTGAACAATGGTATAAAAAGCTCGGTTACAGGCATCGGTGATATAAGTATTTTCGGAGCTTATCATCTTATAAAGAAAGTGGATTACCAGGTTTACCAGCAACGCCTGATCCTTGGAGCGGGTGTTAAAATTCCGGCCGGGAAAAATTCTGTAAAGGGCGCGGATGATGACCGTCTACCTTTGCTGTTGCAAACCGGAACCGGAAGCCTGGACTATTTTACCTACATAAATTACATTGGCTCTTATAAAAAGTTTGGCTTCGGCCTGAATGCAATCTATAAGCTAAATACTGCAAACAATTTCGGCGAAAGAGTAAGCAACAGCAGTTCCGGCTATTTTGATGTTTTCTATAAATTAAAAGTGAAAGATCTTATAGTTATATCCTCGCTGAAAAGCTATTATGAATATACAAAGGGTGTGATCACAAAAGGAAAGCTGGAAGAGAACACAGGAATGAATGTATTGCTGGTCGGGCCGGGCCTGGATACTTACTATAAGAACATCGGTGTCAATCTTGCCTTTCAGTTTAAGGTACGGGAACAATGTTCTGCATACAATTTAGGAAGCGCGGGAAGACTGGTGCTGGGAGTAAATTACAATTTCAATCAAAAAAAATATTTAATTAAAAGTAAAAAGGATGAAAGCAATTAAACTACTCCTCATTGCAATGTCTATACTATTGATCAATGTCTCCTGCAAAAAAGCGGGCACAGGAGGAAAAGCAACGATCGTAACTTTCTTAAAGCATCATGGCAAAACCATTCCAAGTGTAAGCGGGCATCCCGATACCGTGTTTGTTAAGTTCAATGCCAATGAGCTTCCAGGTACGAAGGCTTCCGATTTTGACACTTATTTTATCGGTGAGGTCGGAGAAGATCATGTTCACCTCGAAGAACTGAAAAAGGGAAAGTACTATTTATATGGCGTAGGCTGGGATACTGACATTAATCAACGCGTAACAGGAGGAATGGCGATTAAGATCAAATGGTCCGAAAGAAAAAAAGAGATCGACACCGACCTTGCAGTAACAGAATAAAAATAACAACCTAAATAAACAAATTGAGGCTTGTTATCTATGCGCCCAAACTTCTTTTGTAATACCTGCGCAGGAAAACGAGTTGTCCGGCCACCATGGCTATGCTTAGCAGGGCCAACGGCAGGCCAACATGCTCGGTCTCTCCCGGGACAATCGAATCCACCGGCTGATCCATCAGGTGAATTAACACTACCTGGAAAGCGTTATTTACAAAGTGTGCAATAATAGGAACCCAGAGGTTTCCGCTGAATGCATATAAATATCCCAGCACAGCGCCTAAGAACATCCTGGGAAGAAATCCATAGAACTGCATGTGAAAAGCGCTGAACAAAAATGCAGAGAGCCAGATCGCAACATGAATATTCATTTTGCATTCCGCAAACAAGCGCTGGAGCAAACCCCTGAAAAATAATTCCTCGCTTAAGGCCGCCATAAATGCCACCACAAATAAATTGATCACTAAACCCATCGCTGACCTGTCGCGAAAAAAAGCCTCTGTGAGAGCAGTAGCGCTTTTCTCCTTCATGCGCATCCAGTTTTCAAGTCCGGCAAATGAAGAGGGTAATTTTAATCCTGCGTTCCATTCGCTCATTCCCGCAACAGCAGGTACAGCAACAATACATATCGTAACAGCTGTGAGAAAAGGGATAAGAGGCGGCCGCGTTCCCATATTGAGAAATGCAGACCGATCGCTTCTCAGCAAAAGCGTAAATCCGATTACAGGAAGAATAAAAATAAGTAGAACGCTGATGAGCTGTACCATTTTCATCATGTTCACCATGTGCGGATCATTCAGGATTCCGCTCATATCAGAATCTCCCCCCAGGGTTGAAAGCGCGAAAAGGAACAGGAAATAGCCCAGAGCTATGAATAACTGGCCTTTTACAGGCAGGCGGTGCTTAACAAGTGGTTCCATTTTCGTATCTTTGCCCTGCAAAAATATGGTAAAAATCGGTGATATAGAAATGGAAGGATTTCCCCTGCTTCTCGCTCCAATGGAGGACGTGAGCGATCCGCCTTTCCGTCACGTTTGCAAGCAGAACGGCGCCGATCTCATGTACACGGAATTCATTTCAAGCGAAGGACTGATCCGCGATGCGATTAAAAGCAAAAAGAAGCTTGACATTTTTGATTTCGAAAGACCGATAGGGATCCAGATCTTCGGTGGCGATGAAGATGCGATGGCCCTCTCCGCAAAAATTGTGGATGCGACAAAGCCTGATCTGCTCGATATTAATTTCGGATGTCCCGTAAAAAAAGTAGTATGCAAAGGAGCAGGCGCAGGTGTGCTTAAAGATATCAAACTGATGGAACGTCTTACAAAAGCGGTGGTGCGCTCCACTACCCTCCCCGTTACCGTTAAAACAAGACTGGGCTGGGACGAGAACACGAAGAATATTATGCATGTGGCCGAAATGCTCCAGGACATAGGTGTGCAGGCGCTTGCCATACACGGGCGAACACGCGTACAAATGTACAAGGGCGATGCTGACTGGTCTTTGATTGCCGCAGTAAAAAATAATCCACGCATTCACATTCCCATTTTTGGCAACGGAGATGTTGATTCTCCTGAAAAAGCACTGGAAATGAAGAACCGCTATCACGTAGACGGGATCATGATCGGGCGCGCGGCTATAGGAAATCCCTGGTTCTTCAATGAAGTAAAACATTATTTCAAAACCGGTGAAAAACTTCCGCCGCCTACATTGGAACAACGCATCGATGTTTGCCGGACTCACCTGATGAAATCCATTGAATGGAAAAATGAAAAGCTGGGCATTATCGAAATGCGCAGGCATTATACTAACTATTTTAAAGGTCTCGATCATTTTAAAGAGACAAGGCTCAGGCTGGTAACTACTGACAGCCTGGATGAATTACTCGGAATTATAGGTGGCATTTCAGAACGCTACAGGCAGATCGAAGCGTGATCTTTGACTCTTGCGTGACATTTATATTTCTGTATATTTGAGTATGCGAAACTGTTTCCTCCTCCTTTTTATCTTCCTGTTAAGCCATGATCTTCTTGCCCAGAAAGTAAGCCTCAAAAAGCAGCTCACTGCTGAAGACCTCTCCTATCTTAAAAAGCAGGCGCTTTCCTGCTTTGATTACGAGGGAACCCTGCAACTTACCTGCAGCACAACTGATCTTCAAAGCTGCGAAGTTACTCCGGACAAACCCTGCAGCATGAAAGATATTGCAAGGCTGAGAAAAGAACTGGAAAAGAAACCGGAAGATGCACTCCTCAACAGTAACATTTCAGCTATTTACAAACGTCTTGGAATGCCGCAGGAAGGCGAACCTTATAAAACAAAAGCAATTCAGCTTTTACAAGCCACGATAGAAGCGCATCCTGACAGCGCTGATGCAATCAATATTCTTGGCGGAATATACATGTCGGACAATAAAATCAATGAGAGCCTGGAAATGTTTCGCCTGGCCCTGTCGAAAAAACCAACAGATTCAACCGCCACTACACTTATCGCCTTTCTTCATTTAGCGAGCGGTCAGTTTGATTCCGCCTATGCATTTATACAGTCGCAAACAACTAAATACCCGGAAAGTTTCAGCTATTATACCATTCTCCCTTCTTATTATTTTTATAAAACGGCATATACGGTTATGGCTGCAGGTAGCAATGACAACCCGGACAAAAAAACCTACGAGGCGCTCGACAGTACAACCGACATGAGCCTGCTGAGGAATTATTATGAACGCAATAAAAATGACATAAAACGCGAGCTACTCTACCGAACCGCGATACAGGCATACCGCTCAACCAAGGTGCTGTTCTCAACCATGCTTGACACGGCCTTTGATTTCAAAAATATAAAATTTAACCTGCAGGGAAATGATAAGGCAGCCATTCTTGAGTCGGAAAAATTTTTTCTTTCCTGCCTGAAACGAAAGGATGTCCCCAATCTTTATATCGTTAATAAACTTTTAGGTAATATTTATCTTCTGTTGGATGATCCTAAAAAAGCGCTGCCCTATCTCAAAAAAACCATTGCTTTAAAACCGATCAGCAAAAGTACATTGAGCAATAATGCTTCGGAAGATTACGATAACCTTGCAGCCGCTTATTTTATCCTTAAAGATACTTCTGCTTACGAAAAAATATTGCTCGATAAATATACATTACGGCCCGCGATTGATCCTAATGCGCATGACCACGTAATTGCAGCGCGCGTATATGTCTACAGAAAAAATTATGTGGAGGCCCGTAAAATTTACGAAGCGGCTCTGCAACTCGATAAGAACTGCGCCGAGGCCTGGCTGGGAATAGCTGCATTGAACTGGCTGGAAGGAAATAGTAAGAACGCCTTTTATGCGATTGACCGGATGTACGAAATTGACAGCAATAACTGGAAGCTCTATTTTTTATACGGGGTCATGATGCTTGAGAAAAATGACGCCACCAACGCTTATGCTTCTTTCATTAAGGCAAAGGAACTGAACGGGAACGACAAGACCTGGATCAACACCGATATCCTGGATAACTATTTCAATTACTGAAATTTATTAATCTTTTAATCCGAGGTTAAGGCTCTTACCGGTAAAAACTCTCACCGGGTACCAGGCAGCAAGCAAGCCGATGAGCAATACAACGCCGAGTATAGCCGCGAAATCGGAGAACTGAACATCAACCGGGTAAGCTTCTACAACATAACCGGCATCGAAACGGATAAAACCATAACGGAGCTGGAGCCAGCACAGCAAGAGCCCTAACAGAAGGCCGATGATAGCGCCGAGTATGGTAATAAGAAACCCTTCCGTCATGAATATCTTGCGGATGAGCGAAGCATCGGCTCCCATATTGTGGAGAATACTGATGTCTTTTTTCTTTTCAATGATCAGCATGGTTAGGGCCCCGATAATATTGAAAGTAGCGATCATGAGAATAAAGACAAGAATAATAAAGGTCCAGAGCTTTTCAGATTGAAGCGTTTTAAAAAGCACATCGTTCTGCTGAAATTTATTTTTAATAATGAAGTGATCTCCCAATTCTTTTTTCAACTCTGCTTGCATTGTTTCCAAAGGTATAGATTGACTGCAGGCCAATTCTATCGAAGTAACTTCATTGGTATAATCAAAGAGGCTCCTGGCGGCTTCAAGGTCCAGCATTACATATTTAAAATCAAACTCATCGTTGATCGAGAATAGCCCTGAAGGATAAGCCTTGATCTCATTGAAGGCCTCGTCCGGATTAAAAGAAGAAGTTTTACCGCGTTTTGGAGAATAGATACTGATGGGTGTAAACACGTCATTCAACCCGGTTCCTAATCGGTAGGCTACTCCTTTTCCAAGCACAACATAATGCGTGTTCCCCTGCGGCTGCTGAAATTTTCCTTCGTAAACCAGTGTATCAAAACGATTCATCTTTACGAAGTCTTCTCCTATCCCTTTTACAGTCGCGATGGTTTGCTGATCGCCGTATTTCAACAGCGCATTATCTTCAATAGAAACCGCAATTGCATTCACCCCTTTGATCCGTGAGATCTTTGCTTTGAGGGCTTTGTCATAATTAATCACTTTTCCTTTAGCTGCAGTGATCTCAATATCCGAGTCAAACGAACTGTATAATCCTTCTACCAGGTTGGTGAGTCCGTTCATTCCCGAAAGCACGATCACGAGTGCGCCTGCGCCCATGGCAATTGCCAGTACCGAGATCCATGAAATAATATTGATGGCATTATTCGACTTCTTGGATACGATGTACCTTTTGGCTATGTATACCGGGAAATTCACTTTTACTTTTTTAACAGCTGATCGATCTTCTCCGCATAATCGAGAGAATCATCGATAAAATAAGTAAGCTCGGGAGTAATTCTCAATTGCTTTTTTACAATAGCTGCAAGCATTTTCCTGATCTTGAAATT
>JBJMLS010000090.1:0-4827 GCA_045805185.1 Bacteroidia bacterium | reverse complement strand
GAGCTTCCCCGCGCGCTTCCATTTCCATACTTAATGCTTCGAAAGCCTGCGCTGCTATTCACGGCCGGGATTTCATTACTCCTGACGATATTAAATTCGTAGCGCCTCACATTCTTAAACACCGGATCATACTCACACCTGAAAAGGAAATGGAGGGTGCGAGCGTGAATGAAGTGATCCGGCAGTTACTTGAAAAGCTGGAGATCCCCAGGTAAGCCATGAAAGATTTCATTAGAGCCTTTTATTTTTCCAACCTGCTTTATGTGCTTGTGGCGCTTAATGTAACCGTGTTCGTATTCGGCTTTATTTTTCCCTTGCTGTATGAAGCAGGAGTTTTCATGCTGAGAGCCCTTGCTGTATTAGTGGTGACAGACACTCTGATCCTTTTCATTAACAAACGGGGAATACATGCAACAAGGCACAAGCTTAACCGGATGAGCAACGGTGATGAGAACATGGTAAGTTTGCTGGTGGAAAATAAATACCTGTTCAAAGTAAGGCTGGAAGTAATTGATGAACTTCCTGTCCAGTTCCAGATACGCGACTTCAAGAGAAGAATGTGGATGAACAGCGGAGAGCTCAGCCCCGTAAATTACCTGCTTAAACCTGTGGAACGCGGCGAATACCATTTCGGAGCGATAAATGTTTTTGTAGGGAGCTTTCTTGGATTGGTTAAGCGCAAGTACAGGTTCAATGAAGAAATGATGTTCCCCGTTTATCCATCGTACATACAAATGCGCAAGTATGAATTGCTGGCGATCAGCAACCGCCTGGTGCAATCGGGAATTAAAAAGATCCGGCGCATTGGTAATACCAGCGAATTCGACCAGATAAAAGAATACACCAGCGGTGATGATATCCGCACCATTAACTGGAAGGCAACAGCACGGAAGAACCGTTTCATGGTGAACAAGTACCAGGATGAAAAGTCGCAGAATGTTTACAGCATTATTGATATGGGCCGCGCCATGAAAATGCCTTTCGAGCAAATGACATTACTTGATTACGCGATCAATTCCAGCCTGGTGATCTCAAATATTGCCTGGCTGAAACACGACAAGCCGGGCCTGATCACGTTCTCGGATAAAGTTGTTTCCTATCTTCCTGCAGAGCGGAGAGGATCGCAAATGTTCAGGATCATGGAAACCCTCTATAACCAGAAAACCGGATTTAGCGAAAGCGGTTATGAGCAATTGTATACGCATATCAAAACGAGGATCACGCAGAGAAGCCTGCTTTTACTCTTCAGTAATTTTGAAACCCTGAACGGGCTCAGGCGGCAACTGAAATACCTCAGGCGTATTGCCAAACACCATTTACTGGTTGTGGTCTTTTTTGAGAATACAGAATTAAAAGCTTTTCTGAACAAACCTGTTCAGAATACATTAGATATCTATTATAAGACCATTGCGGAAAAGTTCGAACAGGAAAAGCGCCTGATCACAAAGGAGCTTCATGCATACGGAATACAAAGTATATATACCGCACCGCAGAATCTCTCTGTGAACACCATTAATAAATACCTGGAGCTTAAATCGAGGGGGCTGATCTGATACTGGTTTGCCAGCAGAATATTTAAGCCTGATCAAAAAAAGAAAGCCACCCGCTAAGGTGGCTTTATGATTCTATTGTTTCGTTCTCGTATGAATGTTCCCTGAGCGGACCTGTTGATGAGCGATTCGGATCAGTCGAAGGGAACTAAGCGCTTGCTTCTCCTTTTTTAACTTCTTTGGTTTGCTTCGCCGCGTCCAGCATTTTTTCAATTGCCTTCTGAGAGAAAGGCTCACCTTTTATATCCTGGATCACAAATGAACGGCTACCGATTTTAATGATGTGATAAAAGTGAAATTCAGAAAGATCAGCAACACCCGATTCCCAAACAAGGGTTGTTGGCTCATCTACAAGATACCTTTTCAGCTTGTTCACATCATTACCCGCATTGTCGCTTTTTACCATCTCAATATCTCCCGCTCCCTCTTCAACCGAGATCTGAAACTCTTTTCCCACTTTTATTTCATAA
Source organism: Bacteroidia bacterium (assembly GCA_045805185.1). GTDB lineage: Bacteria > Bacteroidota > Bacteroidia > B-17B0 > Aurantibacillaceae > JAHEYF01. The sequence goes on along the minus strand of JBJMLS010000090.1, from coordinate 2,807 downwards.
CCGCCCCAGGACTGCATAACAGTATCCAGGATGCCGGCTTTGTCATCAGGGGTCAGTACATACAGGTTCATGCCTGTTCTGCTGATATCGAGGTAGCGCATGCCTGCAGGAGGGGTCAGATTTTCTTCGCCTGCTTTTTTGTCGCCGCAGCCGCAAAGCAATATCCCTGCAAGAAGGCTTATGGTAAGCAATAGTTTCGTTTTCATAGGTTCTTTGGTTTAGTTATTATGGAGCAAATATATGAAATTGATTTTAGTATAAAATCAACGCTTATCGTTTAAAATCGATAAGCGGTAGAATATTTCTGAAATTTTGGTGTAAGGCTTTGCCTGGGTGGGAAGGAAGAACAAAGAGAAAAAAAGAACAAAAAAAAAGTCCCGCTGTGCGGGACTCTTTATTACTTTTTCTTAGCTGCTTTTTTTGCTGCTTTTTTAGGAGCTGCTTTTTTTGCACCTTTTTTAGCTGCCTTTTTCGGGGCTGCTTTTTTTGCTGCCTTTTTTGGGGCTGCTTTTTTTGCTGCTTTTTTTGCCATGGTTTTTGTTTTTTGAATTTATTAATACGAAATAATAAAAATTATTAACGCATACGAATATAGGAAGAAATATTTTATTAACACAAATTTGTTGAAAATGTTAATTACGTTTTTCAGAGCGCTGCCTCATTTTTGAAATTGAAAAAAATAAAATTGAAAAAAAATCAATAGAATAAAATCACATGCGCTGCATGAACTGTGTTCACAGGTGTTTCAAGACACACCCTAAATAAAAAATAAAAAATAAAATAATATTGCTGAACAATTAACGCGGTTTATGCGTTTCAAAAACAAGCCGGGATGAAACGAGCCGAAAAAAAATATTTTCTCCGATTATCGAAGAAAAAACGTTTTGTGGGTCAATTTCCAACTTTCCAGTCGATTTCCATTTCCCAATCACTTGTGAGTTTTACAGGTAAAGAATAGTTTATCACACGCTCAGGATTTATTTTTCTGAAATAATTTCCAGTGGTAAACTTTCTATTCCCGTCTTTATCCTCGATCAGTTTCATGGTATAAGTATCGGGATCGAGCCTGTAAAATGACAATTTCTCTGATTCCCTTCCATCATTCCTGGAAGTCAAATTATCAAACGCGGTTTCTCCCGCCAGCTTTCCTTTGCTGTTATAGAGTTGCAATACCCACATCCGATCCAAAGGAGCAGCTACGTTAACTGTCAAGGTTGAATAGAAATCCTGCGCCTGGGTTTTAAACTTATACGTTATCGTGTCATTGGAAATATCGAGGTGATCGGTAAACGCGCCGGGATAAAAGAAGACCTGATAGCTTTTCTCCGGCTTAAGGTCAGTGATAAAAAAACTATCCGGTTCGGTGAGGCGGTATTTTAGCTTATTACCGTGCAGTGTGTCTGTTTCCTCTATTAATACGATCCTTGAGGGATCAAACTTATTGATCATCCTGTTTATCCGGAAACCCGGATCCCTGAAATAAGCCTGCGGAACTCCGGCATTAAAATCAGCCTGCAGCTCCAGGGGTATCCGTTTTTTATTTTTTAAGCGCTGCACCTCCTCGTTTGAGAGAACTGATAAACGCGTCGTATCTGCGCTTTCGCCGTGCTTCACAATTGCTGTTAATGTATCTCCAAAAACATCATGGTAGTAAAGCGTTAAGGTGTCGCGGCCCGGCCTCACCCTGCTCTTGTATTTCTCTGCACTCAGCATTCCATTTCTATCCTTAATGAAGAGCTCAACTTTTTCTTCAAGGGTTCCGCTAAATACAAACTCAGCTCTTCCATAATAAGGCGAATACACTTTTTTAAGAAAGGCTCCTGAGCTTTGTTCCCTGAACAGCTCTACATTGAGCGTATCATTTTGAGCCAGTTCAAACTGATCTTTCGCATTAAACCCGATCAGCTCTCCCGGATCATAAACGAAATTCTTATTGTTGTCCCTCAACGCGACTATTTTATAGCTACCCGGCTTTACATAATGTACAGAATAAGTCCCATCACTTTCACTTTTCCCCAGGTAAGCAGGCTTGTCTTTGAAAACAGAAGAATCGGTTCCATTCGGATACAGTAAAACAAATGCGTCTTTCACAGGTAATAAAGTAAATGCTTCAGTCAGTTTGCCCCGGAGCATAAGCGTATCTATTTGCGGACCGGTGGAAAATACATATTCAAATCCTTTTACCGCATTTCCTTCATGAAGGTCGGTGATCGCATTTCCGAAATTCATATAATAGGTAGTGTTCGGCTGTAACGCCTCTTTAAAATGAATCGCAAGCGATTTTCCTTTAACATTTACTTCAGGAAGTTCTTTCAGCTGCGGAGTGACAATAAGCTGGCTTTGTAAATCGCGGAGCTGAATATATTCGTCAAATTCTATCAGCATAGTTTTGGTGCTCACCTGCAGAGCCCGGTTAGCAGGAATGAACTCAAGGGCCCCTGGAGCCTGAACATCCTTGTCGCCTCCGCTGAGGGGAACGATCTGCGCGCATCCTGTTAATAATAAAGCAGCGGACAGAGGTAACAGGCTGCGGGTTGTCCGCAGCCTGAATAAGCTTAAAAAATATTTAGTGAAATAAATTCTCAACGAGTGAAATTATCGAGGAAAGGTGTTCCTTATCTATGTGATCGAAAGTGGCATATTCGTCATCGTCGAGATCCAGGATAGCGATCACCTCTCCGTTTTTATTATATACGGGAAGAACGATCTCAGATTTAGATGCAGAACTGCAGGCAATGTGACCCGGGAAAGCATCCACATCATCCACAATTATGACTTCCTTGTTTTTCCATGCCGTTCCGCAAACT
>JBJMLS010000089.1:0-8934 GCA_045805185.1 Bacteroidia bacterium | reverse complement strand
TTCAGGTGGAGGAACATACAGCTGGTCGCCTGCTACAGGACTGAATAATTCAACTGTTGCAAATCCTGTTGCGAATCCCCCTTCTACAACAATTTACACACTTACTGTTACAGGTGTCGGAGGATGCACGGATAAAGATACGATCATTGTAACGCGCCGTACTTTACCTGTCATTTCAATTGCACCGGCTAACCAGATTATTTGTTCAGGGATCTCCGCGCAGTTAAACGCTTCTGGCGGTGTGGGCTATTCCTGGCTGCCATCCGGATCACTAAACAATCCATTGATCAGTAATCCTGTTGCAACGCCAACTATAACCACAACTTATACCGTTACCGGTACGGATGCATTCGGATGTTCCAATACGAAGGCTTCAACTGTTATTGTGAACAGCGGTCCGGCAGTTACGGCAAGCGCTGATGACTCTATCTGTATCGGCGGAAGTAAAAATATAGGAGCCTCCAGCGGATCAGCCGGAACATATTCCTGGCTGCCGGCAAGCGGGCTCTCATCTACGAATACTGCAAATACCGTTGCTACTCCAACCACCACTACAGTTTATACTGTAACATTGACAAATGGCGCAGGCTGCAAAGGAAAAGATTCTGTCATGGTAATTGTTAATCAATTGCCAAATGCTTTTGCGGGACTTGATACTTCACTCTGCGCAGGAAATTCTGTGACACTCGCTGCAAGCGGTGGCGTTACATATAGCTGGAGTCCTTCAACTGGTCTCAGTTCTACTACTGTTTTCAATCCTGTGGCAACTCCTCCCGGAACACTTTCCTACACGCTGACGGTTACGGATGCTTCAGGTTGCATAGATAAAGATACGGTTCGGGTGGCGGTAAACGCATTACCTAATGTGGATGCGGGAAATTACCAGTTGGTATGTTACAATGCTCCTGCTCAGCTTTCCGCTTCCGGAGCAACTAATTACAGCTGGAATCCCTCAGCCGGATTGAACTCTTCTGCGATTTCTAATCCTGTTGCAAATGTGAATTCATTTACAACATATACAGTTACGGGTACAGATGCGAACGGTTGTTTCAAAACGGATACGGTAAGTATCGATGTTCGTAATCCTGTTATGGTAAGTGCCGGAACAGATGATTCGATATGCGCAGGAAATTCAGTTCAGCTGAATGCAAGTGCCGGCGGAAACGCGTATAGCTGGAGTCCTGTTGCCGGTTTAAGTTCAGCAACGATCGCTAACCCTTTAGCATCACCGGCCAATACTACAACGTATACCCTTACATTAACCGATGCGAACAATTGCACAGGAATCGATTCTGTTCTGGTGAAAGTAAATCAATTGCCAAATGCGAACGCTGGCGCAGATACGGCATTTTGTGCAGGCGGTTCTGTTAATCTCGCTGCCTCCGGTGGTGGTGCCTATTCGTGGAGTCCGGCAGCAGGATTAAGTTCTTCTACTGTTTCTAATCCAAGTGCTAACCCGGCGGTTCCAACAACGTACACGTTAACCGTTACCGATGCTGTTGGATGTGCCGACATAGATTCCATAACAATTAATATAAATGCCTTGCCAGTTGTCGATGCAGGAAATTATCAGCTGGTTTGCTATAATTCGTCAACGCAACTTTCTGCTTCAGGTGCGGTTAACTATAACTGGAGTCCGGCAACGGGATTAAGTTCAGCTACTGTTTTCAATCCGACGACGACACTTACTGCAAATGTGACTTATACAGTAACCGGGACGGACGCTAGCGGCTGTTCAAATACCGATACAATTACGGTCGCGGTAAGGAATGCAGTTTTTGTTGATGCCGGCGTAAACACACCGATCTGCGTGGGAGCTTCAACTACCCTGAACGCTACGCCCGGAGCTAATTCATATTCCTGGTTACCGTTAACAGGATTGAGCGTAGGAAATATTCCAAATCCTGTTGCCTCACCAACTACTACAACTGTATATACGCTTACGCTGAGCGATGCAAATAACTGTACCGGAAAAGATTCAGTAATGATAACTGTAAATTCCCTGCCTATTGCAAATGCGGGCAATGACGCCTCCTTTTGTGCGGGAGCCTCAACTGTTTTAGCTGCTTCCGGAGGTGGAACTTATTCCTGGTCACCCGCAGCAGGATTAACTTCCTCGACAAGCCCGAACCCAACAGCGAATCCGGCCTCTACAACCGTTTATACCCTTACAGTAACCAATACGGCAGGCTGCACTAAAAAAGATTCGGTAACTATAACTGTTAATCCTCTTCCAACAATTACAGCTGTAGGTAACAGTCCTATTTGTTTTGGAACAAGTACTTTATTGCAGGCTTCAGGCGGATTAAATTATGCATGGATCCCGACAGGCGGATTAAGCTCACCGACGATTGCAAATCCTACTGCTTCTCCATTGACAACAACGCTATATACTGTAATGGGCTTTGATGCCAACAACTGTTCAAACACGGCAACAGTTTCAGTGGTGGTGATACCAAGCCCTGTTGTGCAGGCAACCGGAGCAAGCATTTGCTTTGGCGGAACGGCCACTTTAAATGCAACAGGTGCGACTACCTATAGCTGGCAGCCTGGAACTTTAAGCGGAGCGAGCCAATCGGTTAATCCGGGCTCAACTACCAATTACACTGTTACAGGTACTGATGCAAATGGCTGTTCTTCTACTGCGACGGCAACTGTTATGGTCGATCCTTTGGTTACTGCAGGCTTTACAGCCAACCCGAGCAGCGGGGTTGCTCCTGTGCCTGTTGATTTTACCAATACAACTACCGGCGCCTTGAACTACGCCTGGAGCTTTGGAAACGGTACATTCTCGACTTCTTCCAATCCTTCAACGCAAACCTACCAGGATACCGGTATGTACGTTGTGACATTGATCGCCTACAATACAATGCCGCAATGCGCGGATACTGCTACTTTGACCATTACAGTATTCCCGGAGGCGAACCTTATTATTCCAAACGTATTTACACCGAATGGGGATAATATCAATGATGTGTTCAAGCTTTTGGGCTCGGGTGTTGTTAGTGCAGACGTAAAGATCTTTGACCGCTGGGGTAAAAAAGTTGCCGACTGGAAAGATACGCTGGCCCATACCTGGGACGGGGAGGGGCATTCAGCAGGAACCTTCTATTACATCATTATTACCGAAGGACTGGATGGTACAAAAAAACAATACAGCGGCTATTTGCAGCTGATCAAATAAACCAAAGAAGGCCCTGAAAACAGGGCCTTTGTTTTTTCCGTTGTTAATCCTTAACTTAGATTAAATAATTTATCTCATGACCAGGCAATTTCAAAAAACGGTTTTACTGCTGACTGTATTTCTTGCATTCAGCATAAGAGCGAACAACGGACTTAGGCTTAGTGGTGAGCCCAGGGCAGTGATCAGCTATAACGCTGAAAAGTCGGGAAGCGCTGAAATAATTTACGATACTTCTTTCTTTATTTTTGACCTGAGCATGGAAGAAAGTGACAAGCAGGCTTTAATAAAAGAGATCATGGCAGCGGACAATGCTTTCAAAAAGCTTGAACTCAGTCCGGTGAATGGCGTTAAGGATATGATGGTAATAGTAGATGTAAGAGCAAAAAACCTGAAAGATCTTTCCAAAAAAATGAAAGCACTCTTCACGAAATTAAAAGTAAATCAGGTTGATTATAACGGCGCGATTGTAACAACTGAAACCTTCTCTTTCTAATTGAAAGAAAAAAATTATTGAAGCCTCCGGATGGGGGCTTTTTTTTTGTTCCTGTGCTGAGCCAGGAAGAAATTTAAAAGTGGATCGGAGTGATGTATTTATCTGTACTAAGATTGTAAGTTCTGGTCATTATAATTTATTGTTTATATTTGAATAAAGCCCAATTTTAAAATTCAAACCCATGAAGCATTTAGCTATGTTTTTCTTATCACTCGGGTTAAGCGGCTATGGCCAGTTATCCCTCGATTCTGCAAAGAAAGTAATTGCCCCATACAGGCTGGGTTACTCTACCTATTTTGAACCGTTCCTGGAGCATCCGGGTTATGGCGCTCCCTGGATCCTTACCTCTGATGGAGGGGCAGCTGCTTTCGGAAATGACGCGCTCTATAAATTTAACAAGAGCGGCAAGGAAGAATGGATGCGTACTGTAAAGCCGCAATTCAATGAACTGGAATCGCAGAGCGTAGCGCAGGATACGAAAGGAAATCTTTATGTCTTTATGCTTTCTTATGATCAAAAGCGCTACAGGGGCGGTTCGGAGCGTGTACTTTGCTATGACAAGAAGGGGAAGCTTCTGTGGGATAAAACTCTAGGTGCATATACACTGATGAATAATCCAACCGTTTCTTACATCAGCCCGCTTAAGGACGGACGCATTTATATGCGCGGGCATGTAGTTAAAGAAAAGCCGCTGGAAGATAAAGATCCTGTTTACCGCTATTGGGAAGGCTGGCTCGACAGTACGGGCAAGCTCACGCAAAAAGCGAATGAGGAAATTGACTGGAAAAAAGACGAATGGCAAAAAAAGTTCAAGCCGGAGTAAGCATTTAAGAGATCTATGGTGCTTTTTATGTTTCAGATTTGCAGTTAATTCTCAGTTAGGACATTCTCCATTCACCATTCTTCGCGCCTTGTACCCATGATCACGCTCTCAACTTCTATATCACTATTTTCACTTCCTTCTTCGCGCCTTTACATCTCAGCTTTCTCCGTGGTTTGATCCCATGATCAGCGCTCCGCAGCATTCCTATATCACTTTTTTATACTCCGTTCTTCGCGTTTCTGCGCCCCTGGTGTAAAAAAAACCACAAAAAAATCCCCGGAACATTTTCCCGGGGATTTCATACCTCAGTGATTGATTGAATTATTTTTCTGTGATCTTGAATTCTGTACGACGGTTCTTCTTTTTTCCTTCGTCTGATTTATTATCTGCGATCGGCTGTGTTTCGCCATAACCTTTATAAGTTAAGCGGCTAATGTCAACTCCTTTCGATACCAGGTAATCCACAACGGCTTTTGCACGGTTGTTCGATAAGGTTTTATTGCTTTCGTTGGAACCTACGTTATCGGTGTGACCGCTGATCTCGATCTTAATTGATTTCTGATCTTTCAGGAAGTCCACAATACGCGCGGTTTCCAGTTCTGATTCAGGTGATAACACTGCTGAGCCTGTTTCGAAGAAAATGTTATTCAGTACAATTGAATTACCCACTTTGATCTTCTTCATTTTAATATCCTTGTGAATGATCGCTGAATTTGCGTCGGCAGGGATATTGAAGTTCTCAGAATGGAAGAGGTAACCTTTTTTACTCACGGAGATCGCGTAGTTATTACCCGCAGGAACCACCACCACATATTTTCCGCTTGAGCTGTTCGACATCAGGTCCTGGATGCTTTCTTTTGTAGTAAGGTTATCCATTACAATATCAGAGCTGATCGGCTCTCCGCTTTCTTCATCCGTAACCACTCCTACAACTGTTGTAACTGCTGTAGCAGCAACTGTTTCAGGAGCTTTTTCAGCGATTACTTCAACCACTTCTTTTTGTGTTGTATCCGTAATTACTACCGGAGGCTTTGGCTTTCCGGTGAGGTAGATCACATACATGTCATTCATTCCGTAACCGCCATCACGATTAGAGGTAATATAAGCCTTGGTTCCGCTTGCTGTAACAAAGAAACCAACCTCATCCTTACGCGTGTTGATCGGGTACCCTACGTTCACTGGCTTGGTCCACTTATCGGTTTTTTCATCCAGCACGGTTTTGTACACATCGTATCCGCCAACTCCGCCTAATCCTTCAGAAGAAAAATAAAGTGTTTTTCCATCAGGGTGAATAAAGGGTTTTGCTTCGCTGTATTTGGTATTGATGTAGTCAGGCAATTTACGAGGACGTTTCCAATTGCCGTTTCTTCTTCTTTCCGACCAGTAAATATCCACGTTCCCTTCATCGCGATCGGAGCAGAAGAAAATTTTGTTTCCATCAGCGCTGATCGAAACCTGTGCATCCCATTTGTCCGAGCAGATCTTTTCCACTTCCTGGGGCGTGCTCCAGTTCTTTCCGGTGATTGTCGACATGTAAATATTACCATCACCTCTTGGTCCCGACATGAAGAAATAAATGGTTTGTCCGTCGGCTGTAATTGATGGGCCTCCTTCGTTGCTTCCTGTATTGATGGGAGCGCCGAGGTTTGTTGCTTTTTTCCAGTTACCTGCAGAGTCTTTTTCAGAGATCCAGAAATCTTCAGGATATTCTTTGCTGTCGGCAATGTAATTACCAAAGCTGCCTTCGCGCGTTGAGGTGATCAGGAAAGTGGATTCGTCTGCTGTAATGGTAGAGTTGTAATCTCCCTGTGCTGTATTGATATTCGGACCCATGTTCTCTATTTCAATGTTGAGCGGTTTGCTCATCAGATCCTTGCGGATGGGCTCGTTCTGCACTTCGAGGATTGCACGGCCAACCATGTAATCCATGTGATCCCAGATCTTCGGCTGTTCTTTTTTCTTTGTTTTGCTTTTTGCGTTCTTAAAGGCTTCCAGCGCTTCAGGGTATCTTTCCAGTTCCATGAAAGCTTCTCCCGCGTAACAGAAGTCGAAATTCTTTTCTACTGAATTAACCTTGGCGCTCATCAGGTAATTGCTGGCCGCCTTGTCCCACATTTTAGCATCGTAAAAATGTTTGCCTAAGGTTTTACAGGTGTAAGGATCCTTCGGCACCAGTTTTTGCCCCTGTTCCAATACAGGAACGGCAAGGTCAAACATTCCGGCATTGTAATACCTGCGGCCGCTTTCAATCAGCAGTTTTCCTTTAGTTACCGGCAGTCCCGCATAATACGTTACGTATTCAGCCTGGTCGGGCTTCGTAGCAATTACTGCCGTGCAAAGACCTTCAAGTGCGGCTCCGTCATTTGGTTTAAAGCCCAGCATTTCCTTATACTTAGGAATGGCCGTATTGTAGTTTCCCATTTTCACCGCAAGCTTTGCGGCTTTCTTTGCGTCTTTGTATGTTTGTGCGGACAGGCTTCCGGAGAAAGCGAGGAATACAAAGAGACTGAACAGAACAATTCTTTTTAACATAAGCTGTTTTTTTTATTTTTTTCAAAAGTAGAAGATAGCAGTGGGCCTTATATGAAATGGCTCAGCGGGAAACCTAAAATCTTACTAATTGAATCTTATTTACGTGGTAGTACGGATGAGCTCTACGGGTTAACCGAAGGGATAAAGAAAGGTGCAATTCGGGTTAACATTGGGATTACCTGAACATTGTTATCAAAAAAGGATCGGCAGAATTCTAATTTATCAGGTTATGACCTTACTAAATGATTAAATTGAAGATGAGTTAAAAGTGATCCAGGGTTTTTATTTAAGAAAAGTTCTGAGCCATTCAACCGCGTCTTCCTCGCTGTTAAATATTTTGGTTGGCCTGCCTGGCCTATTGAACCGGAGATAAACGCTCCCGATGATTTTATGCCCGAGATTAACCGCGACATAAGCATCGGCGGAGGCATAGGGACAGGATTCTTTTCTTGCCCAGAATTCCCGTGTTTCTACAGGAGGAATGGCAAACTCGTCCAGCGTTATTAATAGAGGAGCTTGTTGGTGGTGCAATAATCTCCCCATGACTTCATTGAATTTTTTGAGCGATTCCACGTTAAAGTCAATATTGCTGGATGTGTGAGAGTGAAGGATCCCATCGCTGCGCAATTTAATTGTAAACGCCTCGCAAATTTCCGTTGCTATAATCTCAACTTGATTTTCAGTAGGAGTCCGGTGCATCAAAGATTACTGTTTATTGAAATTATTGTCAGGAAGTCAGTGAACCAATATAATTATAAATCTAGTACTTTTTTAACAAATAGCCCGAACTATTTTTCTGGCCCGAACCTGGATCTGCCTGACAACTCTGCATTTTTTCCCGCTTATTTCCATTTAAAAAAGCCCAAATTCCGTATATTCGTAATCTGTACTCAAAACCCGTATCTCATGACTGAAATTATACCTTACGTACCAAAAAATAAGATCCGTATCGTTACTGCCGCTGCCCTTTTCGACGGGCACGATGCCGCCATCAACATAATGCGCCGCGTTATGCAGAGCAGCGGGGCCGAAGTAATTCACCTGGGCCACGACCGCAGCGTACAGGATGTGGTGAACTGTGCCATTCAGGAAGATGCGAATGCCATTGCGATTACAAGTTACCAGGGCGGACATGTTGAATATTTTAAATATATGTTTGACCTGCTGAAGGAGAGGAACTGTTCGCATATTAAAATATTCGGCGGCGGAGGCGGAGTGATCCTGCCTACTGAGATCGAAGAACTGCAGGCTTATGGAATTACCCGGATCTACAGTCCTGATGACGGACGTGCAATGGGTCTCCAGGGCATGATCAATGACGTATTGAAAAAAAGCGATTATCCGACCGGCGCTCAATTGAACGGGGAAGCCGGTCACCTGAAAGAAAAAGATCACCGCTCTATAGGGCGTTTGATCTCCGCTGCAGAGAATTTCGGAGAAGAATCCAAAATGATCCTTGCTAAAGTGAAAGAGCAGGCAGTGAAATCAAAAACCCCTGTGCTCGGGATCACCGGTACAGGCGGTGCAGGAAAATCATCTTTGGTGGATGAGCTTGTGCGCAGATTCCTGGTGGATTTTAAAGACAAGCAGGTTGCGATCATTTCCGTGGATCCTTCCAAGCGTAAAACAGGAGGCGCGCTATTGGGCGACCGGATCCGTATGAATGCGATCCGTAATGAACGCGTATACATGCGCTCACTGGCTACGCGTCAAAGTAATTTAGCTTTATCAAAGCATGTGCAGGACGCCGTGGATATTGTGAAGGCAGCGAATTTTGACCTGTTGATACTGGAAACGTCCGGGATCGGGCAGAGCGATACGGAGATCATTGAGCACAGCAATATGAGTCTGTATGTGATGACCCCTGAATACGGAGCCGCGACGCAGCTGGAAAAGATCGAC
>JBJMLS010000088.1:0-6192 GCA_045805185.1 Bacteroidia bacterium | reverse complement strand
GCGCTTGAACCGCAGGTCCAGTTACTAAAAGTATTATTGGAGATAGTTTTTGTAGGGCCGGGAGCTCCTTCAAGATCTTTCCAGATATTTACCGTTGTTGCCCCTGTTAAGGTAACATTGGAAAAATTATTGTTCTGCTCCAGCTTGGTTGAGCCGCTTACCGATGATGGACCTGTTGTGGTATTATAACAGGTAACTGTTCCACCGGCGCCTGATTTATTAAATCCGGTAACAATTGAATTGTTATTTACAGTACATGTACTGGTAGCTAAGGGAAGAGCCACGTCATTTGATATAAATGTAACGTTCCCTGTAGTATTCACATTCAAATTCGTAAATGTGTTATTGCTGATGTTTTGTGAAAAAGTAGCTGAAGTGTTATTGATATACGTATGGGCACTTGAGCCCGCCACTGAATGCGTAATACCTCTTACATCATTGGTATTGATCGAAAGCGCCGCTGTATTTGTCCCTCCTGTATTTGAAATTCCGCTAACAGCCGTAGTATTGGCGCCGCTGTATGCGATCAATCCGCCGGTTGCGGTACCTAAACTGTTATTATTAATATTTATCGCTACACCTGCAGCACCTGAATTTTGAATTGCGGTAAAAGCGCCTGAAGTAACGCAGGAAAAGCCTTGTAAAGAGTTTCCGGTAATATTCAAGGTTGTAGTTGCGGTTGCCGAAGTATTGCTGATCCCAAGAATTGTTCCTGTAGTTGCCGCACTGAACGTGATCGGATTTCCTCCGGCATTTCCTACCTGGTTATTCACGATGTTGATCGTATTTACAACAGCTCCCTGGTTAACAACTCCCTGGAATCCTCCGGTGGTTGCAGTAGAGGTGTTACTGTTGATAATATTATTGTTCAGGTTCAATGTTCCGAATGCACCAAGGTTAGCGACACCGAAGATCGTAATTGCGCTGGCTGCTCCGCTCACGGCACAACCGGTTACTGTATTATCGGTCAGGTTCATGGTTACATTGCTTGCGGCCCCTGCAGTAGATCCGGTAGTGATGGCCTGGAGCGAACCCGTCCCTGCCTGGGTAATGGTCATTGTGTTATTTGTAACCGAGTTCACTATAGCTCCGGTTGGTACTGCCGAATAATCTGTTAAAATTCCCCTGATCGCTGTAATGGTGTTCAGAGAAGCCGTTGCAAAATAATTATAAGACAGGTTAAAGTTATTTTGATTGAGAAGATAGGCCCCAGCCGTTATTGTTGTTGGAAGACCAATGTAGGCGGTTGCAGCCGCCAGACCACCCCAATTGGTTAGGGTATTACCTGTACCGGAAGAACTTCCTCCGACATCATTACTCATATCCATGTTCGCAACGGTTGCCGAGCCAATAAACACAACACCGAAATTCACATTGTTAATGGTATTACCGTAAACTTTATTAGAGCTGTTCGGAGCGGTAGTATTATTCGTGATATCCGCCAGGGTTGTAACATTGCTTGCAGAGTGCCTCACGTTACTATATACGCCAAAGCTGTTTGCATAAGTTCTGTTCAGGCTGATGGTATTGCCCTGGACAATATCGTTCTGCGCTCCATCCGTCACTGAAGCATACAACAGGGCCACACCCCATTCTGTCATGTTATTGGTTGCAACGGCAGTTGTTGTATTTGCCGCATTTTCCTGCATAACAAAACGTGTAATGGTAATGTAATCTCCGCCAATGATCTTAAATACGGCATCATTGAGTGAACCGGCTACAAGTGCACTGTTCGCAGTAATGGTATTACCATTTCCCTGAACAATGATCGGATTCGCAGCGGTACCGGTTGCGGTAATTGCGTATCCGCCAACAGGAGCTGTTTCGGGGTTACCAAATATCATATTCAGTGTAACTCCACCCGCACCAACTCCCTGGGCATTGAGGGTATCAATAGCCATTGCAAGCGTGGCATAATCTCCCGGGATATTTTTTACACCGGTCAACTGAGCGCTCAGCTTTCCGGAATACGCTGTCAATAGCATGATACAAGCCAGAATGAACCCATTTAAACTGAAAGTCGTTCCGCTTTTCTTACTGTAATTGTTTTCCATTTGTTATTTGTTGTTTGTTTGATCGATTAGGAATCCCTAAATATTGATTTTCTTACTGAATTATATTTGGGATAACAAATTTACGTTAACTGTGCCTATTATTTAGCGTACTGTTAATCATTTTTTAATAAAATTCGGCATTTTTGCCCAAAAATCAGACGATCAGCCCGGAATTGGCCATTAAAGTGTAAGCCCGGCCAGAAAAAGCAAGAGACTTTCTCTCCAGATGAGGATTAAAACCCCCAGAATTGATACTGTACAGGCCAAAAGTGAACGAAGGGTAGCTTTTTCTTTATAAACAAAATAACTGATCGGCAGGACCATTACAGGCAATAGTGCAAAGATCGTCTGTGCAACAGCAACAGGGATGAGTGAAATGGCAAGCAGGGATAAGCTAACGCCTGCAACAGGACCGAATAAGGTGCCAATAAACATGAATTTCAAACCGCCATCCTTATTCTGAAAAACAGGCCTGCTATTGGAAACGAGCTTGCCGATGAGCGCGGAAACGATAAATGAGGTAAGAAAAGCCGCCATTAGCCTGATCCATACTGCATGAAGAGTAGCTATTTTTTCACCTTCTATGAGTTCTTCCAGGCCCAGTTTGGAAAACACCAGTCCTGTTCCTTGCCCGCAGGCTCCCAATATACCATAAATGATCCCTTTTCTATTCCGGATAAAGCCCCGTGATTCTGCGTGCATTTTATCTTTCTTTGATAAGGTAAGCCATATCACGCCGAGAATGGTCACTGCAATTCCTATGATCCCAATATAATTAACGCTTTCTCCCAAAATAAAATAAGCCGCCACAAGAGCCGCCCCCGGAGCAATAGTGGTATAAAGGCTACCCAGCTTTGGGCCCAGAATAGTAAATGAAGTGAAGCTGAAAAAATCTCCCAGGGTAAATCCCAAAATACCTGAAAGGCCAAGGTAGAGATAGTTTTTATAACCCGGCTGCGTAAATAGTTGCGGAAACGACAGCCCATTAAATATAATCAAGAAGCAGGTAATGATCAGCCATGCCAGCAGAAGCCGGTATTGATTGAGCGCAGCAGTTCCCAATCTTCTCGAGGCCTCTGTGAATGGAAATATTCCTATGCTCCAGCAAAATGTGGTAAGTAATGCAATGAGTTCTCCGTAGTTCAATGGTCGGGCTTAGGATAATGATTAGTGAGTGCTGAAAGAAGTGTCTTTATATTCCCTGTTGCCGAAAATAGTGCTACCGACGCGTATCATGGTGGAGCCTTCTTCTATAGCGATCCTGTAATCACTACTCATTCCCATGCTTAAAGTTGAAAGCTGAAAGTTGAAAGTTGAACCTACCTTAAGTTTTTCGAAAAAAATCCTCAGGCTCCTGAATTCTTTTTTGATCTGATCTTTATTATCGGTATTCGTTGCCATACCCATCATTCCGGTAATTTTTATATTCCTCATCAGGCTTAACTCTTCAGAAACCAGGAGCGCTTCACACTCTTCATAAGAAAGCCCGAACTTTGTTTCTTCCTCCGCAATGTGAAGCTGAAGCAGACAATTTATCACACGCTTACTTTTGCCTGCCTGCTTGTTTATTTCTTTCAGCAGGGATAAACTGTCGACTGAATGGATAAGCGATACAAATTGCGCAACGAATTTAACTTTGTTGCTTTGAAGATGGCCGATCAGGTGCCATTCTATATCTTTGGGAAGCTGCTCGTATTTTGAAACCAGTTCCTGCACTTTATTTTCCCCGAAAACACGTTGCTCCGCATTATATGCTTCTAGTATTGCCTCTGCAGGATGCGTTTTTGAAACGGCTACAAGCGTTACATGCTCAGGGAGTGTGGATCGGATATGATCCAGGTTTTCACGAATGCTCATCTATATTCCGTCTTCGAGTGAATAGATCACAAGGCCGCTCCTCATTTTTGGCTCTACCCAGGTTGACTTGGGCGGCATAATATTGTTGGTATCAGCGATCCACTTCAATTGCTCCATAGTAACCGGATACAAACCGAAAGCAACGGCTGCCTTACCTTCATCAACATTTTTCTTCAGGGCCTCCGCTCCACGCACACCAGGAATGAAACCGATACGCTTGTCTGTTTTAAGATCAGTGATATTCAGAACAGGAGACAAAATATGATCGGTTAAAATGGAGGCGTCAAGGCTTCCAACCGGGTCATCTGTTCTATATGTTCCTTCTTTAGCCGTAAGCGAATACCAAGTGCTATTAAGGTACATTGAAAGCACATGCTTTTTTTCCGGCTTGTAAATTTTTGAATCGATTTTTTTTACATCGAACCTGAGCGCAATCTTTTTTAGCAGTTCGTCAGGAGTTAATCCGTTCAGATCTTTCACTACGCGGTTATAGTCGTAGATCCTCAATTGTGTTTCCGGAAAAAATACGCCCAGGTAATAATTAAAAGCTTCTTCACCTGTATACTCTTTTTTCGCGCTTCTTCTTATTTTTCCTAAAAGGGCAGAAGATGCAGAACGGTGATGGCCATCTGCAATATAGATCGCGGGAATTCCGGTAAAGCGCTCATAGATCTTCTTCACTATCTTTTTGTCTTCAACAACCCATAAAGTATGACGGACCTTATCGGTCGTCGTAAAGTCATAATCAGGTCGGGTATCAACAATTTCCAGTGTAGTTTTATCAATTACTTCATCATTCGGATAGCAGAACAACACGGGCTCGGCATTAAAATCGCAAACCTCCAGGTAATCTTTTAATTTCTCTTCGCGCTGTGTAAGGGTTTGCTCATGAACTTTAATTATGCCACTCATGTAATCGTCGATACTGGTACAGGCAATGATACCGGTATATACGTTTCCCTCCTTGATCTGCCTGTAGATGTAATAGCAGGGGTCAGGATCGCGCAGGAAGACCTTTTGGTTCAGAAAAGATTTGAACTTTGCTTTTACCTTATGTAAACGTTCCTTTGAACCAGGTCTCGTTTTTATACCATCATCGTAATCCGGATTGATCACATGAAGGAAGGTAAAGGGATTCCCGGCAAGCTTATCCCTCAACTCATTCGTATTGTATCCATCAACAGAACGTGAGGCCACCAGGTGAACCTTGTCGCTCTCCGGACGTATTGCTCTGAAAGGAATTATTTTTGCCACGGCAGTGAAGTTAGAAGTTGGGGAATTGGGAGTTTAACTATTCAGGGCCGCAATGATCTTCTCTGCCAGTTCAAGGCCAATTCTTTCCTGCGCTTCATTGGTAGCCGCTCCGATATGGGGTGTCAATGAGATCTTCGGATGTTTCAACAGGGCTCCGGAAGGCTTCGGCTCATTCTCAAAAACGTCTAATGCTGCATGGGCGATCTTCCCGGAATCCAAACCTGCAATAAGGTCATTCTCGTCGATCACTCCTCCCCGCGCCGCATTCACCAGGCAAACGCCATCTTTCATCTGCTCTATTTCTTTTGCACCAATCAATTTTCCGCCCGGCACATGAACCGAAATGAAATCGGAATGCCTTATCAGTTCTTCCATACTTACCGTTGTCAGCTTTACCTCTACCCCATCCGTTCCTGCGATCTCAATGTGCATTGTCACTTCTTTTACAAAAGGATCAAAAGCGAGCACTTTCATTCCGCTTCCCAAAGCGATCTTTGCAACGCTTTGTCCTATACGTCCAAAACCAATGATCCCAATGGTTTTACCTTTTAACTCAACACCCTTTGCATATTTCTTTTTAAGCTCTTCGAACTTCTCAGCTCCTACATGCGGCATGTTCCGGTTGCTGTCATAAAGAAAACGAACCATACTGTATAAATGTGCAAATACGAGCTCAGCAACTGAATGAGAAGACGCGGCTGGCGTGTTGATCACTTCAATATTCTTCGACCGCGCATACTCCACATCAATATTATCCATACCCACTCCACCGCGTCCGATAACTTTCAAGCCCGGGCAGGCGTCAATCACATCCTTTCGCACCTTGGTAGCGCTGCGCACGGTCAATGCAACATAAGCCTGTTCGTTAATTGCCTGCGCCAGGTTCTCCTGGGCTACTTTATCGGTAATAACGATGAACCCGGCATTTTCCAATAACTCTTTACCTGTTGCATCAATGCCATCGTTGGCTAATATCTTTTTGCTCATATATGCTATTTTAATAGTTTAATTAATGATTTCGGATCCG
>JBJMLS010000087.1:0-8746 GCA_045805185.1 Bacteroidia bacterium | reverse complement strand
TGAAGCTGCGGCTATTCACAGTAAAAAAAGTCAGGGATCGAGAACTGATTCATTGCGTAAATTCAAAGCGGGTGAATTGCGTGTACTGGTGGCAACAGATCTGATAGGACGGGGGATCGATATAAAGTTTTTACCTGTTGTGATCAATTATGAGCTTCCGCGCTCGCCTAAAGATTATATACACCGTATCGGAAGAACGGGTCGCGCCGAATCTGCGGGAGAGGCGATCTCGCTTATTACGCCTGAAGAAGAGCATCATTTTAAGATCATCCAGAAAAAGATGAAAAAGTCAGTTCCGGTAACTGAATCTGAAGATATGGATTTGAAAGGGTATTAGCAGGTTCAATTTTTCAGGCTTAGCCTCTTTGGCTTTCAGATGAAAAATCTGTAAAATGCTTCTCTAATTACTTCATCTTTGTTACAGCGCGCCTTTAACTAATTTTTTGTTTGATACAGAATTTCACAAAAGCTTTAACGTGGTTTTTTTCGTATCTTTGTAATTATTCTTTGACTTATTGGGCCCGACCGGTTTTGACAGCAAGCGCGGTTGATGTGTAAGCATGTGGTGTGTTGTGAATATGGCACCTTAATCCTAATTCTCAAAACTCTAAATGGCGAAAATAACTACGCCTTAGCTGCTTAATCCAAGATTAACTGGCTTTTGTTTCCCGGGTAGCTCCTCTGTTCTGCGACCCGTACGAAACATAACAAAAGAACAGGTTGTTTAAGGAGCGTTGCGTACTTAAACAATATTAGCAACTAAGCTTAAGTTCGGATTGCGTTTACTCCTGGCTTGAGCCGAAAACCAAGTAAATGCTAAACATGTAGAAAGCATATTAATTCCTTGTTTGGACGAGGGTTCGAATCCCTCCGGGTCCACAATAAATGCAAAGCCCCGCTCATCAGCGGGGCTTTTTTGTCGTTAAAGCCTGAAGTTTTCTTTCAAAGCGGCGGCATAGACCAGAGCAAGCGACCAGGCAGCAGTTTATACATTGTACTATAGGGTATAGATAAGCATGAGTTCAAAATATATATTTCTCTATTGGCCTGCAAATGACGCCCAATCCTGTATAGAATGAATCAATCCATTTTATTGACTACCACTTTTTGAAACCCCCGACTTCCATATTCATTAATTATTTCAATTAAAAAGACTCCGTTCTGTAAATTCCTGGTTTCGATTACACATTTTGTTGAATTCGATCTGAAGGTTATGATCAGTTTCCCGAAGAGATCGTAGACTTTAATAGTTGAATTGACAGAAATGTCGTCTATAGTTATGAGGTCGCCGGCTGGATTGGGATAGAGTCTTCCTGAATTTTTTGATACCGGATTCAGGTTTGTGAGCAGATTACAATTTGGAATCGCTGAAACAAGTGTATTTAGAGTAGTATCTGTTATGACCGGACTGTTGTAATCAAAATAAATATCCGCATGATTTTTTATTTGGGTTCCATCAGGCTTGCCGGATAAGGGATTCACTTCATATATAAAATAGCCATTACTTAAGAGTTCGTCCGCTGCCTGATATGGCAGAAGAATATTATCAAAGCGAAATTTAAGAACATTTCCAGGAAGGATCTCGGTAATTAAAGGATGGCTGCTTGCAATAACATTTACCGAATTCAGATCAAGATCTGCATCAATAGAATCGAGCACATTGATGTTTATTGCGTTTGAATTACCTGTGTTTTGAAAATGAACCGTATAAGTGAGCTTCTGGACATTAAGAACGTAACGATTAGCGCACTCTCCTGCAGGATAAACGGATTTCTCATTAGGATCAAAACCATTTACTATGGGGAAGCAATAGTTTTTTGTGTTATTCAGTGAATCAATATCACCCGACATTGGATTTATCGCAATTTTAAGGCAGACGGTATCACCGATCATGGCAGTAGTATTCGTTTGTAAACTTATTTGCGGGACGAAATGAAGCGAGTCGTAACCGAGATCGGTAAAATTCCAGATAAGTGTGTCACTTGCTATTGTTATATAGTCGGGATATGGAAAAGAATAGGAGAAAGTTACCTTGCTTGTATCCAGGATCAGCATTAATATTCCGCTTATAGGACTACAATTATTATTGGATGCATCTACCCATATATTTGCTTCATAACCCGGTCGGAAATCATCGCCAACAAGGTTTGCCTCGAGGTCAAATCCTGAAATAGTATCAGGCCCATTTATGAGCAGCGACATTGTTCTTGTGCAGGAATTAGAATCGCTTACTGTAAGCTGATATATGCCTTTATCTATAAATATCACAGCTGAGTCAGTTGTGGGAGGGGTAGTACTCCATAAGTAGGAATACGGCTCGAGACCACCTCTGGCGTATACAAACGCATTCCCGGAACTACTGCAAGTAAGGCTGCTGACTGAATCAAGTACCAGTGCCATACTGGAGCAAATGGTCTGACTTAGCCGCACTATAAAAACATCCTGACTGCTGATCGATCCCATATTAAAAGTATCGGCAGCTAATGGGGAAGGGTTAAAATCATAGCCATACGAATAAAAGCCTGTGAGATAAACGTTAAATAATGTATCCGTAGCCACAGCCATACCATACGCATCAGACATTCCGGACATTTGCGCCGCCCAGGCAAAGTTCCCCGAGGTATTGTACTTTGACACGAAAGGATGAATGCCTCCCCATATAGAATTAAGAGAAAAAACACCAGGGCCTGCATCGAAATCTACCACATCGCTAAAATTACCGCTGATATAAAGATCCGTGCCGCTGCATGCTATGGAAAAAGGATCATCGCTGTATACACCTCCAAAGCTTTTTACCCAGGCCAATCCTCCTGACGGATCATATTTTGCAATGTAAATGTCTTCTGCTCCATTACTCGTTCTGCTTGAGTTTGTCAGACCTGGGTCAAAGTTTGCGGTACCAACAAATAATCCTGTTACATAGCAGTTTCCATCCGCATCAACGGCTAATGAGTTACCATCTTCATCGGCTGTTCCACTGATTTGCCTCGTCCATATCTGATTTCCGGAGGTATCAAATTTCGATAGGAAAACATCATCGCCACCGCCGGACATGAATGTTGTGACTCCGGCGCCGGGATCGAAATCGAGGGTATCCCTGAAAAAACCTGTGACATACAAAGATCCGGTATTGTCTGCTTTTACTGATGAGCCCATGTCCAGGCCAGCTGATCCTATTCCTTTAGCCCACACTAAATTTCCGGAGGCATTGAGTTTCGAAATGAAAATATCATAATAGCCTGCGGAAACCAGATTATACACGCCTGATCCCGGATCAAAATCTGCTGTCCCCAAAAACCTACCTGTGACAAAAACATTGTTCGAGTCATCAACGCTAATTCCAAAGGTGTAATTCTCCGCCCCACCGAATTTTTTAGCCCATACAAAATTTCCGGCAGCATCCAATTTAGAAATGTAGGAATTAAGCGTGGAGGGACTGGTACCGAGTTTGAAGATACCCGGTCCTGGATCGAAATCGGTACTGTCTGAAAAAAAACCGCTTGTATATACATTTCCGGCATTATCCACATCCATTGCAAGTGGAAAAACGGTGGAACCGCCTCCGAATTGTTTTACCCATAAAATATTACCGCTCGAATCGTGTTTTGTTACATAACCATACTGACTATAGCTTGGCAAGAGGCTTGGTGAGGTCGCAGGTAAATTAAAAAAAGTTGTACCTGAAGAGAATCCTGTCGAATATACGTTCCCCAGGTTGTCGGTCGCAATTGCATATCCCTGCGAACCGGAAGTGCTGCCGATGTGTTTTGCCCACTCAAAAGTTTGGGACTTCATAATCGAATTGATGGCAAATACTATCAGTATCAAAAGACAAAATTTTATTTTCATTTTTTATGTTTATGCAGAGCTAAGATAGGTAAATTAAGAGATAATGGGTGTAAAGGATTTATTGCCTGAGGGGATAGCGCTAAATAATGCTACCTGCTCCTCACATTTCTCACTCATCAATTCTGATTGAATCCACATTCATATTCCACATGATGAGTGGTTGGCCTCAATGATCAGATATCTGAACAGTTTTTGAAAGAAGAAACTCTAAACTGTTATCCTGTAAATCCGGTAAAATAATTATTCGCATACAATAGCAGAACACTCATAACCGGAATCAGTATCAGGGCTATGAGCCATACTAATACTGTGAGAAGTTTTCCGGCGATCCCCAGGCCTTTTACCGGGGTATCCTGCAGAACAGCTTTTACCTGGCTGACGAGTATGCTTTCACCGGAAGCACTCGCGGGAATGGCATTTTCGACTACCTGCCTGATCTTCCAGAATTCTTCATCGCTCAGCTCGCTGTAACTCTTGCGGTATTCGACCTGCTTTTCATCCATGTCCTCCCGAATGGCTTTTATTCTCCAGATATTCCGTAAGCGCTGAACAAGGGTGAGGATAAGGATCAGCAGGATATAAGAGCCGAGCGCCCAGGCAAGGAACACGATCAGGAGAATGGAAATTACAATAAATACAGTGAGAATGATCTCTTTTGAGCCTGCAAAAAGTGTTTCAATAAGTCTTCCCCCATCAAGCGGAATAACCGGTAACAGGTTAAAGGCGTTAAGAAAAATAAAGATATTCGCCATGGGCTGCAACTGCGGGAGGTCTGCAGTAATGCAAACGAAGGTCAACAGGAAACCCAGAATGATCCCGGGAACCGGTCCTGCAAGTGAAACAACTACGCGCTGGAACTCTGTTTTCTTTTCTTTCTCGCCGCTCACATAAGCGCCTAAAAGTGGCATGAACATCATCTGGACGTCGTGGTATCCGAAATATTTCATCGCCATAAAATGACCAAGTTCGTGAATGGTTAATACCAATACCAGACTGAGCGCGTTGAACATATTCTGATCAAGCAGGAAATAGTATACTGCCGTAAACACGCTTGCGCTGAAAACTGTTTTTGCAAGAACGTTGGGAGCAGGGATGGGTATTGGCTTTGAAGGGTATTCCATGGATACAAAGGTAGGAATTAATGAGCTCCTAATTTGGAAATAAATTATCTTTTCAATGGATCCAGGAGCCTTTCCAGTCCATTAAGTTTGATCTCATACATTGTCTGAAGAAGCATTCCCAGTTTTCCTGCGGGAAATCCTTTCCTGTTGAACCATTCCAGGTAAGAGACCGGGAGATTACAGATGATCCATCCTTCGTATTTCCCAAATGGCATTTTCATTTTAACCAGTTCCAATAGTAGCTCCGGCTTTGGACCAATTCCTTCCATTTACTTTAAGGATTTGAAATAAGCGCAGCTGTTCTTCACCGGGCATTCTCCATGCCTGGGATTTGTCGGCCTGCAGATCTCACGGCCGAGGAATGAAATGGCCATTCCTATTTCGCCCCAGTCTTTTTCAGGAAGAGCTTCCATGAGCTGCTTCTCAATTTTCTTAGGATCGGTTCCGCTGGCAATCCCGATCCGGGGTGCAACTCTTACAACGTGCAGGTCGACAATTATTCCTTCCGCCTTAACACCGGCTTCACGCATAATGACGTTGGCTGATTTACGACCAATGCCTGGAAGCTCAGTGAGCTCTTCCATCGTTAAGGGAATGTTTTTATCCGTTTTGATTGTTGCAGCCAGCTCCAGCAGCCATTTGGTTTTATTTCCGAAGTTGCGCACTTTTCCAATAAATGGATATAAGGCTTCGGCATCCGCTTTTGCAAGCGCTTTCATATCGGGGAAGGCTTTAAAAAGAGGAATGGCGACCTCGTTAATATGCTTGTCGGAATCCTGTGCCGAAAGGATCACCATGACCACTAACTGGTAAAGGTTCCCGTATTCCAGCGGATGTTTTTTTCCTTTGTACTTGGCCAATAATGGTTTCATTGCCGCGGCCCAATCGTGTTTGCTCATCTTTTTAATGTTTGATCTTTATATTATTATCTTTCTTCAATTCCTTTCATCACTAACTAATCACTACTAACCAATCACTCCCAGCTGTTTTTTCTCCACCCACTCCACAAAATCAAAATATTTGTTCAGGGATACCTGGCTTGATTTTAACTGTTCTTTCTTAAGATCAGGGAGGCTCTTTTTAAGATCCTGTTTATTCTTTTTATTTGCCCCTTCGGCTAAAGAACGAATTGCATCGAATACCGCAGACTGCAGTTTAAAATGAGGTTCACGCGATAGAAAACGTTTGGTTGCGTTCATCCTGCTATCGAAGAGCCTGTCATCCGATTCATACAGCACAATAAGGTAAAGCAATCGTGTATTGATCTGCAACTCTTTTCTCAGCTTCATTTCCCTTTCGGAATTCAATATCCTGTTCAGCCATTTGGAAGCGCCTTTATAATTCCTGATCAGCAGATCGGTGACCGCCATAAAAAAGAAGAGGTCGAAAAGAAGCGGGCTGAATGATGGTTCTATCTTACGCACTTCAGGTTCAATATTTGCCAGCGTGATCCCGGCCTTTTGATATTGTCCGGCCTTGTAATATAAATACAATTCACTTTCGCAGGTATTGATGAAGACGATCTTTGAAAGAGTTGGATTCCTGATCTTGTATGTATCTAAAAAAAGCCTTTGTTCTTCAATAAGACTTTCGGCTTCCCTGAATTTCTTCAGGAACAGCATCACATTAACCAGGTTATTGTAATTGAGATGATATACTGATGGAATATCCTTAATGAATTGCGGAGAATCATCCATTAGGGCTTTGATCTCCCTGTAGCAAACATAGCGTGGCGCAGGCTTGTTCTGGACAGAATAGATCAGCGCCTTAGCTGAGAAATAATAATATTCCGCCCAGAAGCTATTGACGTTTTTAGTTGGAGGAAGATTACTTTCCAGTGCTTTCGTCTGTGCCTTCATAAATTCTGCTGAAATGCTTCCCTTGTCGATCTGGATCTGTATATTAAAGGCGATCTTCATGAGGATGGATTGGATCCTCAGAGTTTCCATCACCCTTAGTTCCTCATCGATATTCGCGGAAAGATTTTCAGCATCCTCATCCTTAATGTAAATGATCGTTTCTCTTCGAAGAATAGCAAGAAGTATGGAAAATTTTTCCAGGCTGTAGGCTTCTTCCTTCGCTTTCCTGATCAGCTTCATACACTGATCGAACAAGCCACGGTTATAGAGCAGTTCTATAGAAATAAGAATATTGCTGTACCGTGAAAGAAAGGTCTTCTCCTTGTGAAAGGAATTCAGACTCTCAAGTATATGATTGTAGAGGTAATGCTTTTCAGAAGGCAGGTGCCTGATAAAAGATTCTCCCTCAAACTGTCGCTTTATCTTAGCTTCATTATACGCATCCTGTTTTTCGATCGCGTCGAACAAACGTTCGTAATTATTTGTTTCTCCAATGGTATGACGGGAAGAATGGATCTTAAAGTGCCGTTTTTCCGACATGTTCATGCTTTTGATAAGCTGAAAAAGATCCTCCGAAGGTTTCATTTGATTACAAAAATTACCGGGACTAAAGTACATTTTTTATTTAAATGTTCAGTCGGTATTGCATTCGTAAAGTAGTCAGATTTCCAATGTGAGATTCACTGCTCTTTCCTTTTGTTTATAGCTTCGTTTGACTATCTTTAAGTTCTAGTACAAACCGGATGAAAGCTTTTTATTTTCTTTTTTGTTTTTTTACAATGGCAGCGTCTTTCTGCCAGAATTGCTGTCATAAACGTCGCTGGCAGGCGGATGAAATGCCTCCGCCGAAACTGATGAATGGAATAGGGAAAGATCATTTCCCGATAAGTACAGCAAGCGATTCCGCACAATTATTCTTCGACCAGGGGATCCGGTTATCTCACAGTTACTGGGATTTTGAAGCTTACCGCGCTTTCAAGCGTGCCGCCGAACTGGATAGCATGAGCCCAATGCCCCCGCTTGGAATAGCTATGGTATATTTCATGTCCTTTGATACAACTGTTATTGAAGGAAAGATCCAGATGCAAAAGGCGAAGCAAAGAGCCGCAGTGACTCCCTGTTCGCAAAAAGAAAAAGACCTGGTCGATGTTTGGTCCGTGTTTTATTTAAGCGGCGATCCTGATACGCTTGTTTACGGGATGCGCATGCTGTGTGCAAAATACCCCGATGACATCGAACTGCAATTGATACTTGCCAATCAGTTAACGGATGCGTATAAGGACGGAAAGCCAACTCCGGAATTTACCAGTTGTGATTCTCTACTGGAGATCATTCTTAAAAAAGACCCTTCGAATTTTGCCGCGCATCATTATTACATTCACAATATTGAGGATACTCCTTTTACTGAAAAAGGATTGAACAGCGCGGCTGTTATTGCATCGCTTGCCCCTAATTCAGGACATATCCAGCACATGCCTGGTCATATTTATTACCACCTTGGCGATTACGAAGCCGCCCGCACGGCTTTCATGAATGCAAAAAGAACAGATTCGCTTTACCTTGTTACCAGCGGCATAGAACCGGTCAATCATTGGAACAACATGCACAATCATATTTACCTTGCTTATGCGGATATTGAACAGGGCAGGTATGAAGAGGCTATGGCTGCGATCCGTTACCTGCAAAGTATTGAAACAAAAAGTGAACGCCTTAATTATAAGACTGAAGAAAATGCGCGGGCGCCTGGCATCGCGGACATGTACCTGGCGCTGCGTATAAGTGATTGGGACAAGTGTATTGAGCTTTCTTCAGCAAAAGTAAATCTCTTTGATAAGTGGGCGGTATTTGCGCCCTGGTACCGGAAGCTTTTATTCTATTACGCGCACAGCATGAAAGCGTTCGACAATAAGGAACTGG
>JBJMLS010000086.1:0-7029 GCA_045805185.1 Bacteroidia bacterium | reverse complement strand
ACACCGTTACATAAGCAGCGCCTGCACTGGTAAAATCAATGATCCCGCTGAGGTAGGTCTTTGTTTCCTTGATCATGTACCTTCCGCGATCCTGCTCCGTTACGAAGCCTTGTTGCTTGAGCTGGTCCAGTATTTCAATGATCTGGAAGCGTTCCGATTCGAGTTCAATTTCAAGTCCGGCGCCGATCTGTTTATAATTGAGGGCCCTTCCGGCGTTGTGCCTGAGGAGGTCGAGTACTTCCTCGAACAGGTAACGCTTTTTAGGCTTGTTGTGTTTTGACATAGATAAATTTTAATACGCTAAAGCTACTTAATAATAAAAGATATTGTGTTTGTAAGATTTTAACTTATTAACACGGGAAAAAGATCAGCACTTAAAATTCGAAAGAAACAATTCGTGGGAAGGGTTGAAAAATGCACAGAATGTTTTGCCCGCTCTGGGGCAATAAGACAAATAACTGAAATATTCTATGGATGTCAGGCTCCTCCGGAGCCAAATAACCTGTTCAATAAGAATGTAATTTTTTAATTGCGATCTCAACTGCTTTTGGGAAATACGTGTACTCTAGTTCGTGTATTTTTTTTGCAAGGCTTTCGGGCGTCTCGTTTTCATCAATCATGCATTTTGCCTGGAGAATGTGTTCGCCCTTGTCGTATTCTTCATTTACAAAATGAACGGTTACTCCTGATTCTTTTTCTTTTGCTTCGATCACCGCCTTATGCACATTCATTCCGTACATTCCTTTACCGCCGAATTTCGGAAGCAGGGCGGGATGAATATTGATAATGCGATTGGGAAAAGCGCGAACGAGTGCTTCGGGTATTTTCAATAAAAAGCCTGCGAGTATAATAAAGTCTACCTTTTCAGTTTGCAAAAAATCAATGATCTGATCGGTATAATTGTACAAAGCGCTTTTGGAAATGATCTGTATGTTTTTCTTGTAAGCTTCGGCGCGTTTAATTATCCCGGCATTTTCATTATTGGTAACAACTACTTTTATTTTAACCGAGGTGCTTGAAGAAAAATGCCTGAACAGGTTTTCAGCGTTGGTACCTTCTCCGGATGCAAAAACAGCGACGTTGATCATTGGGCAAAGATAAAGGGAATTCTAAACATTAGCCTCAATAACAATAAGTCTCTCGAATTTAGTTGGTATAAATTAGTACTTTTACGCGAATGAATTCATTGTTGTATATTGTTTGGGACGTAGATCCGGAAATGTTCACGATCCCGGGGATCGACTGGCCGGTGCGTTGGTACGGCTTAATGTTCGCCATCGCATTTTTAAGCAGTCAGTATGTTATGGCCCGGGTTTATAAAGATGAGTTAAGGCCGCAAAAGCACCTGGACCTGCTTACACTTTATATTATTGGCGGTACAGTACTGGGTGCAAGGCTGGGGCATTGTTTATTCTATGACCCCGCGCATTATTTAGCTCATCCATTCGACATTATTAAAATATGGGAGGGCGGACTTGCCAGTCACGGCGGTGCAATTGGAATTATTATCGGGATGTGGTTGTATTGCAGAAAGACGAAAGAGAACTGGCTTTGGATCTTCGATCGGATCGTGCTGGTGGTTCCCTTATCATCCATGTTTATCCGCATAGGGAATTTAATGAACTCGGAAATCGTAGGAAAGCCGGCTGATGTAGCCTGGGGATTTAAGTTCATGAAGAACACAGAAGATGTGATCAACCTTAGAGATGAAAGCATTCCAATACCGGTGAGACATCCGGCTCAATTATATGAGGCAATTTTTTACTTGTTTCTAACCGTGTTAATGATCTGGCTCTGGAAAAAGAAAAAGGATAAATTCCCACAGGGCTATATGTTCGGCTTATTTTGCGTGCTGATGTTCAGCTGGAGATTTATTGTTGAATTCTTCAAAACTACGCAGGAAAGTTGGGAAGAAAGTTTACCAATTGATATGGGACAGATCCTCAGTATTCCTTTCATACTCATTGGAATAGGATTTATGGTATGGAGTAAAAGACGCGGGGTATACCATCAGTTGCCGGTGGAGAGTAGAGAGTAGAAGTTTGGGCAGCAAAATTACGTTAATTCTACATTAATCTCAATAAGTCCGCCGGTGTCTTTTCGCAAAGCAGGTGATCAAGGGCTTCCTGGCTTACAAATCCTTTGGCTTTCATTTCCGCCAGCATTTTCAATAAGGGATCGTAAAAGCCATTGGTGTTTAAAAGTCCTACCGGCTTATGGTGTTGTTCCAGCACACGCCAGGTCAACACTTCAAATAATTCTTCCATTGAGCCCAGTCCGCCTGCCAGCGTTATAAAGCCATCTGCGAGTTGGATCATTTTCATTTTGCGCTCGTGCATATTCTCCACAATATGCAGTTCAGTGATTTCGGTATGCGCCACTTCCCTGTCAGCTAAAAATTTTGGAATGATGCCGATCACTTTCCCTTTGTTTTGCATAATGGTATTGGCCAGGATTCCCATCAGTCCTACTCTTCCTCCTCCGTACACCAGGGTGAAATTCTGTTTAGCCATGAGCAGGCCAAGTTCTTTTGTTGCGGAAATTACAGCAGGGTCATTGCCGGTGGCGGAACCGCAGTACACGGTGATATTTTTTACCACCATTTCTTGCGCTTAAAATAGATGCCCATGCCTACCATCAAAGCGACCATAACAAGTATGGTGATCCAATACCCGTTAGGCGATTGCAGCTCAGGCATGTATTTAAAGTTCATTCCGTATACGCCGGCAATAAAAGTGACAGGAATAA
The DNA here is from genome assembly GCA_045805185.1 of Bacteroidia bacterium. Classification (GTDB taxonomy): domain Bacteria; phylum Bacteroidota; class Bacteroidia; order B-17B0; family Aurantibacillaceae; genus JAHEYF01. The sequence continues at coordinate 4,281 of JBJMLS010000086.1, read as the reverse complement.
AAATAGCGGAGATCGTTGTCAGCGCCTTCATTACCTCGTTCATTTTGTTGGCGTTATTGGACAGGTAAACCTCCATAATGCCTGCAAGTGTTTCCCTGTATTGTTCCAGCGTATCGCTTACGCGGTCGATGTGATCATGAACGTCGCGCAGGTAAAGCTCGTTGGTTTCATTGATCAGCTCAGTATCGCTGCGCAGCATATTAATGATCATTTCCCGCGCAGGCCAGATAAGCTTACGGATGTATTGTGTTTCGCGTTTCAGGTCGTGCAGCTTGAGCAGGGTAGTACGGTGCGGGTTGTTCAGGATCTCATCATCGAGCGCCTCGATCTTTTCACCCAGTTTTTCCAGCACATGAAAATAATGGTCAACTACAGCATCGATCAATGCATAGGCTAAATAATCCGCGCCCATTTTGCGGATCCTTCCCTTTGCTTCCCTGAGCCGGTTTCGGATCAGGTCGAAGGCATCTCCCCCGTGCGGTTCCTGGAAGGAAATAACAACATCCTCGAAAAGCACAATGCTGAGGTGCTCGGCCTGCACCGTTTTTTCATAGTAAAGCATTTTAAGCATGGCGACTACGTAGCGGGAGTATTCCTCGAATTTGGGTCGCGATTCTGTATGAACAATATCTTCCTGGGTGAGCGGGTGAATGTGAAATTCTTTTCCGAGGGATTCAATAACCTCCAGCCTGTGAATACCATCAACATTTATCCATTTGATGAATCCCGGCTTTACATCTTTATAACATTCAGAAACGTCGAAATAGTCCTTTTCAAAATATTCCGACTCATTGTATTCGATCAGGGTGATCTTGATCTTCTCGTTGGTTTCCTCTCCCGAATAAAAAAGCTCTCCGGGCGGCGCGCCAATATTATGCTGCTGCTTTTTTCGCTTTGTTTTCCCTATATGATGTGAGAGTCTTAATCTCATTCGGCAGTTTCTTTTGAATTTTTACCTTCTACCACGATCACAATTTCGCCCTTAATGGTTTTTTGGCTAAAGTAATGAATTAAGTCTGAAATTGTGCCCCGTTTATTTTCCTCGAACATCTTGGTAAGCTCACGCGATACGGAAGCCTGCCTGGTTTCCCCGAAGTGTTCCCTGAATTCTTCCAGCGCTTTTATAAGGCGAAAGGGGGATTCATAAAATATCATGGTACGGCTTTCCTCTTTTAATGATAAGAGCTTGGTCACTCGTCCTTTTTTCTGAGGAAGGAATCCTACAAATACAAAGCTATCGCAGGGCAATCCGCTGTTCACTAATGCCGGTACAAAGGCAGTCGGTCCCGGAAGACATTCAACCTCTACGCCTTCCTTAATGCACTCACGGACCAAAAGAAATCCCGGATCTGAAATAGCCGGAGTGCCGGCATCGCTTACCAGGGCAATTGTTTGTCCGGCCGCAATTTGCGCCACAATATCATTTACGGTTTTGTGCTCGTTGTGCTGGTGGTAAGAGCGCAGGGGTTTTGTAATTTCCAGGTGTTTCAGTAAAAAAGAAGTGGTCCGGGTATCTTCCGCAAGGATGAGGTCGGCTTCTTTTAAGATCCGGATCGCCCTTAAAGTAATATCTTCAAGATTTCCGATCGGGGTAGGGACTATATAAAGTTTCGACATTTCTAATTCAATATTATTCCGCAGTGAGGGTTTGGATATAAAATTAACAAACTGTTTTAATTCATAAGCGAAAGCAATGACTTTAATTCACTCTGGAGTTTCAGAACCTTACACCGATAATGCAAACGTCATCTACCTGTTCCAGTTTCCCCTTCCATTCCGAAAATTTTTCATCGAGCAGCTTTTCCTGGCGTTCCATTGGCTGTCGGTGAATCGATGCCAGAAATTCCTCCAGTTGCCTGTACTTTAATTTTTTCCCTTTCGGTCCTCCGAATTGATCAGCGAAGCCATCAGTAAAAATGTAAACCACATCTTCTTTCTGAAGCTTTATGTGATACTGATTGAACTGAATTGTTTCACCGGGGTTGATTCCCACGGCCTGATTGCAGGCTTTGAATTTCTGTATCTTATTATTGCGGATAAGATAAAGATCGTTATTCGCACCTGCGTATACGAGTTCGTTTGTGGCAGGAATATATTTGCACAGGGCCATGTCCATCCCATCTTTATTCTCACCCGAAGCGCCTGTTTGCTTTAACGAATTAATGATCTTGACGCGCATGAGATCCAATGCATCAGACGGCTCTGTAATATTCTTACTGTTAACCACCTCATCGAGCAGGGAAGAGCCAAGTACGCTCATGAAACCTCCCGGAACACCGTGACCCGTACAATCTACTGCGGCAAAATAGATCGCATCCGTTTTTTTTGTGATCCAGTAAAAATCGCCGCTCACAATATCCTTCGGCTTAAAATAAACGAAAGCCTCGTGAAGAAGTGAAGTAAAGCTGGACATGGGCGGCAGCATAGCAGACTGGATCTTTTGAGCGTAATGAATGCTGTCTGTGATTTCCTTATTTTTTACATCAACAAGCGCTTTCTGATCCAGGACCTCTTTATTGAAAAGTTCCAGTTGCTCTGCGTTTTTGCGCTTGGCGTTATAACGCAGGTAAAATACAAGCGCAATGGAGACGACCAGGATCAGTCCGGCAATAAAGCTGATGGTGATCGTGCGCTGCTTTTCCTGGTTCTTTTGCTGCTGAAGGTTTTTGAGCTCATTCTCTTTTTTCAGGATCTCATTTTCCTTCTGTTTTTTTTCCGATTGGTATTTTACTTCCATCTCGGTGATCTTATCAAGAGACTGCTGATCGTAAATGGAATCGTTCAGGTCAATGTAACGCATCAGGTTAAAATACGATTCGTCATGATTGCCGAGGTAATGCTGCGCGATCCCCATGCGGTTGTGGTTATCGCGCAATTGGAGACGGTTCTCAAATGTTTTTGCAAGCGCTGCGCTTTTCTCAAAATACTTAATTGATTCCTTGTATTTTTTCTGTGCGAGCAGGATATTTCCAACATTAAAAAGCGTGTTGGCATAATCCGGGTTATCGCCCAGGCTGGTATATATCTCTGAAGCCTGGTTATAGTAGGCCAGGGCTTCTTCATACTTCTGCTGGTGCTCATAAACCCGTCCTGTATTGTTGAGCGCCGCAGCGAGTCCAACCTGGTCATTCATGCTCTTGCGGAGAAGTTGTGAGCGCGCCAGAAATTTTAATGCGGCAGGATAATCTTTTTCATCGTCGGAAACCAGGCCCAGGTTATTGCAGGCTGCCGCAAGTACAGCTGTGTCCTGTATGCCTTCAGCCAGGCTCAGCGCTTTGAGGTAATATTCGCGGGACTTTTCGAAGTTGTGCTGGTAATAATAAAGCCCGCCAATGTTATTGATCGTATTGATCGCTTCGGCTTTGTTGGGAGACAATTCTTTCAGCTGGAGCGCACGTTGATAATATTCCAGGGCCTTGTCAAAATTGTTCAGCTTGCGGTACATCACTCCGATATTGGAAAGATTGTTCCCCATGCCGATCGTATCCTGCAATTGCTGACGGTAGAGAAAGCTTTTCAGGTAATTGTCGATCGCCCTGGTGTATTCTCCTGAAAAATAATATACAGCGCCAAGGTTATTGTACGCGTCGCCCAGGCCTTTCTTATCGTAAGTTTCCATTGCGCCGTTCAAAGCTAATGTGGCATACTCCTCTGCTTTTTTATTATCTGATCTTTTATTTATATAAATTATCCTGTTCAGGCTTGCTTCTCTTTCAACGCCATTCTGTTTTTTTACAAGAAGTAAAAGACTATCCAGCTCAGAAGCGGAAAAGCTGAGTGAAAGGAAAAGTAAAAGAAGTGTATGAAGTATGCGGGACGACATCCTGCAAGGTAAGCATAAAAATTTTTATTGAATAGCTGCGGCGAAGTCGACGATCAGGCGAAACACTTCACTGAATTTCGTGAGAGGCAGCGTCTGCGGGAGATCATATACATCATGGTAAGCTTTTATTCCGCCCATGGTATAAATAAAAAAACAGGGAACGCCTTTTTCAGAAAACCAGTAATGATCGCTGTTGTGTGCCTTCCCACGCGGCTTTACAAGGGGAAGGTATTTTTTTTCTTCGTTGATCTGTTTCAGGACCTCGAATTGCTTTTTGAATTCAGTGGCATTTACCACCGTGATCCCCTCATCACCCGTTCCCAGCAGATCAAGGTTGACCAGGAATTTAATCTTTGATAAAGGGAACAAAGGATGATTCACGTAATATTCCGATCCCAATAATCCTGCTTCTTCAGCGCTGAAGCAGATAAAAGCAATGGAACATTTGGGTTTATTTT
>JBJMLS010000085.1:0-9023 GCA_045805185.1 Bacteroidia bacterium | reverse complement strand
TACCTCACATTAAAATGATCCTGCACAACTAATGCAACCTGAATTCCTGAGCGCTTACTGGAAGAACCTTGTAATGATGAATTACGAAGTCGAGCCGGAACTTCTTAAGCCCTTTCTCCCTGCAAATACGGAGCTCGACCTGTTCAACGGAAAGTGTTTTCTGAGCCTGGTTGGATTCATGTTCCTCGAAACGAAAGTATGGGGGATCAAATGGCCGAAGCATACCAATTTCGAAGAAGTGAACCTCAGGTTCTATGTAAAGTACAATACGGGAACGGAGTGGAGGAGAGGTGTTGTGTTTATCAAAGAAATTGTATCGAAGCACATCATTACTTTAATGGCGAACAGCCTGTACAATGAGCAATACGAAACGATGAGAATGCGGAACAGGTTCGAGCAGGGTACGGATCATTTCGTGGTCAGTTACAGCTGGAAGAAACCGGAATGGAACAGCATTTCCGTTAAAGCTTCCGTGAAAAAGAAATCTCTTCAGAAGGAAAGTCTTGAAGAATTTATCACAGAGCATTACTGGGGCTATACTTCAAAGAACAGTCGCCAAACTTATGAATATGCTGTAGAGCACCCGCAATGGCTGATCCACGACATTGAGTCTTATGAGCTGGACTGTAACTTTAAGGAGGTGTACGGTGAAAGATTTGACTTTTTACAAGCGAGGAAGCCAGACACGGTATTTATGGCAGAGGGTTCTGAAATACTGGTAAGAAAGGCTAAGCTCATCGGATAATAAATACAGCCTTGATTTCGTTTCCTAAAAAACCGTAATTTTAAGGTTTATGATCCGGGTACTTAAATTCATCCTGTTTACCTGTTCGCTTGCGGTTCGGCTGTACGCGCAGGATGATGTTCCCGCGCCGATAACTGTTAAGCTGCCATTGGTGTCGATCAGGCTCAATGCCGGGATCCCGAATCCTTCTTCGAATGAAGTGTTCCGGAGGAAATTCATCGGTATCTACGAGACTAATTTCTCGCTCAGCTTCCGGATAAAAGAGTGGGGCTTTATTGGGATCGGTTATAAAAATGGACTTTTATCAGTGAGTAATCGTCTTAAATACGGGATCAATACAAAAATGGAAATGAATACCGCTTACGTTAAAGTAGGATACAATCACTTTCATTCCAATAAAACTTTCAGTACTTTCTTTTTGAATATGGGATATAACAAGTCCAAATTCACGGGAGTTGTTTGCCTCCAGGGTACACCGCCCGATCCGCATGTCTCTGCTCCGGTAATTGAGCCCGGATATAGCATTAATTTTTTTGCGGAAGATAATATGACGCTTGGCTTTTATACAAGCGTGAACTTTATGACCTGGCGCTTCGATCCTACTCAGGTTTGTTTTGAACAGGTAACTTCTTTAAGTGGCCTGAGCACTTCCAGAAATACCACTTACATTAATATCGGGCTGGAGCTGTACTGGGGATTAGGGAAGAGGAAAAAGTAGCTTCGGCTCCGCTCAGCTACCCATACTCCGCTCAGCTACCCATACTCCGCTCAGCTACCGATACTCCGCTCAGCTATCGATACTCCGCTCAGCTACCGATACTCCGCTCAGCTACCGTTCGGCTCTGGTGTTAAAAAATCAGATCCCTATCTTTTCATTCACGATCTTCAGTATCTCCGTCTCCAACGCAATAGTTTTATTTTCTATGTCTTTTCCTTTTCCGACGATCTCTGCCACAAAGTTCTTATCATCGTAGCCGGCCGCGTTGATCCGTACATTCATGAAGGCGCCCATTACCGCGCTGCGTGCGCATAAGGCGCCTACACCCGCATCGGAAACAGAATTCGGATTGCCGGTCTCCGCCATCGCCTTGATCACTTCCATGCTTCCATAAGCAGCCTGCATGACCTTGAAAGGAATTTCGATCGCATATCTTGTGGCATCCTGTATAGCTTTTGTCCTGACGGCTTTTTCCTCCTCGGTCCCTTTTGGTAAAGAAAAAGCGGCCATGATCTGGTTGAATGCTTTCGTATCGGAATCCACCAGGTAGACCAATTCATTTTTATATTTCTCTCCTTTTTCCGCCCAGTTGCTAAACTCTTCCCAGCGCTCGTCCCAGCCTTTTTTGTGGGAAGATAAGTTAGCCACCATTGTTGCCAGAGCTGCACCAAGAGAACCAATGTAAGCCGCAATGGAACCGCCTCCGGGCGCCGGACTTTCACTTGCGGTTTCATCCGCAAAGTCCAATAGGTTCATGCGTACAAGTTTCGTGTCGGATTTTTCTTTGAGCATATATTCAATGATCCGCTCTTCTGGTTTAAAAGGGCCAAGCTCATCAAGTCCCATCGACTTTACTGCGATCTTGATAAGCTCTTTTTCACTAACGCCAATAGACCGGTTCTGCTTCTTTAAAAAATACTTTCCTGCATCCAGCATTGATTTTAATGGGATCAGTCCTACCAGTTCACTTCCGGTAACGCGAATGCCTCGTTCTGTGGCTTTCTTGCATACTTCGTCAAATGCGATATGTACCGGGGTAACATTAATATTGGTGAGGTTCATGGAAATTTGAGCAATGCCATATTCCTCAATATACCACCCGATCGCTTTTACGCATTTCAATGCGCCGGGGATAAAAACAGGTTTACCATTTGCATCATTTATAATTTTTCCTGTGATAGGATTTCCTTCGCGCTTCACACGCCCGGCCTCCCGCACGTCAAAAGCAATGGAATTCGCGCGGCGTGTTGAAGTGGTGTTCAAATTCACATTATAAGCCACCAGGAAATCCCGGGCGCCTATTACTGTTGCACCGCGTTTCGGATCAAATTCCGCAGTTCCGAAATCGGGTTTCCATTCGGGTAATTTAATTTTCTTGAAAAAGCCTTCGTACTCTCCTGCGCGGATTACGGATAAATTGCTCCGGCTCTTATTGGGTTGTGCGGCTTCGTATAAGTAAACGGGAATATGCAATTCCTTTCCAACCAGTTCTCCCAATTGTTGCGCCCATTTGGCTGTTTCTTCCATGCTGATGTTTGCAATGGGTATGAGGGGACAAACATCCGTGGCCCCCATGCGTGGATGTTCACCTTTATGCGTGCTCATGTCGATGAGCTCGCCTGCTTTTTTAATGGCCTGGTAAGCAGCTTCAATAACCGCTGCCGGCTCTCCAACAAAAGTTACCACCGTTCTGTTGGTGGCCCTGCCCGGATCAACATTTAATAAACGAACACCTTCAACGGCTTCAATTTCGTTGGTGATCTGTTTGATAATATTCATGTCGCGTCCTTCACTGAAATTGGGAACGCATTCGATAAGTTGTTGCATAGTGTTAGTTTATCTGTACGGTGTGAAATTAATCTTTTTAAGGAAGTATTTATTTGATTTCTTAAAAAAAGAGAAAGCGGAAAAAAGAAATAAATTACTTCAATAGTTGATCCTGCTCTTTTAACAGGGCCATAAGCGGCTTGTTAATGTATAACATATCCCGTCCGGCTTTCTCTCCCTTTAGCAAACCGATCTTTTCCAGGTCCTTCAGGTATTTACTGGCTGTGAACCGGGTAATTTTCAGGGATTTCTCCAAGGTGGAGATCCTGCAATAAGGATGATGAAATAACGATTCAACCAGTTCTTTGGAATAGATCCTCGGTTGTTTCATCCTTACATTTTGTACTTCTTTGTCCATCAGCTGCTTTATGCCTTTAACGAGCTTAATGGTGCTTCTCGAAGTTTGCTCTACAGAATCCAACATATAAATGATCCAGCTTTCCCAGTCGTTTTTTAAACGCACCTTGGTAAGCCCCTCATAGTATTGCTTCTTGTGGTTGATGATATAGGAACTGAGATAGAGTACGGGTAATTCCAGCAAACCATTAAGAATTAAATACAGTACATTGATGATCCGTCCCGCTCTTCCGTTGCCATCGTAGAAGGGGTGAATAGACTCAAACTGGTAGTGAATAACTGCCATTTTGATCAGGGGATCAATATCATCTCCCCGGTTGATGTAGTTCTCCAGATTTTTCATTTTTTCCAGGATCACTTCCTTTCCGGTTGGCGGCGTATAAATAACTTCGCCGGTTCTTGTGTTTTTTAAGGCGGTGCCTGGCTGTTTACGAATGCCGGCGTTATTCCCGATCAGCACTTCCTGAATTTTAGTGATGTCTCTTATGGTAATCAATCCTTTTTTCCTGATCACTTCAAATCCTGTCCAAAGCGCCTCGCGGTAGTTCAGTACTTCCTTTACATTCGGATCGGCAGGAGTGTTGTCTACAGAATAGGCTTTATACAGTTCGTCCTGGGTGGTTACAATGTTCTCAATTCCAGAGCTGTCCTTTGCCTCTCTTAATACGAGGCTGTTTAAAATGATCGCCTGGTCAGGGATCAGCTGTGCTAATCCCTTAAGCTCTGCAAGCGCTTTATTCGCTTCAATTGTTTTTTTGTAGACATTCCCGGAGAAGCTGATCTTGGGTGGAAGCAAGGGCAACTTGTTGTAGGCCTGTGTTGGTTTCATCATGGAAACGGATTTTTTTATATGTTGAATAAATCAACTATTTTCAACATATCACAAAGATATGTTAATTCATTCAACATATTCAAATAATATGTTTAAAAAAATGACTCTTTTCAACATATTACGATATGTTAACTCATTCAACATATTAAAATAATATGTTGAAAAAAGCAGAAAATTTCAACATATCATAAAAACAGGTTAATTTGATTAACATATTGTTTCTGGTATGAACGGAAAGCTGCACAAAAAAAAACACTACCGCTGGGATAGTGTTTTAATAATGCGTTTTCACCTGATCAGGCTTCCACTTCCGTGACAATGCTCGGGAAGATCCTCACATTGTTGTTCTCCTCGCGGCGGAACTGATAAGTATAGCGGTAGTGACTCTCCAGCCCGCTCTTGTTTGGCAGACCGTTGATCATCATGATATTCCTGTTCTTTGCGAATTTCAGAAGCTCGCGCAGGTAGTGTGCGGAGATTTGTCCAACCTCATCGATAATGCAGTGCACCTTGAACTCCTTACTGCTGCGATGACTGGATTCCTTGATGAATACGTGAAGCAGCGTAATGTAGATAATAGCTTTTACAAGAATATCCGTGCCTGTAGAGCCAATGCTGTCGATCTTGTGCGTCCAGCCGGTTTCGTTCACCCCTTCCTTAATGTTGAATTTCAGTTCAAAAAGATCCTGCAGGCGGATCTCTTCCTGTTCCTGTTCTTTTATCGCCTGCCTCAGGTTTTCCAATAGTTTTACCGCTCTGTTATTGATCTCCTTGTTTTTCGCACCTGTTGCATAATCGGTATTGAACAAGCCTTCTCCGTAGAACATACCGTGCTCATCCTTGAACTCTTCTATTTTCTTCAATAGTTTGTACACTTTGTTATCTGATTCTTCCAGCTTGATCTTGATAAACTCGATCAGCTTGGATTCCTCGAACTCTGCTTTTTTAAAGTCTTCCGCTATCAATGCGATGATGTGCTGGATCTTATCCTGCTGGTTGCTGAGCTCTTTTACCTTAGTAGCAATACTGTCCGTAACCAGACCGATCTGTGTTGCAGTTTCCGCTATGGAAAGCTCAATCTTGTTCTCATGCAGGAAATTCATCAGGTTCTGCGCAAAGCGTTCGTATTCCGCTTGTGTGGCATCATGACGGATAATAAAATTAAAGTGGTTCTCAAGGCGGAACTTACCGGAAAATTCATTTACATAACGTTGGAACGCGCCATACTCTTCATTAAAATGAGAATCATTCTTCAAGAGCTGCGTACACAGATCCATTACCGTGTAATTTGTTTTCCTGGGCTCAGCGCGCTCAATAATATCCGCGTATTTATTGAATACAGGCGTTTCACGGAAGTTCTTGGTGAAATAACTGATCCCATTGTTGAATTCGATCAGCTCCTCGTCAAACGCGCGCTTCTCTTTGTTGATCTCCATGCGCTTGAGGTTATACTTTCTTCCCATTTCTTCCAACTGATTGCTCATCTCATTGGAAGTCTTTACAAAATCCTCTTTTTTCTGGATGAAGTCTGGTAGCTTATCGAACAGCTCACGTTTGTCTTTCAGGTAATCATTCACCAACTGGGAATATTGCTCAATCTCCTTTATATCATCCTGCAGCCCTTTTATGCGCTTGTCAATTTCCTTGATCTGCTTACTGTCGACTCCTTTGGATTTGAATGAACTTTCTTTTTCAGAAGTCAGTTCAGCCTCTCTTTCATCAATTCCTTTGATCGTTTTGTCCTTTTCCGTTTCGATCTCCGCAATCTCTTTCTCTTGCCTGCCTTTCAGATCGGCTATGCGTCCTTCATGATATTTTTTAAGCTGATCGAACTGCTCGTTAAAATCATTGAGAAGGTTATTCTTCTTCTTGTTGAGGATCATTAGTTCCTCCTCCACAATGTTCTGCTTCTGACGATTGCCCTTTAACGATTCTTCAATCTCGGCGCTGGCTTTTTGTTTCCAGTCTTCCAGTTCATTGATCAGCTTCTTCTCGCGCTTCTCCGCCAGCTCAAGTGAATAGCTAAGTACTTTCAGGTCTTCCTTTAATTCACCGATCTGCTTGCCGAAACGGTCAGCCGCAAGGATTTTCTCTTCGTTATTGCTCACCTGGAACTGAGCCAGCGAATCTTCCAGCTCTTTAATTTCAGTCAGTCGCGAGGTTTTTTCCGCCTGGTATTCTTCAATGGTTTTGGAATAAACATTCACACTACCGAGTTCAAGACTCAATCCGTAAAGCGTCCCGGCCAATTCGGCTTTATATTCCGGCTTCAGGTCAGTACGGAAAAGAATGTCCTCGTTACAAACTTTCCCAATAGTGAGGTGCCAGTCTTTTACATTCTTATCAAGGTAGCCATAAAATGCATCAGCCTGTGCCGATAACTTATCTTCAACTTCTTTGATCTCTGTTTTTTTCTTAATGATCTCATTGTTGATCTTCGCGATCTGGTTGCTCAGGGAGGATTTTAATTTCCCCTCTGTATTTTCCCATTCCTTCTGGAGCGTTTGCACCATATTGCTCTTTATCGCTTTCTCGGAACGGTTTTTATAGGTCACTGCGCGCAGTTCCGCCAATTCAGTTTCCAGGAGCTTGATCTCGTTCTCGTAAAAACGGGTATTGCGGATCACTTTCTCTTCCGACTTCAACTCGTTGAACTCGATCTGCTTGGAAGTAACCTCTGCATTAAGCTCGCCGATTGTACGCTCGCGTTTTTCTTTTAATTCATTATCTTTTTTATTGTATTCATTTTTGGCGAGTAACTGCCGCTCGTTGTAATCGTTAAAGATCTGGCTGGTTTTCGCGGTAATGTTGTTTATGTAAGCTGCGCGATCGTTACGCAATTGCTCCATAAGAGTGGAAAATTTGATCTCGATGCTCTGAACATTGGACGTCAGGGATTCATATTCCTTCCGCGCCATGTTCAGCTCTACCTGCAGTTGTTCTTTATGCTTGTTCTTTTCAACCGCGATGTCGATATTCTTCTCTTTGTACTCTTTTAACTTTTTGTTTGCATCCCTGATGGTACGGTCGTAATAACCGATCTCTTCGCGGACATCTTTTTGTTTTTCCTCGATATGTTCTTTTAAGGCATTGTGATCAGCGGTTAGCTTTTCCAGCTCTTCTTCTTTCTGCTTCGATGACTCTCGGATGCTTTCATTCTGAACCTCTGCGTATTTTAGCCCGCTTCCCAGCTTTTCAGCTAATTCATATTGCGAACCTTTCAGCATTTTAACCTGGTCAAACTTTTTATCGATCAGCTCGATCAGCTGCTGGGTTTCTTTTTTGAGGTAAGTTTCAATATCCGTGTATTTTTCATTGAACTGGCGAAGCTGGCGTTCCACCTGTTCCAGCTTAATGCTGCTGTTCTCCGTGCTTAGTGAATTCGCTATGAAATCTTTAATGAACCTTGAATCAATAGAAGACTTTGAGCTTAGAAACACATTGGTAATGGACTTCGGAATGTTCTGATATTTCTCGTTTCCCTTAAGCAGGTGGAACTTTGTAAGGTTCTTATCTGTTTCCGTTCCATAAAGTATGTTCCGGTAACGTTCAAAAGTATCTACCTGGTTGGAATAGAAAATGCCGAATTTATCCAGTTTTTTCAATACTTCCCCGATCTTCAGGGCCTCATCATTCTCATTGAAGAAAAAGTCAGGATTGTAGGGAGCGTCTACAAAACGATAACAAAGCTTATTATGACGGTAAGCCATTACAAAGAAATTCCTGTCTTCAGTATGGATCTCATAAACGATGAACGAGTTCTCATAACGGAAGTAATGCTCCTCGAAAGGCTTTTGGGATTGAGAGATCCCCAGTCCGCGGCTATTGGCGCTATAGAAGAAAAGGATCGCGCGTTGAAGCGAGGTCTTACCGAAATTATTCGTTCCCACAAAACAAGTGTTACCGCTCAGTTCCACATCGGCGTATTTGTTATTCGCGATGTTGATCAGTACTATCCTGTTTAAAATTCTAAAATTTTCCATTCTTTCTTTTGTTCAGTATTTTGTTTGCCTTCGGTGATTGAGCGGAGCCGAAACCACCGCATGATTAATTATAAATGATCCCTCCGCCTTCACCTCCGCTGGTATCCTCATAGATCGCTATTGAATTGATCATATCCAGGAGATAAGTATAGGAGTCAAGTACTTTGTAATTTTCGCTCACTTCGTCCTCTTTTTCGAGAAAAGAATCCCTCGTCATCAGGTCGCAGATCTCGCGGACTTTATTGCTCAGCGTCTCGGAACGGTACAGCGGGATCTTCTGCAGTTTTTGCTTCAAGCGGACATTGGCATTGCATTCTTCTGCTATTTCAGTTGGGCGAAAGCGCGATCCAATTGTGATCTTATTATCCATTGACGCGAAGAGATCGATAATATCGATGTATTTTTCAAAGGTCTCCAGCTTTTTCTCGATCAGGCTATTGGCTTCATCGATCTTGGAGAAATAGAAAAAATTATTTCCTCTTTCAATCCGAAACCGGATCACATTGAAATATTCCTGCAGGTGATCGTGGTGCTCAGGATTGTTGATGATATCATATAACC